>JANNAM010000126.1:0-25569 GCA_031384415.1 Bacteroidota bacterium
CCGAAATGGTGGAAAGGTGTTAAAAAAGTGGAGGCAATTTCGCAGGGAGACGCCAATGAAATTGGAAAAATGATGCACTATAGCTGGAGAAGTACACTTCCATACACACTTAGTTTTGATGTAATTTCTACAAAAGTAGAAAGGCCATACATATTAGAAGGGGATGCCATTGGTGAACTGGAAGGTGAGGGCAAATGGCAATTATCATATAATATTGGAATTACGACTGTACAATACAATTGGAATGTAAATACCACAAAAAAGTGGATGAAAATTTTGGCCCCCCTTTTAAGGCCATTATTTAAATGGAACCATAACGTTGTGATGCGGTGGGGCGCCGAAGGTCTTGCAAAAAAGTTAGATGCAGACCTTGTTAAATATTGAAAAACTGCTAACAATTCTTTATCTCTTCGCATTTTTACTTACTTAACTTTAGATGACAGATATATTGTTTTCGCTGTCACTTTTTGCTTTGTTAAAGTTTCTACAAGACCGGTTAACATTTTTCAATTGGTATTCGCTTTGTAATTATTATGCAAGGAGGAAACAAATTATGAAACAATTATTTTACACCATTACCACAGTGCTGCTTATTGCAGGCTGCAAAACCAGTAAAGATTATTTGTCCAGGGTTGATGAAGACAAAACCCTGTTTGACGTAGTTAAAAAATTAAACAAAAGCAGTAATGATGCCGATGCTTTGGCAGCATTACCTGTTTTGTATCCCAAAGCACAGGATCGTCATCTTAAAAAAATAAACACTTACAACAGCTACAAAGAAATTAACCGCTGGGATAAAATATTAGATGAATACGCTACGCTGCAAAAAATGTATGACGCCATCAGCAATTCTGCAACAGCAGAAAAATTAGTAGCTGCAACTTCTTATCAAAATGCTATTTACGATATTAAACAATCGGCCGCCGAAGATTACTATCAGCAGGCTCAATTGTTTTTGGCAGGTTCGGGAAGGGATAATGCAAAACAGGCATACAGCTATTTCAAAAAAGCAAACCAGTATGTATCCAATTATAAAGACACAAAAGCAAAAATGGATGAGGCTTATCAAAATGCCATTGTAAATGTGCAGATAAACCCCGTGCAGGATAATTCATTTTTCTTCAACACAGGCTGGGGAAATTATGGATACAATTACAGCAATGAATATTTTCAGCGAACATTGGTAAGGGAACTTGGTGGTACTTATTCAAGCCGATATCCTGCAAAATTTTATACCGAATGGGAAGCAAGGCGTGATAATATTCAGCCAGACTGGGTAGTGGATCTTACTTTGCGAAACATAGATATTCCACGTCCTTCAAACAACAGCTACAGCCGCAATGTGAGCAAACAAATTGAAACCGGAAGAGACAGCAGCGGAAAAACAATTTATCAAACCGCACAAGCCACTTTGTATATAACCAGGCAATCTTTTACTGCAAGAGGTGAAATGATGGTGAACATTAGTGATGTAGTAACACATAAAAATATTAGCCACAATATTGTTTATGAAGATTATAGCTGGCAAGAAGAAAGCGCCACTTACAGCGGCGACAGCAGGGCGTTAAGCAACAGCGACTGGGCACTCGTTAACAACCGAATTAATGATATACCGGGCAAAGAGAAAATTTTGAACGAATTGTACAGAAAAATTTATCCTCAGGTAAAAAATAAAATTACTTACGCTGTGGACTGGTAAATATATTTTTTTAAAAACAAACCCCATTCGTTAAAAGATGGGGTTTTGTTTTGAAGAGGGATTTAATTACTTTTTGGTTTTTTAGCATCCTTATTTTTTATTTTAAAAACAAATGGTTCGCTTCTTGCCTCGCCGCTGCCATCTGTTTGAACAATGGGGCTGCTGCGGTCGTCGAGAGACTGTATTGTCCAGATAAAAATATTTTCCCGGTTTTTATTATTCAATGAATCAGTTACTTCTTCTTTAAACATAAGTTGTGGCCTCCATATAAATTGTGTTGTTCCCCTTATTTCTTTATCAAGCAAAGGCTGATTGCTTCTTAATGCCTGCATGGGATTTTGATTTTCCATCACTTCAAATACCTGAATGCGGTAGGTAACCGGTGTTGATGGCCGGGGCACCACAGGCGTCCACCTGAAAGTGATGGCCGTTTGTGCAGTTTTTTCATCCAGTACTTCGCCATTAGAAGGTTTCATCAAAATGGGCAACTGCAGCGATGCCAGGTAAAAGTTTTTACAGGTTTGCTGCGATGCCGGTGTAAAATCTGTTGGCCTTACCAGTTGCACACAAAGAATATAATTATCAGCTGGCAGCTTTCCGGTTTTTGCCAATGATGATTTGTATTTGCCAGTAAAAATCATATACTCTAATGGAAGCACATCGGTTGCATAAAAAAGAGATGTGGCTGTTGACGATGTAAAGGTTCTTGCATTTGCCAGGTCGGTAGTGCCTATTACAGTTCCGTCTGTTGTTTTTATTTCGCTTTTTATTTTAAATGTGGGTGTTAGCCCTGCGCCTGCATTTACTATAAAAGTCAGCACTTCTTTCCGGTTTCCCCAATCGGATAACTGGGCCGGCGGTGTGGCGCTCAATACCAGGTTGGTCTGAAACTGTGCCGCAGCATCGGCAACTATAAATATTACAGCAAGTAAAGAAATAATCTTTTTCATTTTCATTTATTTTTTTTTGTATCAAAGCGATATTGAAATCCTGTTCGGCAGGTGCTCTCTAAATAATTGGCACCATTGGGAATAATTTCATTGCCGTACTTAAAATAATTGGTTGTCAAAAAAGTATTCCAAGTAAACTGCTTTGTAATTTTCCAGTCAACGGTGCAGCTTGCAATAAAATTATTATTGCTGCTGAAGCTGTTTAATTTTCCCAAAGTGTATTGCAGCTGCCCCCGCAATTGCAGTTTCTTTTTTGCTGCAGGCATACTTAATGCACTGCTAATGGTGAACAAAGTTGTTTTAGCGCCCGGCGCATTGTTGTAAAAATACATAGCGCTAAAATCGGGATTGATTTCTTTGGTTAAAAAAGTGGGTACGTAAGTAAGCAAGGCCGTATGTGTATTATTTGAAGTAGTAAGCCCGGTGATAACATCACGTTCATCGTATTTACTGTAGTTGTAACTTAAGCTAAGCAGGTTGTTCATTTTTGTATTTGCCCAGGTAAATGTCGGATTCACCCCTAGATCATTGCTCACATTTTTTATTCCGAAAGGATTGATGCCGCTGGCAGATTGAAAACCAAAATTATTATAGTTAACATTTAAACTAAACTTGTCGCTAAACTGTGTGAACCAGTTTAAATTGCCAATAAATTGTTTTGCTTTCAATGCAGTATTGCTAACATTGTTTACCCTTTGGCCAACACTTGCCACCACATTCATTTTATTTTTCATCGCATTAAATCTTGTATTCAAAGTATAATCCAGCCGGTCGGGTTGCTGGTATGGATAGCCAGTTGTTTGAAAACCTGCACCCAGGTATTTTGTTGTAACACTAATGTCAAGGTCTTTTGATTTTTTCCCAATGGATGCCTGCCCTGCATAATCTTTAACCGTGGAAGTGTGTGCATCAATAAATGGTTTAAAAGATTTAATGAGTGTTGTTAGTGGTGTAGTTAAATCTTTAGTGAAAATAGATTGGGCACCTTCGGCTTTAACATACCAGCCCTGGTTAAAAAACACATCTGTTACCAAACTAAGTACAAATCCTTCCTGTGGTTTTACGGTTAACGGTGGCGGCGCCGATGAAGCCGGCACATCTTTTCCTTTTGCAAAATTAAATGCCAGATTATATTTCCCTTCTTCTTCTTTTCCTAACTGAAACATCCAGTTCTTTCTTTTAAAAGCCCCGGTTATTGTTGGCGGACCGCTTAAATAATTAATGCCCTGCTGCGACGTGCCGGTAAAAAATTTTATACGGTAAGTCTTTGGCTTCAAATCAACTCCTGCACCAAATATTCCAATATCGCCGGTAGATAAATCGCTGTACTTTAAATATTGTGTTCCTAACTGCAGTTCTGCCCATTTATATTTTGGATTTACTGCAATGTTATTTACAGGGTTTGTTATCCACTGATTAAAATTTTGCTTTGGCCCTCCGGGAATAAAACCACTGTAAGGCCCTGCAAAGTTGGAGGGCAATGCAGCTACATTAATATTAAATGGCAGCGAAAAGTTTTTGCCAAACTGAAAGTTGGGTTGAAAACTAAACCTCACCTGGTTCCATGGCCTTCGTGGTGTGTAGCCCGTCCAGCCGGCAGGTTTTCGGCTTAAGCCATAGCCTTCATAATTAACCCCCATCGTTCCCGAAACAGAGAAGGAGGGTTTTTTATCCTGGGCTGTGCCGTTGTTACAAAACAAGAGCAGGCAACAAAAGAAAATTCCAATAATTTTTATTTTCATAACCAGCTTTTTATTTATTGGGAATGTTTACTTTGAATTTACATTCGCATTTTTTCCCTCCGCACAAACCGGATAAAGTGTATTCAAATATTCCCGGCATTCCCAATGTGTAAGTATAATTATAATTAGGCCCTGTTAAAACCTGTGTTGTATTATCAGGTTTTGTTATTGTTACAGTCAATGATGAGCCGGGGCAATCTTTTCCATTTTGGTCCTTACAGGTAAAGCTGGGTAACACACTTGCAAAAATATTTCCTGCAAAAAGATCCATCGTTTCGCCGCAGTTTAAATTTTTACTCCCGGTTTGTCCGCCATTGGCCTCATATTTCAATACCGGTTTAAAATCGCAGTTGCATGCTTTGTCATCATTGTGGCCACCGCCTGGTTTGATAGTTACTTTGTAACAAACAATTACTTCACACTCTTTGCAATCTTTATCCCTGAAAGTAAACTTCACACAAATATTTGCTGTCAGTTCGCAGCAATCAATGATGGATGCAGGTGGTAATAAGAATTGTATGTTTATATTGTTGGGCAAAGCAAATGGAGTTGTGCTGTTCCATATTACTTCTCTTGGGTTTTGATACATTCCTGCGCCCGATGGATTGAAAGGATGCACCGTTGTTCCGCCATACATAGTAATCTTTGGAACGATTGCTCCAATATTGCCAGCCTGGTAAATACTTGCCCAACTGTAAGGAAAACTTTTGCAATTGATACACTCTTTATTATAATTATCAGTGAGTGTATAATTTATTACATCAGCTCTAATCTCTGTAAATAAATTTCCTGTGGGGCCGGTGATGCTAAAAGTAGAATTGGCAACCGTAGCATTGGGATTTGTTATCTGCGTTGTTTGCGTTGAGGTTTCTTTTACGGTAATATTATAAGGACAGCAGGTTGTATCCTCCACACATTTTGTTGAAAACTTAATAACACAACTGTCGCAAACAGTAGTGCCGCACATTCCATAAAGTGTAACAATGTATGTTCCGGTTTGGTTTGCTGTAAATGTTAATGGTACATTACCGGTTGTGGTTCCGGAAGGCTGTACCAAACTGTAAGTAACAGCACCCGGACAATTGGCACCAGTGCAATTATAATTTGCATTTATAGTTATTGGGGTTTTACATTTTACATCAATTGCCTTATCATTAGGTTTCATGCAGGTAATGCTCTTTGTAACATTATCAATTGTATAAGTTTTTTCTCCCCACTTACTTCCCTTGCAATCGCAGGTGTCGCATTTTACTGTAAGGTCAATGATACAACTGTCGCATTTTTTATTGCCGCACCAGCCATATAGTGTAAGAATATAAACACCGTTTAGTGTTGGTGTAAATGTTGCAGGCACATCACCTGTAATGGGCAGGCCAGATGGTGGCTGTAAAGAATAGGTAACTTTTCCGGGGCAACTGGTGTCTTTGCAGATGTAAGATGCATTGATTGTGTAAGGCTGATTGCATTTAAGTGTATAATTATTATTACACTTCAATTCGGTTTCACCGGCAGCCGGAGGAACATTATCTTTTATATTTTTATTTGCTGCCGCAATTACCCCTTTTGATAAAATAATTTTACCCCATTTACTTTCTTTACAATCGCACGTATCGCATTTTGGAACAATAACAGAATAATTATTGCTGGTGTCTTTGCAACCTGTTGTTTGATCAGTGATAATTATATAATAGCTGCCGGTTTGCACACCAAGCCCGCCATTGTTATAAGATGGCCCGCTGCCGAGCAATACATTTGTATTTGCATTATACCAGTTGATATTGTAGTTGGATGCAAAAGCTCCTATTAAAGGATTGGGTGCATAAATTACAAATGGCCTGCTGCAATTACAAGGAATAGAATCGCAGAAATGAGGGAACAACCCTGCCGAAGGCCTCCTGTTTACAACAATTTTTTTACTGGCCGAACAGCCTGTTAAAGGATTGGTATATGTGGCAATATAAGTTCCTGCTGTTGTTACTATAATACTTAATGTAGTTGCTCCCGTATTCCATGTTATGTTATTGGCATAATTGGTTACTGTTAAAGTAATCGGACCTCCTTCACACAATGTTCCCGTAGGATTCGATGAAATAACCGGAGGCGCAGGCAACGGATTTACTGTTACTGTTTGTGTGCAGGTATCTTTACATCCGTACTGATTTGTAACGATGAGATTGTAAATTGTTGTTACCGAAACAAAGGTCATATAAAAAGGACCGCCGCCAATTGAGCTGCCATAATTACCATTTGCATACCATGCGTAAGTATATCCACCCACCTGTGGTGCAGTAAGTGTAATCATTCCGCCGGGCTGGCAAATATTTTTAGAGGGCGAAATGGTAAAGCTGGCTTTGGGCTTTGGAACTGTTTTTACTTCTACTTTATTAGAGGTGCATGTGCAGTTGTTTGCATTTGAAACTATCACATGATAAAATCCCGGAACCGTAGTTGTATAATTAACTGTATTATTTACTCCGGGTGCAGCAGCCCACACATTCAACCCTGTTTCAACTTCCCATAAATAAGTGTAAGGTCCTGCCGGGCCTATTAATGTTGCTGTACTTCCGGGACAAAGAAATGCAGGCAGAATAGTACAACTGCTGATACCGGCAAGAACAGTATCTTTTTTAGTAACAGTACATGTATTACCCAAAGCATCAGTTACACTAAGTGTAACAGTATAAATTCCCGCTGTATTATAAATATGTGTTGTTGATGCTGTATAAGCTGTTCCACCATCGCCAAAGTTCCAGGAATAAGTAATAAACCCTCCGGGAGATGAAGTGAAATTAACCGGCGAGCCTGTACAGACAGGGGTATTAAAATTTATTGCAAGCGGAGTATAAATAACTGTTTGCGTTGCAACACTTGTGCAGGTAAGAACAGGAACTGCATTGTTATTATAAGTAATTGTAAGTGTAACAGTGTAACTACCGGGATTTGCATAACAATGTTGTCCGGGGTTTTGAGCCGTGGATGTATTACCATCGCCAAAGTTCCATAAATAAGAAACCGATGCAGGCGGAGAAATAATAACTGTTGAAGTGTTTATTACATTCAGGCAGCCATTGCAGCCAAGCGTATAAAGAAAGTTTGCCTGTATGGGAACAGTAACTTTTGTTGCTATGCAATTGCCTGTGCAATTAGTTGGGTTGGGAGATGGAGGCCCTACACAAAACTTAACACAATAAACACCAGCATTGGCATACGTATGTATAATAGGAACACCAGATGCGCCGGGTGCTGTAGTGCCATCGCCAAAATACCAGGTGATGGTTGCGCCGGTTGGGTTTGGAGTGGTAGCAGTAAAAGAAAATTTATTACAGCTTATTTGTGTAACGTTTGTTATGGTTGGATTATTTACATCGGGACAACAAACTTTTGCCACATTAAATGCTACATACTTTGAACAGGTGCCATAAGTTACTACTACATAATAACTACCATAAGTTGGTGCCAGATAATTTGGCGTTGTTGCCGATGGTATCAATGTTCCGGAGGGATAAACACCGCTGTACCACTGGTAAGTAAAAGTTCCCACAATGGGTTTTACCACAGCAACACCCAATTGTTCATTTGTGTTTAAACCATTGCATGTTCCTACGCCACAGGTAACTGGTATAATTAAAAACGGATCGGTTACTGTAAAAGTTTTGTAAGCAGTACAACCACCCTTGATGGCTGTTACGGTATAAATGCCTGCAGTTGTAACCGGGCTGATAGATTGAGTTGTTTGTCCACCCGGAGTCCACAAATAAGTTGCAAGAGGTGGAGCTCCGTTTGCGGTTAAAGTTAGTCCGCCGGGCTGGCAAATATCAATGCCAGATGAAGTGATGGTTAAATTAAACTTGGGATAAATCATTATCCCTCCTAGCGGAACAGCCGGGCCGCAGCCGGTTGAAGCGCTGATAGTAACCGGGCCCCATGGGCCTGGACCTACTTGTCCGTGCCATAACACAGTAATAGTACTTGTTCCCTGACCTGCAGTAATTGTTCCGTGGCTTGATGGTGAAATTGTCCAGGTGATAACTTCTCCCGGTGCCAGGTTGCCACCAGTTAAAGTATAACTTCCGCTGCCATCCACACAAACATTTAAAGTGCCGCTTACGCTGCCAACTGTTGCAGCAGTTACAGTAATTGACGGGCCGGTAACCTGGCAAAAAGGTGAGGCACTTTGTTTTAAAACAACAGATAAGGTTCCGTAACCCGTCCATAAAACTGTTACGCTGTTGCCGGCTATTGTTGGTGTTATATTACCTGGCTGAAACGATCCGCTGGTTATTGTCCATTCATAATACCAGCCCAGCGGGGCATTTGTGCTCATGCTATAAGTGTACTGGCCATTCAAACAAACTATTAGCGGCCCAATTATGGTTCCGGCAACAGGCATGGGAATAACCTGCACACTCGTTGAAGCCGTTGTATTGCAAAATGAACTGGAAACATCGGTTGCTGTTATCACAAATGTGCCTGCGGTATTAAATGCAGCGTTGTAAAATGCAGTTCCCGGAGATGATGGTGGCACTACTCCGGTTGTTGGCGCTACCGTCCAGTTAAATGTTCCGCCGGGGTTGGTCGAAAATGTTACATTTTGCCCTGCACAAATACCGGAAGGGCCGGTAATAATAAATTTTTGTTTGGGTGTAATGTTAATACTTCCGGTAGATGTACAACACAAATGTTTATTTAAAAGCGTTATGGAAAGCTGATAAGTTGCCCCCGGTATTGCATTTGCCCAGTTAATCCATACGGTGTTGTTATCAGGATAAGTGCTTAATAAATTATTGGCATTGGTGCTGGGTAATTCTGTCAATGTCCATGTATAAAATGTTCCCGGTAAGTATGGTACAGCATAGGAACTAAGTGCATTGTTACAGGGCGATGTATTACCAACTATGATAGGGTTTGAAGGAACAATTGGAACTGTAACATAAGAAGTGCATGCTCCACAAATAACAGACAACTGCCCCTGCGGATTTCCATTTCCCCAAACAACAATAACCTGGTTTCCTGTAGTATTGATTATTGTTCCACCCACCGGAGTTCCCCATACCGGACTGCCGCAACCAACTGCAGTATATTTTGCAGTGTCGCCGGCACAAACAGTGCTGATACATTCAATTTTAACCTTGCTCGGCAAAATGGTTACTGTTTTCTTAATGGTATCGGCGCAGCAGGTTACCAGTGATAATGAATCGCCATGCTGTCCGTTGCCGCCGCCCGGCACAAGCATGGTACTGTATGCAATCAAAGTAACAATATAAGTTCCTGCATTTGCATAAAGATGTGATGGATCCTGCAGTGCAGAAGTGTTTGAATTAGATAAAGGATCTCCAAAGTTCCAGCTGTAAGAGGGCGTTCCGGAAAAAACAGTGCCATTGATAAAATTAATGGTTGAACCGGCGCATGCATTATTAAAATTAAAAGTGAAATTGGCAACAGGTTTTTCTTTCACTGTTACTTCAAGGCATTTTGTAAATACATTGCCCCCGGCATCTGTAACAGTTAATGTAAGAATATAAGTTCCCACCAATGGCCATGTAATATTTACATTGGCCGATGTTGCATTGGGGTTAATGGGCGGCGTTGCCGGCCCCGATGTTATTACCCATAAATAACTTGCCCACACACCGCCTGCAGTATAAGTATATGGCTGGTTAACACAAACAGTAATGGGCGTGCAGTTTCGTTCCTGGCCCGGGCCAATTGCACCATCAGAACCTTTGGGTTTATAACAATCTGGTTGCTGGTAAAGAATTTCTACCTGATTACAGGCCTGTGCAATGCTTTTATTATTGGCACCCAAAATAAAAAAGCCTGTAAGCAGAATAATTATTCCATGCTTTATATAGTTGTTTATCTTTTTCATGGCTGATTATTTGGGGTTGTTATTGTTGTTAGGAACCGGGTTTGGACAACCATCTTTTTTCTTTTCATAACAAACTAATTTATTACACGTGGTGCAGTCGGTGAACACAACCTTGTATCGAATGCACCATTTAAAAACAGCACTGCAGCAACTGACTATTTGCGGTGTAGTAATTGAAATATTTAGTTGTTGCTGCGGCCCGTTCCAGCTTTGTGTATTGGTACCGTTGGCAAAATGGCCATAAGCAGCAGCATCTTTATTACAGGCAATGCAATCATCGTTTTCGGGCACCATTTCAAAATAAACCAAATCGGCTGTGATGGTTTTGATTGTTTTAGATGGTGTGGTGGTGATGGTTATTTGCTGGTTATATGAAAGCGTATTGTTGTTCCAGTTTATGGGCGCCGGTGCCGGCGTATTCAATGTAAAATGTTTTTCATCGCATGCATCGCAGGCACAGCGCAAAGTATCCCATGCAGTTTCGGTGTTTATATTATCGGGGTCAGTTGGCCAAATGGCATCTACAATAAATTTGATGGTCTTCATACTGTCCACACAATTAATGGAGCCCGTAAATGCCTGCGACCCGTTGGCAGCAATTGTAAAAGGCAACACCGGCACTGTTGGAGATAATATAGTAAGCGGCCCGGTGCCATTTACCCTGTATTTTATTGCAGTAACCTGTGCCTGGTTGGTGGGGTGAAGGTTACTTACTTTTACATAAACACTTTGTTTACCATTTACACAGCAGCCAATTTTTACACTGTCAATTTTTGTGTTGATGTTATCATCCAGTATTTTAAAACTAAAGGTTTCGCTGTAGCCATTGTTTCTTCCTATTGGTTTATCATCTTTATTTAATGCCTGCACCTGCCAGATATAATCGCAGAGATAGGGCGGCTTGCAGGGGCCGGTATACAGATTGGTTATGGTGGCTTGCGTAATGTTTAAAACATCTTTTGTAAACAGGGGCGGATTGCTCTTCATTGCCTGAATACCATTTTGCCCCTGCATCAGTTGCCATACAGTAAGGCGGTAAGTAACAGGCTCTTTAGCTTTTGGTACCAGCGGTGTCCATCTGAACATAACTGGTTTCAGTATATCTTTCTTACTGATCTTTTTTCCGTTTTCAGGAGTAATCAATGTTGGTGGAGCATAGTCTTCTGCTTTGGGAACTTCCACTCTGAAGTCACGGCACATTTCGTTACTGATAGCAATATGATCCAGATTAAAAAACTGAACACAAATCTGGTAAGTTCCTTCTTTTAACACGGGGCAATTAACAAGCGGGCCTGTAAGTTCGGAGGTGGTAAATGTTTTTACATCAAATGGGCTGATGGGCTGTGCAGTGCCGGCATTGTTGCCACAAATAACAGCGCCGTTGCTGCGTATCTGCACCACCATTTTGGGTTCTCTCAATTGTATTGTTGGAAGCCTTTGTGCAGTAAGTATCAGCGCTCCGGGTATAGATTGCCAGTCATCTACCTTAGCAGGCAACACTGGTTTTACTGTAAAGCTTATAATTTTTATCTGGTTAATCTGGCCGAAGGCGGCGCTGCCTGTTAAGCCAAGCAACAGCAGCAAAAGTTTTAGTTTCTTCATTGAAGCAGTTTTTGCAACCTAAAGATTAAAAGAAACTTTTGGGAGGTTTTGCTGATTGTATAAGCGTGGGCAGATATTGTATAAGCGTTAAATGCTTAATTCTTTCTTTTTATCCATTTTTCAAACCTTGCCATAAAATCTTCCTTGCGCCTGGCAGCTACCGGAATTTCTTTTCCGTTTTCCAGTACCACGTCGCCGCCGCTGCCCTTTATGTATTCTTTTATGTAAGAAAGCTGGATGATGTATTTATCATGAATGCGGATGAAATCTGTTTCCGGCAACAATTTTTCATATTCACCCAACTGGCGGCTTACCATAATTTTTTTATTGTCGCTTAAATAAAAATTGGTGTAATTACCGCTGCTTTCGCAATACATGATATCAGCAATTTTTACAAACACCAATCCATTGGTTGTTGAAAGCGGAATTTTATTGGGCGCCGCCTGTCTGGTATTTTGTTCCAAAAGAGAGAACAGATTTTTGTTGATACTTTTTTCTTCAATCTTTTTTATTGCTGTGGCAACTGCAGCAATTAATTTTTCGGCATTGATTGGTTTGGTTATATAACCGGTGGCATGGTGTTCAAATGCTTCAATGGCATAATGGCTGTAAGCGGTAACAAATATTGTTTCAAAACCAACAGGCTCCAGTTGTTTCAGCATATCAAAGCCATTAAGGTGCGGCATTTCCACATCTAAAAAAACCAGTTGCGGCTGCAGTTCGGCAATTAACAGTATTCCTTTTTTGGCATCGTTTTCTGTGGCCAGCATATTAACTGACGGGCAATGTATTGAAAGCATGTTTTGCAACAGCTTTATGTTTTTTGTTTCGTCGTCAATTATTATACAGTTTATCATGGCTTAAGTTCTAAGGGGATTCTTACAATGATTTTTGTGCCTTCGGCATTTCCGGCTGCATCTTTTTTGTCAATTATCTCCTGTTCTATTTTATACAACTCTGCCCTTCTTTTCGAAATGTTCATTCCTCTGCTCTGGTATTCTATGTGCATTTTACTTTTTAGCGCTGCTGCTTTTTCCCTGCCAATACCATTGTCATCAATTTCACAAACTAAAAAATTATCTCCTGTTTTTACTATTATTTTTATTTCCCCTTTTTTATTTTCTAAAAACCGCATACCGTGGCGGATGGCATTTTCAACATAGGGCTGCAGCAGCATTGCCGGTATAAAAACATTTGCCGCAGCAATGTTTTTATCTGCATCAATAACATAGTTGAATTTTTCGTCAAAGCGTAATTTTTCCAATTGCAGGTAATTATCCAGATAAGCGATTTCGTCTTTTAAAGAAATAATGGAAGCATCAGAATTATCAATGGTGCTTCTCATTAAATCCGAAAACCGGTCTAGATATTTATCTGCCTGTGCATAATCTTTATCATAAATAAATCCCTTAATGGAATTTAAACAGTTAAAAACAAAATGAGGATTTATCTGAGCTTTCAGCGCCTGCATTTCCAGTTCGGTCAGTCTTTTTTCGGTGAGCACTTTTTCCAGCGCTGTTTTTTGTTTCAGCTTATTGCTGCGCTGCTGAAGATAAAGCAGGGTGACAAACATAAACAATACAAGTACTGTCCAGAAAATACTGCTTTGCCAAAATGGAGTACTAATCTCAAATAAAACAACCCCTTCCTTGGCGCTTGGTTTACCATCACGTCGTATGGCACGAACCTTTATTTTATAACTTCCCGGGGCAAGTTTTTTTAATTCTATTTTTTCGGTCCGCTGCCAGGGGCCATCGTTGTTGCTGTATTCAAACAAAGGAATAAAACCGGTTAAATCAACGCCGGAAAAATCAATGCTGATATCATTTTCATTATAATCAAGCGAATATTTTTCTTTTAGCTCAACCGGTTTGCTGTTGATGCTTACGCTTGTAATAAATGCGGGAATGTCCGATATGGGCAATTGTATATGCGCCGGCATATAACTGATTCCTTCATTGGTGGCAACATAAATAAGGCTGTCCTGGATGACAATATCATTTACCTGCTCACCAATTAAACCATCTGCGGTTCCAAAATAAGTGTTGTTAAAAATAAACTTACCGTTGCTGTACTGATAGTTAATTCTGTTAAGTCCCTTGTTGGTTCCCAGCCATACTTCGCCGGCCCTGTTGCAGTAAAGCGATTTGCACACACTGCCCTGTATAACACCGCCCAGCGCCAGCGAAGCAATCCATTTATTGTTTACCATTATTATCAGCGAATCCGATCCAAGGCCAATCCACATTAAACTATCCGGCGAGCCGGCCATGGTATTTATTTTATAAGAAAAGCCTTTTCTCATTTCGCCCATGTTTACCAATTTATTTTCCTTCCATAAAAAAAGCCCTTCGTTGCTGCCAATATAAATATTGCCTGCTGCATCGGCGCCAAGGCTTACCACTCTTTTTGCAATACTGTCAATTGGTTTTTGTGATTTTAAATTATAGCGGCTGGCATAAGCATGCCCGCCCAGCAGTATTACAGAATCATTTAACAAAAATGCCGCCTTGGAAGAACGGTTATTTGTTTTAAAAACCGTTTTTACTAAAAAGGTTTCTTCATCAATGATAAAAGAACCCGATTGGGTAGATACATAAATGCCATAGTTTGTACTGATTATTTTTCTTACCCATGCATCAATGTTTTTATCGCTGTTTAGTTGCAGCTTTTTTGCATACAGGCCATCGTAGCGGTAAATTTCGCCATTGTTGTTACCGGCAAAAATGTTTTTGGTTTTAAAAACTGCATTAAAATTTTGTTTCAGTTCAGGTATGTCAAAAGATGAAATTCTTTTTTTCTGCACTTTTACCAGCCCCCGGTCCATGGTAGACAGCCAGATATTATCGTCATTATCTTCCAGCACATTTCTTACAGGCACACCTTCGGTGGCCGAAATAATTTCGGTTGGTTCCAGTGTGTTTTTGTCCAGCATATAGGTGGTGCCATTAAGCGATGTAATGGCAAACCTTTTCCCTGTTTTGCAAAAAATCCTCAGTTCAAAAGGAAATTTCTTTTCATTGATTAAGGTTACGTTTCCTGCTTCATCAAACCGGTAAACAATGATAGAATTAATGGCTGCCATATAAACTTTATTACCAACGCTTTCGCACATTAATATTTTCCGGTTTACTGCTTGTTTATTTTCTATTTCTCCGTTTACCAAAGAACGGATGCTGTCTTCTGCAAAAATTAAATACCTGTCATTTTTATATTCCACCATTTTAAACGGCGGGCTTGCTTTAGCATAAAGTTTATTTGAAAAAACAGTTGTTTTATTTTCCTTGTTAATAAAAATCTGTCGCAGGCTGTTGCTGAATGCCACACCGCCAAACTGAAGTATGTGAGCCCGGTGTGGTGTGGCCAGCTCTATTTTAGCAAGCTCTTTATCGGTTTCATCGTTTTCAAACCTGTCGGTGCCGGGGTTGTAATAGCAGGGCGTTCGCCTGAAGGGAATAGCCCACACTTTTCCGCTGCTGTCTATAAACAAATCGGTTATTTCATTATCGGTAAGGCCATCGGCTGTGCTGTAATTCCTGAATTTTTTTCCGTCAAACCGGGCCAGCCCAATTTCAGTTGCTATCCATAAAAAGCCTTTGGTGTCAATGGCGGTGCGGTACAATGTGTTGCTTGGCAAACCATTTTTTACGGTATAAAAAATTGTTTGGTTGGTTTGAGAAAACAAATTGCCTGCAATGAACAGCAGCAGGCAGGCAAACAATATGTAATGCAATTGTTTTCTCATTATTCATAAATATAAAAAAAGCGAAGCACAATAAGCACTTCGCTGTATAAGATGTTGGTTTGATTGTATAAGTGGGCAATTTATTTTTCCACCAGCCTGTCAATACAATTGTATTCTTTCTTTAAAAAACCATCGTACTCATCTGCTTTTTTAAACAGCTTTTCAAATTGTTCTTTCCCGTTTTCATGTGTCATGTCTAAATCATACATGATGCAACTGAGCACAATATTTTGTCCGCTGCAGCTTAACACAAGCCCGTTTAGTTTATAATTTTCTTCCAGCAAAAAACGGTAGAGCGGTTTTATTTTTGTTGCATCATTGGGCATCTGGCAAAGAAATGCATCGCCGGCCACAAAAAAATTATCGGGATTGTAGGCAATTTTAATTTTAGCGTTCCCTTCCTCTACTTCCCAATTGTTGGGCCCATTGCGTGCCAGTTTAATGTCTTTACCCAAATCCTTTAAAACGCCTTCAATTGTTTTTGCAACACCAATGGGTTCGGCTTCTTTTTCCGGTATTTCGGGCAGCTTAACTTCTGTGCCGCAACTGGGGCAATATTTTCCGGAGTCAATATTAGATGATGTTACTAAAAAATCGCAACTGGCACATCGGGTTGTTGCGGTTCCTTTATTGGGCAAATACAATTGCAACGCAGTTCGTAAATAATCTACCGGCAACGCAAAGCCCAGGTTATCGCCACCCCGGATGATAAAAGAATTTACTCCAATAATCTCGCCCTTATCATTTACTAATGGCCCGCCACTGTTGCCGGGGTTAATAGCTGCATCAATTTGTATGAACTTCAGTCCATCTCTTATCCTGTCCACCTTACTTATTACACCTTGTGTTGCAGAATAATTCAATCCGTAAGGATGTCCAATGGCAAGCACTTCATCGCCGGCTTTCATTTCTTCGTAGCGGCCAAGCTGAACATGGGCAAGTGTTGCTCCGGTTGGTGGTTGCAAAAAAGCAAGGTCATGTTTTCGGTCGGTGTACCAAACACGGCTTAGCGATTTGGCAAACAGTTTTCCCTGGATGGTTACTTCAGTATTGTTGTCAACAACATGATTATTGGTAACAATAAGGTCAAATTCTTTTAGATAAAATCCTGTGCCGCTGCCAGTTTGTGTGGCAATCTGGATAATAGCGCCCTGGAATTTTTCTATGATGTCCTGTGTTGGCATTATTTGCTGTCGAAGTTTAGGGATTCAATTTCGCTGCTGAAAGAATGGTTGAAGCTGACCATATTATCAAACTTAAGGTTTTGAGTTTTAAACTCCAGCTTAGGATATTTTTTCTTCCATTCTTTTTCAATGATTTTTATTCTGTCTGTGATTGCTTCGCTGTCAAATTTATTTTTTACCGAATCGTAAATGTTTTTAGTAAACCCTAATGCCGCAAAATAATCGGAGTAATTTACCTGCATAAATAGTTTAAACAAATCCGACATTGGCCTCGGCAAACTGTAAGAGTACTGGCAAAATGAAATGCCGTATTCGCAAATTTGCTGAGCTATCAATGGGTAATTATTATCCCTGTACCAAAACATACTTGTGTTGGCATTGGCAATTGCTTCGGCAATTGTTTTTTGTGTTTGCGGTGCCACAATAGCAAAACTGCTTTTGCTGCGGAAGAGATTTTTAAATACTTCTTCTTTTGGTTTGGACTGAAGTTTTTGAAAGGCTTCAATCATTGCGCTGTTTTTTTCAGTGGTGGGTTTTTCGTCTTTGGCAAAGTAAAAAATGGGGATTTTTTCAAGTTCGGCCTGCAGGCTCCCTTCGGGAGTAATTAAATAATCAATGCGGTAAGCCAGCGTTAATAATAAATAGGCAATGCCGCCGCTGAATTTTTCTGCATCCAGCGTTGGTATATAATTCAAAGTTTCACTTATCCATTTTTGCATAAATGCAAACTTGGTTTCTTTTTCTGCTTCCGGAATTTCAACAACATGTTCAGTGTCCAAAGATTGTAGCGAAGAAAAATCCTGTACCAGTAAATCATCCTGCTTATCGGCTTTTGTTGCCAGTTCTTTTAATGCGTAATATAATTTGTTGGGGTTGGCGGTTTCAATATCGCTGTCAAAGCGCATGCACAATCTTTCGCCATCTAAAGAATAACGGCTGTAATACAAAGAAAAATTTTGCTCCAGCAGCCTTCTCATCACAGGCACTGAAGGCTGTGGCATTTTTGCCAGCGAAACTTCTGCCTGTAAATGTTCTGCATTTCCCGTGCCTCTTACAATTTTGCTGCCCTGGTAAATTTCAAATTTAAAATCGCTGCCACTGCGGCTCAGTATTACATTGTTGGCAGCATCATCCCGCAGGTAATCGAAAAAGGCATCAATGCTTTCGTGGTATTTTTTTTCTTTAAACAGATTGTCGGCATCCGTCCAGCGGTTGGTTTTTTCTACCGTTTTGTTATTGTCGCTGTAGCGGCCAAAAGGAATGGCCGGGCCCGGGGCTTCGTTCTTTTTTCGGCTACCAAACAACTTGTCGAACATATAGCGGCTGTTTATTTATACAGGGAAGCAATTTACGCAAGCTTAGTGTAAAATAAAACACAATCTGTATGGTGGCCAAAGCTGAATAAGGGTATATTGTACAAGTGAGTGACACAAGGATGTTGAATGAAGTAATAATGTTTGTCCCCAAAAATTAATACAAAAATTGTTTAAAAATAGCCCGTACATTTAGGGCGGTTAATTTTATATTTGCCCAAATAAAAATATTATTATGAAGTTTATCGTTTCGTCATCGGCATTATTGAAACAGTTGCAACAGATCAGCGGCGTTATTAATACCAATACTGTGTTGCCCATTCTGGAAGATTTTTTGTTTGAAATTGAAAAAGGCAAACTGACTGTGGTGGCTACCGATCTTGAAACGGTAATGAAAGTTCACCTGGATGTGGAGGCAAAAGACAGTGGCAAAGTTTGTATTCCTGCAAAAATATTGCTGGACTCTTTAAAAAATATTGCCGAGCAACCACTCACTTTTAATATTGATAAAAACTTTGGCGTGGAAATCACCAGCGATAATGGTAAGTATAAAGTGATGGGAGAAAATCCCGATAATTTTCCTAAAGAACCTGCGGCAGATGATGCCAATAGTTTTACGATGACATCAAGTGCATTGGTTACTGCAATCAACAAATCTGTATTTGCTGTAAGCAATGATGATTTGCGGCCTGCAATGACGGGGGTATTTTTTGAACTGGATAAAAAGAGTTTAACTTTTGTAGCTACCGATGCTCACCGCCTTGTTCGATATACAAGAACAGATGTAAGCTGCCCCAAGAAAGATTCTTTTATTGTTCCTAAAAAACCACTGAGCCTTTTAAAAAGTTCTTTGCCTAATAATGATGATGAGCTGAACATTAGTTACAATAGCAATCATTTGTTTGTAAAACATGGCGGCACCGAACTGGTTTGCCGGTTGATTGATGCCCGTTTTCCGGATTATAAAGTGGTAATACCGGTTGACAATCCGTATAAGATGACTGTGAACAGAAGCGACTTTCAAAATGCATTGCGCCGGGTGAGTGTGTTTAGCAATAAAAGCACCAACCAGGTTGCATTAAGCATCAGCGGCAGCGAACTGCAACTGGCGGCACAGGATGTTGACTTTAGTTTTGAAGGTAACGAACGCATGACCTGCCAGTATGATGGCGAAGATTTGCAAATTGCTTTTAATGCAAAATTTTTAATTGAAATGCTAAGTGGTGCCGATACAGGTGAGGTAATAATGGAATTAAGTACACCAACAAAAGCAGGCATTATAAAACCAAGTGAGCAGGCAGATAATGAAGAACTGCTGATGCTGGTGATGCCGCTGATGCTGAATAATTAATGCATTTATACTTGATATTGTTATTAGCCCTTGCTTTGCAGGGGCTTTTAGTTTAAAAACTGCCAGCAGTTCTTTTTCCGTATGTCTGTTATGGCCAATAGATTTTATTTTTCAGCCGTGTTAATTATTTGCTGCTTTTCTACTAAGGCTCAGTTAATAGAAAACACTGCCAGCTTCAGGAATATTCAAAGCAAAAAATATTTTCGCTTTCATTACGACAATGATTTTTTTACCAAGGCTGATTATTATTATTCGCAGGGTATTATGCTTGAATATGTAAACCCTGGGGTTAAAAAATTTATACTCACCAAGCTGCTGCCCCAACCAAAAGGATATTTTTATAAATATGGCGTTGGTCTTAATCTTTTGGGTTACACTCCCACAAGTACCGAAAGCGATAACATTCTTTATGAAGACAGGCCTTATGCAAGTTGTATTATTTTGAAAACATTTGCCGCAGGTATTAACGAAACAAAAAAGCAAAGATTTTATGCAGCACTAAATGCCGGCATCATTGGACCTGCAGCTTTGGGCAAACAGATACAAACAAATATACACCGCTGGTTAAAAAATCCTTTGCCGCATGGCTGGCAGTATCAAATAAAAAATGATGCGGTTATTAACTACACTTTAGGAACAGAAAAAAAATTAACCGGAGATGGCAATCATTTTTTGGCAAATGGCTTAGCAGAAATTCAGGCAGGCACTTTAAATGACAGGGTAAGTGGCGGTTTTAATTTTATAGCGGGTAATTTTAATAACCCTTTTGTAAATAGTTTATCCAGCACAAAAAAGATTGAGTATTATTTTTACGGGCAGGCAAAAGCAAATATCATAGGATACGACGCTGCCATGCAAGGGGGAATTTTTAACCGCAGCAGCCCTTACATAATTGCTGCAAAAGATATTTCAAGAATAACTTTTCAGGCAGATGCTGGTGTGATTGTGAATTTTAAAAAAGTTTTTTTTAGCTATACGCAATCATTTCTTACCAAAGAGTTCCGTACCGGATTGTATCATCGCTGGGGCGGAGTGAGCCTTGGTGTGGGATTTTGATAAACACCCGCTTTCTTCTTTTTTATCCATTTCCAAATAATCCATTCCGCTATCAGCAAATTCAACGTCCAGCCAAGCCATGCAATAATTCGATAGCGGTCCATAGGTGGTATATCTGTAAAGTTTGCAAGCAACACTTTCCAGCACCTTAATGTAATGGCCGACAGGGTTAATGCAAAACTTCTTATCATAAACATGCGATGCTGCCCGAAATCTTTTTTGATTGCTTTGTACAAAGCAATTGCCGTAAATGCCATCCACAAAACAGCAAGCAATACAAATGCAATGCGGCTGCTTATGCCGCCATTGGCATAAAAACTCATAAGTAAACCTGCCGGCCCGGTTACCAGTAAAATATTGATTACATAAATATACCCGGTGGTGCGGTGCAGCTTTGGCCATTGCCTCAGTATTTTTTTGCTGAACTGTGTAAACCCTGCAACCAACACCAGCATACTTGTAAATACATGTGTAAAGAAAGCAATGCGCCATTGAGCAATGTGAATGTATTCCTGTTTCAGTTGCAGGAAGCCCACATCGTTTTGCACAGGGATATAAATAAAAATTATCCGCAGCATTAAAAAAGAAAAAAATGCCAGCAGCGCAAGACCGGTAAGAGCAAATATGTTTTTGTATGTTATCAACTAATGCTTATTTTACACAAACAATAATTTGTTTGTTATGAAAATATTTTTTTCAATGCTCATTGCCGCAGTTGTTTTTATTTCCTGCAATTCCAGCAATAAAAATACAGAAGAAAAAAAGGATGGAAAGGAAACCAATCTTTCAGCAATTGTTAATTCTCCTTTGCTGGGTTCTTTTGTGGGGCCTTTCGGCGACAATAAGATTACCCTGCTTATAACAAGGGTTATTGGGGATACTGTGGAGGGAAGAAGTGTTGTTGGCGGCAACGACCGCCCTTTTAGCGGACTTGCAAAAATGGCCGGCAGCATTTATTCTATTGTTGCAAGAGAGCCGGGTGATGATAAATATGATGGTGTGTTTACGATTTCTTTTGACGAAAAAAAACCGAATGCTGTTACCGGAAGCTGGAAGCCTTATAAAGAAGGAGGGCATGGCGGTGCAAAAGATTTTTCGCTTACAAGAAATGTGTTTAAGTATTTGGTTGATGTGGGCCAATATCCTCAGGCATCCAAAATTTTACTTACAGAAGAAGACGTAAGCAACCTGATGAAAGAAGAACTGCAAACTATGCGTAATGAAATTTTTGCAAGGCATGGCTACTGCTTTAAAAAGAAAGAATTAAGGGAGCAGTTTGAAGACAAAGACTGGTACATCCCTAACACGGTGGATGTAAAAAAGGATTTAACAGAGATTGAAAAAAAGAATATTGCCCTCATAAAGAAATATGAAAAATATGCTGAAGAGTATGGGGACGATTTTGGGAGATAAAATATGACAGACGCAGATTTTAATCAAATCGCTTCCTACGATAATTATGTACTTGCAAATATGACCCTGGGTCTTTTGCAGGAAAATGAAATCAATTGTCATTTAAAAGATGAATACATAATTACTATTGACCCGTTGTTAAACCCTGCTGTTGGCGGAATTAAATTATTTGTGGCAGATGTGGATTTTGAAAAAGCGCAAAGAGTAATACAAGAAGCTGAATCTGCATACATTGCTGAAATTCCCTGCCCGGTCTGTAAAAACAATTCTTTAATTGTTGAAGAAAAAACTACCCTGCCAGCATCCTTTTGGCAAAGAGCAAAAAACCAGGTTTTATTTGGGCAGTCATCAACCTATAGTAAGTTGTATAAGTGTGAGCATTGTAAAAGTATATTTACTGAACTGCCTGCTGCTGATTAAAAATTTACTATTGCTGCTGTTGCATCATCATCTCCATATACCTTCTGTACGAATTTGAATTATCGCCATTAACTTTTACAGGTTGTGTTGTTAACACGGTATTCATTTCTTTTACTGCGCCGTCTTCATACGAAACAGAAACACCCACTTCCAGCGTTTGTTTGGATGTTCCTTTGTAAGTTCCCCTTACCGGCGAGCAATCACTGAAGTTTCTTCCAATTGCCAGGCGAACATGTAAATCATTCACCACACAATTGTTTGTCGGATCCAGCCCTATCCACCCATAAAAAGGAATGTAGGCTTCCACCCATGCATGTGTAGCACCTTCGCCACGCAGGCCTGCATCTTTGGGGCACACATAGCCGCTTACATAGCGTGCCGGTATACCCAATATCCGCAGCATTGCCAGCAGTATATGTGCAAAGTCCTGGCAAACACCGGCTTTCAGTTTCCATATTTCATCCAGCGTTGTTTCAATGCTGGTAATTCCTTTTATGTATTCAAAATTTTTATAAACATATTCTGTCAGTTGCTGTGCCGCTAAAAAAACAGAAACTGTTTTGTAAAACCCTGCATCAGCAATTTTAATAACCTCGGGCAATGCTTCAAAATTTTCCTGTTTTAAAAAATCTATAAACGGAACAAGGTTTTTTATTTGTGGCAAATATTCCCATTGGGTTGGAATGGGTTCTTTTTCGGGCGGCCATGTAATTGGTTTGGTAATTACTGTTACCGTAGAATCAATCAATAGTTCTCTGTGGGGTGCTACGTTTGTAAACGAACCGGTTTTATTGCCATAATAATCTGTATAAATTTCTACAAATGGTTCGCCGGTAATTATCAGTTGCTGGTTAAGCAGTTCCTGGGTTTCATCAACCAGCGGAAACAAAACAATTTGGTTGGCACTGTCGCTGACAGGTTGCTGGTAAGTATATTTAGTTACATGATGAATAATAAAACGGGGCATTGTATTTTTTATATTTTAAGAGTACGGTGTAATATTGTTTATGAATACGCAAAATAATTATGGTTCAGTGTTTTGCCAATTTCAAATAAGTCCTTTTTTGTTTGCTGAAAAAAATTGTGCAACCCTTCCTGCATGATGGATTGCGAAGTGGAGAATTTCACCCGGCTTTTTAATTTACCAATCATGAAATCGATTTGGTTAAAGGAAGGTGAATTACGTTCGCTTCTTAATCTTTCAAAATAGCGATGTAACTGGTTAATGGAATAAACCACCGAACGGGGAAACTGCTCGTTTAGCACAACCTGAGCCACCACATTCTTTGCTTCAAAACCACTGCGGTAAGTTTTCAAATACAATTCATAACCGGAGATAGACAACAACAAATATTTCCAGTAAGTAGTTTCTGTAACTTTATCCAAATCATAATTAAGGTCGCTGAATTTTACTTCCAGTATATCTGTAGATTGAATAGCCCGTTCCAGATATTTGCCAACATTAATGAATGAATTTCCTTCGCCCCTTGCCATTGTAACGTCGGTGGTGCCAAAATATAAAAGGCCCTGTTTAATTAAAATATCAAGTATTGTTATCGGGTCTTCTCTTTGCAACAGTTCTTCTAATTTCTCTTCTCTCATGGTGTGATAAAAATCATTCAGGCACTGCCACATTTCTTTTGTAATGTGATCCTGTACGCTTCTTGCATTCTCTCTTGCAAGTGTAACAATATTCAAAACAGAGTTAGGATTTTCTTTTCCCGTAACCATGTATTGCAAAATGCTTCTTGTATCATGTGATAAAGCATTTATTTCTTCATCATTCAGATAAGTAAAAATTTTAAGCACCGGCTTCCAGCTAAATTCCTGTATATCATCCTGCGACGATGCATAGTTTATTTTCAGCATCCGCAAAATGCCATCTGTCCGTTCCATGTAACGGCTCATCCAGTACAAACTATCTGCTACTCTGCTAAGCATACCCCTATCCCCTAAAGGGGGATTGATTGTGTTTTATTAAAAAATTATTTTCTTCATTTTTATTTTTTCGCAATAATCTTATCGTCAATCTCCTCCTTTTCCCTCCCCTTCGGGGAGGATAGGAGGGGCTATTCCGCCAACACCCAGGTATCCTTACTTCCACCACCCTGCGATGAATTTACAATCAGCGAACCTTCTCTCAATGCAACCCTGGTTAATCCTCCCGGCACAATTTCAATTCCTCCCGGCCCACACAAAGCATAAGGCCGCAGGTCAACCCTTCGGGGAACAAGCTTACCATTCATATAACACGGCGCCGATGATAAACTGATAATTGGTTGTGCAATGAACTCTCTTGGTTTTTGTAAAACCTCCAATTTATATTTTACAATTTCTTCTTCGGTGGCAGCACTTCCCATCAGCATGCCATAGCCCCCGCTTTCATTTGTTTTCTTGATCACCATCTGGTTAATGTTCTTAAACACATGTTCTCTTTCTTCCACATTACCCAATTGATAAGTAGGCACATTTTTCAAAATCGGTTCTTCATTCAAATAGTAACGAATCATTGCCGGCACAAAAGTATAAATGGCTTTATCGTCTGCCACACCATTACCAATGGCGTTTACAATCGCCACATTTCCTTTCCTGTAAGCACTCATTATACCGGCAACTCCCAGCATACTACCAGGATTAAAAACCAATGGATCCAAAAATTCATCATCCACCCTTCGGTAAATCACATCTACCTGCTGCAGCCCGCTGGTAGTTTTCATGAATACTTTATGATTGTCCACCACCAAATCACTTCCTTCAACTAATTCAACACCCATTAATCTTGCAAGTGTAGTATGTTCAAAATAAGCTGAGTTGTAAATGCCGGGCGTTAATAAAACAATCACCGGGTTAGGCACCTGTCTTGGTGATAACGAAACAAGGTTCCTGTGAAGAATGTTTGGGTATTCTGTTACACTCCTTACATTATTTTGTGGCAGCAAGTCGGGAAAAATGCGTTTCGTAATTTCCCTGTTCTCCAGCATATAACTTACACCGCTTGGCGTTCGAAGATTATCTTCCAAAATATAAAACGTGCCGTCGTTATTGCGGATAAGATCGATGCCCGAAATATGTACATAAATATCATAAGGCACCGGAAAGTTGTGCATCTCTCTCAGGTAATGCGGACAACTATAAATCATCTCGGCCGGTATTACACCGTCTTTAATAATAAACTGGTTGCTGTAAATATCTTTTAAAAAAAGATTGAGTGCTTTCAATCGCTGC
>JANNAM010000128.1:0-10289 GCA_031384415.1 Bacteroidota bacterium
CGCCAGTAAATTTTATGGTACAGCACATCGATATTGCTTCCGGTGCCGCTCTGGCCCGTTGTTTCGGGTGTTGGCGAAGAAGGTACAGGAGTATGGGTTTGAGGATTACCGCCTCTGTGATAAAAGGGCTTGTTGTCGGGATTTTGTGCAATAAGTATTTGTGAAAAAAAGCATAGCAGCGCTAAAAGAAAGTAGGAATGCTTCATAGGGTATTGGTTTTTTCGAGTGGTCAGGACTAATGAGATAACGGCTTTTAATACAAATAATTGTGCCGCTTTGATACCGGAAAGGCAGTTTTATTACTGCTTATCTATGTTTTTTTGCTTAGTAGTTTTACGAGTTGCCTTTTATAATAAATTCTACATTTTAAATACTAAATTCTAAAACCAAAATAACTGACAGCTAATTTATAAAACTCCCCAGCCGGTCTGCTGTGCAACGATATATGATAAATCTATACATGCCAATATGAATAAAAGAAGGAATCAAGCTTTTGTAAATAAAAAAAAGAAACGTCTTTCAACATTCCCTTTTTATAATAATTTTTTGATAAGTTGTAAGTCGTAAGCTGCTTCAAGGCTTCATACATCACTAGTTAAAGCATGCTCTTTCAACTATTCGACCCTCCCCTTTTTCCTGTTATCCCTCACCTTCTTAACGCCATAACCCACGCCGGCTGCAAGCAGCAGGCTTAGGCCTCCATCAATTGGTGCATCCGGATTATCGGGCGGCAGTGCCTGCGCCATGGCAAGTGAGGGTAATAAACAAATCAATGCGATGGTAAGTAAACTTATCAGCAATCGTATTTTTTTACTCTGTATCATTGGTTTTAATTTATAAGTTATAAGTACTAAGTTATAAGTGCATTGGCCCACCCTATCATACGCCTAAACTTAATTATTCAACTACCAACGCAATTACGGTTTTCTTATTATCTGCACCCACCATCTCCATCAAATAATTTCCTGCACTTACCGTTTTGTCAATTGCAATTGTTTGCGAAGCACTGCCGCCTGTGTGAATAATTTGTTTGCTCATTACCACCTGACCAATATTATTCATCAGCTTCATAGTGTAAGTACCTTTTGCCATGTTGGTAAACTGAACATTCATTACTTTACCAGTAACAGGGTTTGGATAAATACTAACATCCGCATTGCCTTTTCCAATCTTCACATTTACTACAGCACTTATTTTTACATCGCCGCCATTGCCAATACTTCTTACCCTGTAAAAATTATCGCCGCTAGCAGCGTTCACATCAAGCCATTTATAAGTAGCTGCGCCGCCATTGCTGCCGGTTGCTGTTTGTGTACCCACTTTACCAAAGCTGCGGCCATCGGTGCTCTTTTCTATTTCGTAACGGGCAATGTTTATTTGGTTGTCCACCTTCCATTCTACCTCAATATCATTTGCAGTCTGGTAAGCTTTGATGCTGGTGAATGTTACCGGCAAAGGAGCCGGTATGCTGAACAGAATGCGGAAACGGCCAGCCGCCGCTGAGCCTGCATTTGCATCTACTGTAAAATTCACAGTTGTTGTTCCATTCAGGCTAATAACTGTGCTGTTGTTTAAATAACTGTCTTCTAAAACTCCAATAAGCCCCGGATGATTTAAGTTATCTGCAATAAACTCAAACTGGTAAGGCTGCTGTTTCATACCAGTCATTGTAAAGAAGATGGTATCACTTGCTGCAATGATGTTTCTTTTTTCAATCGCCAATGTTTTGCCTTCTCTTGCCAAACCAATGTTCTCTGCAAAATTGGTCAGCTTTTTTGCATCATCATTGTCAACAGTATTTGTATAAGTGTTGTCAAACAAATTCAATGTACCATCCATTAATCGGGCGCCTGCATAAAGATTGGTTACTAATTGTTCGCCAACTGTGGATGGAGTAAACACTACATTACTACCAGTTGATTTTGCTGTTTCAGTAAAGCTAAAGTCATCAGTTGTTGTTGCATGAACAAAGAAGGCCTGGCCCGATTCAATTGTATTCATTACAGAACCATTGGAACCATAACTGCCACCACCCGGGCTGATAATATAATTGGCACCACTTTTTGTGACCGTTTGATATGCACCCAAAGAAGATAGCTTAGGATCCCATACATAAAACACATTATCAATACCTGCGCCTTTTGTAACATTCCTGAAATCAATTTGCGAAGCATAAGCATTACCAATTAATCCAAACTGGCCTGCGGCCACACTGATGGGTGTTGCCGGATATGCCCCTTGCTTTAATCCGCCTGTTGTGCTAAGCACTGTTGCAGTAATGGTTGCATTGGAAGAAGTTGCCTGCCTGTCGCCCCTTATGTAAAGCATATAACCACTGTTGGTTGCAATGCCGGTGCTTGTGGTATTGGATGTTATGCCCACCCAAGCATCGCCTGCTGCATTGTAAGTAAGCATCGAATTGCCATTGGTCTGGTAATCGTAACCAATCGATGTGGCTGATGCAACATTACTTGTAATCCATGTTCCCCTGCCCGCTGTGCCCAGCACTGCCGGAGCTTGCCCGTTTTGCCATGATGCATTTACAGATTGCGAACTTGTTGCAGGCACCGATAATAAACGCCATGCCCTGTTGGTATTGGCTGGTATATATCTTTCCACGGTTACATTGCCGCTGATTGTGTTGCCGCTGTTTGCCCCTGCGTTTGTTAAATCTGCTACCCGGGCTGTGCCAGTTGCAGATGATTTTAAAGTTAAATAGCCACCGGTGGTAAGTGTTTTGTTGCTGATACTGCCAAATGATAAAGTACCTGAAACAATCAGCGCCCCTCCTATGGTTACATCATTTGTGATAACCATGTTTTGAATGGTATTGGATACAAATGCCGCAGCAGGAATTGTTTGTGCTGTTGTACCATTTAATTCAACTGTACCGCTGCTTGCAGTAAATGTTCCGCTGTTTGTAATTGTGCCTCCAATTTGTAAAGTTGCCCCGGTTACTGTAAGCGTTGCCCCAGATTGAATGATTAGATTATTTACCGGAACTGTGCCTGAACTTATTGTTGGATAAGTGCCAAGCCCTGTTGGAATGGTTGCATTGGTAGATGCCGTAGGCACAGCGCCTGATGACCAGTTGCCCGGAGTGCTCCAGTTGTTGCTTACGCTGCCGTTCCAGCTTGCTGTGGTAATAAGTTCGCCTACTGCAATGTCTCCAAAGGCTGTAATACCTGTAGCCTGCAGGGATGTTGCAAGCGCCGAAGCAACTGCAGGCAATGTCCATGAAGATGCACTGTAATTACCAGCTTTAAATATTGAAGTGGTTACACCGGCATCCAGATCGGCTGCCACCCAGTTTACTGTAATGGATGTATTGGTAAATACAATGCCGCTGTTGCTGAAAGTAAAAAACCTGTTTACACTGCGGCTTGAATTGATACCTGATGTGGCAATGTTTGCATGATCTGTTGCTGTGGTGCTGGCGGTTAAATTACCTGCTGTGCCTACCGAAGCAATCAATACTGTTGCAGGCGTATAACTTGTGCCATCGCCAATTTCCATCGTACGTGAAATGCTGGTGCCTGTGATAAAATTCTTTTGCAGTTTGCCATTTATCCATCCTGTTCCCTGTGCAGCGCCGGTTACTGTTGCGCCAGATGGGATGATAAGTGTATTACTGCCGGTTTGTATTTTACCCAATGTAAATAAAAGCGTTCCGCTTACCGTTACATTGGATGAAAGGGTTGTGTTGCCTGTAGTTTTATTTAAAGTAAGATTATTAAATGCACCGGTGGAATTTATATCCTGCGTTGCCGTTCCGTTTAATAAAATAGTACTTCCGGTATTTGTAAAAGTTCCGCTGGCCATGTTCCAGTTGCCACCCAGGTTATGTGTAAAACTGCCTGCTAAAAATGTGCCATTGGTTAATGAAAAATTATTTACAATGTTTAATGCTGGAGCAGCAGTTTTATTTCCTGCAGTTGAAATAGTAAGATTACCATAATTGCTGGCATTAGAAACAGTCTGTCCTATTCCTGCATAATCAACCGTACTGAAAGTATCAATGGCATAAGTTGTAAATGAAGGCAAAGTACCTGATCCTCCAATTTTAAGTGTTGAATTATCAGCAATGTTCAGTAACCCAAGCCCAGTCTCTTCTGTAATTGAAAAAGTTGACATGTCAAGAATTCCTGACTGAATATCCAGGTAACCTACTGTTATTGGATTGGCTGCAAGGGTAACAACTGCATTGGAAGTTTTAATAATTCCTATCTGCGATAATACGTAAGGAGAAGAAGATCCTCCGATAACTGAAGCACCGCTGCCGGTAAAATCAACCACACCAATAGATGCGTCAAACAAATTATTATTGGTAAAATTATGGCTCACATTAAAGCTGGATTGCGAAGCAATGTTACCCGTAATAATTAAATCATAAAAAGTAGTTCCGGGGCTGCCAAACAGCAGGTTTAATGCACCGCTCATGGTAAAAGCAGAAGTGCCGCCGTTCAATGTGCCGTTGCTTTCTACATCGCCGCCCACAGCAAAGCTGTAAGTTCCTGCATTGAATATTGAATTACTGTTAACAGAAAAATTATTGGTAACCGTCCAGTTAGATGAAGCTGTTATGCCTGCTGCATTTGTATTGCTGATAAGTACATTTTGAAAAGATGCAGGGCTTCCCGCCAGCGTTAGTAAGCCTGATCCGCCAAATATTACTGTACCTGTGCTGCTGAAATTGCTGCCCATATTTACTGTGGCAGCACCCGACGGAACAAAATTGAGTGTGCCGCTGCTGTTGATGTTGCCGTTATTGGTTACAGAGCCGGTAAAAGTATGCGTTGAAGGGCCACCATTAAAAGAAGCACCGCTTGCAACAGTCATGTTGTATAAAACCGTCCACCCAACACTGGGCGAAATGCCGCCTGTGTTATTGATATTAAGATAACCAAACTGCGGTGTGGATGTTGAATTAAGCACCGGAGCAACGGTACCATTAAAGTTTACTGTTAATGCAACAGTGGAAACTGCATTTATTAAACTAAGTGTTTGCACAGTAGTGCCGGTAAAAGTTGTTGTGCCAACTGTGTTAAGTATGCCGCTATTTATTAAATCGCTGTTCATTGTGGTAACAATGCTTCCACCCCCGGTTAATGAACCTGAACTTGTTATATTAAGCAGCCCGTTTAAAGTTACATTGTTTAAAAAAGTATAACTGCCATAAACAGTAAGCCTGTTAAAAATAGTGTTGCCCGAAACATTTTTAGCAGTGCCGTATAACCTTACTGTACCGGTGGAAGGTGTAAATGTTCCGCTGTTGAGCCAGTGGCCATAAAGGTCAATGGCATAAGAAGAAGCATCGAAGCTTACACCGCTTTCAATGGTTAAATTGCCTGCTATGGTAATGTTTGAAGCAAGTGTTTTGGCTCCCCCATTTCTTAAAATAAGATTGCCGAATATATCGCCAAATATTGCCTGTGCACTGCTGCCATCCGCAATAACTGTACTGGCAGGGTCAAGTGAACCACTGGTAAAATTGAGCGGTGAATTATTTGCAGTTACTATAAGAGTGGCGTTGCTGCCGACTGTTATTATTCCGCCTGCTGTGCTGCGGTTGCAGCTATATGTGCCAATATTTAGTGTTCCCGATACAATGGTCAAATCAGATTTGACAGTGACATTGCCAGTTAAAATAGCACTGGTGCCTACAGGTTTATTAATATAAAAATTATTGAAGGTTGTGGCTGTAATATATTGTGTGCCGCTTCCATCTACATGCATCGTGGCGCCGGTAGCTATAAAAGTTCCGTTATTAGTCCAGTTGCCCTGCATGTGCAGGTGGCTGAAGTTACGCAGGATAGTGCCACTGTTAATCGTTGCATTTCCACCCAGAAAAGTTATTGCAAAATTATCCAGTTCGCCTGCCTGCAATAATAAATCGGCTGCAATAGTTGCGTTGTTATTTATGTTGGCAAGGCCTCCGGCTTTATTAATGGTAAGATAATTATAAGTTACGCCTGCAACTTCCTGGTCGGTAGTTCCATTATAAGTTGTGGTGCTGGCTGATGCTGTAAATGTGCCACTGGTATAAATAAAGTCCTTGCCAATATTTAAACTGCCTGCAGCGCTGAAAATTATATTGGCACCGCTGTTCTGGTTGAGTGACCCTAGAATATTTACTGTACCTGCAACCACATTAACATTAATGGTACGGTTGGTTACCGCATTGCTCAAACTTAAATCTCCATTTACAGTAATGGTTTGATTGTTTACATTAATGGTGTGCACTGCATCGGCTGTCCAGCTTCCACCTATATTGCCGCTGGTGAGTGTGCCTCCGCTGCCCATTGTTAAAATAGCTGCCTGGGCACTTCCAAAAATAATATTCTTTGCTGTTGCTGCTGTTGTAATAGTTGGCTGATTTGTAAAGGCGGCAGTTCCTATTTGTACTATATCAGAAGCTGATGGCGGTGTAGAGGGCGAGCCTGTAATAACCGTCCAGTTGGCGGCGGTGTTCCAGTTGCTGCTGATGCTTCCATTCCATTGCACCACTTTTGCAGCATCCGAACAGGTCCACCGGTTTGTGATGTCTGTTAAATTGTTTAGCTCTACATAATTTGATGTGGTGTTGTTGGCAGTTTTATTCTGGCTGCTCCATGATGCCCCATTGTATTTCCACAAACTCATTGTTGACTCCGTATTACCATTTAGTTCTGCATCCTCATAATGAAGCCTGAGTGTTGCATTGTATGTACCTGCAGGAACCGAAATATTATACAGCCTGCTTACCGAAGCACCAAACGGAAAGTCGCTGATAGTGCCCAGCGTAACAGCCACTGTAATACTGGTAACCGATGATACGGCTGAAAATGTAACCGTGTTATCGGGGCCTTCAAAAGCGTAAGCCGTGCCGGTTGTAAAAGCCTGGGTTCGGGTGATGGTGCCCAGTATTATTCCATTTCCTGTTCTTCCGGCAGTGATGGTTAATGTGTTTGCACCGGTTAAAATTTGTCCCTGTGTCATATTTACTGTGCCTGCCGAAACATTACTATGCAGCAGGATTTGTGTGGATGCAGCAGTGTTGTTAATGGTTAAGATGTTAAAAGTAGTAGCGCCATAAATATTAGATGTGGAGCTACCCATAAACTGCACGGTGGAAGTTGAAGCTGTAAATGTGCCGCTGTTGTTCCAGTCTTCATACACCGTCATTGTATAAGAAACTGCATTAAAAGTGGTGGACGCTGCAATGGTAAAATTCTGGTTTACCGTTATTGCCCCTGCTGCTGTTTTGGTATTGCCGCCCGAAACAGTGAGCATACAATATGTTCCGGCATTAATATTCTGTGCGCCACCGCCATTATAATTAACAGTGTTTGGGATAGTAGTGGTTACATTTAAAGTTCCTGCTGTTACTGTATAAACATTGGCAATACCCAATACAGCATCGGAACTCAGTTGCAGCGAAGTGCCGTTTAATGTAACATTATACAAGTTAGCTGTTCCGCTAAGCGATGATGTTCCTGTGAAGGTTATAGTGCCGGCACTGGCTGTAAAACTTCCTGAAACAGTTAAGCTTGTGCCAATTGAAAAACTGATGGCAGTTGTAATACTGCCCGTGGCATTTAAAGTACCAAGCGTAATACTGCCGGCACCTGAAATTGTTTTAGATGCACCGTTCATGGTAATAGACGAACTACCTGCAGTTAAAGTGCCGCTTACGGCCAGGTTGCCAGTAAGGGTAAAAGTACTGGAAGAAGTTACCGAGCCACTGACGGTAAGGTTACTGAAAACTATTCCTGTACCACTAATGGTTTTTGAAGCGCCGCTCATGGTTACTGTGCCGCCTGCTGCCTGCGTAAAATTGCCCAGCGTAAGTGAAAAATTTCCTGCAACAGCGATACTGCTGGAAGCAGATGCTGTGATATTAGATGCCGATATGGTAATATTATTGAAATTATGAACGCCGGTGCCGCTGATTGCGGTGCCCGGCCCGTTAAAAGTAACTGTTGAAGTTCCTCCCGTAAATGTGCCGTTGTTGGTCCAGTTGCCGCCTGCGGTAATGGCAAAGCTGCCTGCATTGAAAGTTGTGGAAGCTCCAATGTTTACGCTGCCGTTTACAGTAATGTTTGCAAGTGCAGTATAGGTAACTGAAGTGCCTGCACCCAGGTTGCTTGTAAGATTTCCCGTAACAGACAGCGCCGTACCCGGCAATGTTTTAACGGCTGCACCACCTGAACTGCTGAATGTAAGATTGCCGTAGGTTAAGGAAGTTACAGTCTGGTTAGTGCCAGCATATTCTACAGTACTTGCTACCACCAGGGTATTGGTTACATAATTTGTTGGGAAACTGTTGGTGCCTCCTATTTTTAAAGTTGCATTATTGGCAACACTTATTACACCACCTGCAGTGCTGACACCCCTATTGGCAGTGAAGCCCAGCAAATCGAATATGCCGGCATTTACATAAATATTTCCTTCGGCTGCCGCTGTTGATCTTAGGGCAGGCAGGTTTGCTGCCAGCGATTTAGTGCCACTGCCGCTTATTTTAAGGGTGGCATAAGTATAGGTGCTGCTCACCGTTTGGTTAACAGTTATGGAAGAATAGTCAACAATACTTCCTGCATTTAAGGTGGTAGCGCCAGATACAGCATAGTTGCCTGCAAAAGTTGCGGCTTTTACATGCAGTACAGCACCGCTATTTACGGTTAAAGCAGTAATGGTTCCTGTGTAAGTGGGCGATTCGCCGGGGTTTAATGTACCGCTTACTGTTAACAAACTTGAAGTGTTTGAAACTGTAAAATTATTCGTTAAAGTAACCGTAGAGCCGGTGCCGATGGTTATTTTCCTGAAATTGGTATTGGCACTGCCGCCAAGTGTCTGCGTTAAGCCTATGAAATTTACCAGCGATGAATTACTGGTATTTGTATAAGTACCTGAATTGCTCCAGTTACCTTTGATGCTTATATTGGTTCCTTTATGAGTAATGGTGCCATTTGCATTAACCGACAGGTTACCAAAAATAGTAAGGGGCTTGCTCACTGTTAGCGTGGCTGCAAGTGTTACACCAATGGTAAGCGATTTACAGGAACCCGTTGCAGTTACCGTTGGTTGGTTAGGCCCGGTAAAATTTGCATCGCCAATGATGGCATCTACTGTGGAAGAAGGCACCCCGTTTGTCCAGTTGGCAGCAGTTTTCCAGGCATTACTGCTGGTTCCTTTCCAACTTGTGGATTGGGAATACCCAACGGCTGAATATACCAGTGTAAAGAATATAAAAAAAGAAAACTTAAATAATAAGGTTGGTTTCATAAATTGGATTTTTATGGATATTGATTTTGCAAAAATAACGGATTTTCAGGACTTAAAAATAGTAATTATGCTACATACAAAGAAGATAAACACTACCTTTTAAATGCGAAATATGTTGCACAATTACTTTAAAACATTACCCATAAAAAAAAGGAAAAGCCTTTTAAACTTTTCCTTTTATCTGGAATGCTAAATATTAAAACTGCTGCGGCCAGCATAAAATGCTACTCAACTTTCTTACTGTGCTATTGACTATGAAACATTGACTATGGACCACTGACCACTGACTATTTACTATCGCTATCAACCCTTCCCTTTTTCCTGTTATCCCTCACCTTCTTCACTCCATATCCCACGCCGGCTGCAAGCAGCAGGCTTAGGCCGCCATCAATTGGTGCATCCGGATTATCGGGCGGCAGTGCCTGCGCCATGGCAAGTGTTGGTAAAAAACAAATCAGTGCTATGGCAACAAGGCCCATCAGCAATCGTATTTTTTTGTTATGTATCATTGTTGTTCTTTTATTAATTATTGCCCCCATCCCCTTAAGGGGAGTTATTCAAAGTTTCTACTTCAGCATCAGGACTTAAAGTTTCAAATACCTGGCTCTCAAATTTTCAAATAAACTCTTCTGGCTAAATACCCTGTCAACTTTTTAACTTGTCAACCTGTAAACTATTCAACCACCAGCTTCATACTCATCTTCTCTGCCCCAGCAATCTCCAGCACATCGTTTCCTTTGCTTACTGCTTTATTGCTGTCATTTCGAACGTAGTGAGAAATCTATTTTCCAAAATCATTGTTACTGTCAGATTTCTCTCTTCGTTCGAAATGACAGTTGGAAACTACTCCACCACCAGCTTCATACTCATCTTCTCCCCTCCCACAATCTCCAGTACATAATTTCCTTTGCTTACTGCTTTATCCAATGCAATGGTTTGTGCAGCGCTGCCACCTGTGTGTGCAATTTGCTTGGTCATTACTACCTGCCCAATATTATTTATCAATCTTACTGTATAATTTCCTT
>JANNAM010000138.1:0-47045 GCA_031384415.1 Bacteroidota bacterium
CAGCCATTGCAGAATATCAGCTACAGCAATGGCTGGCTTCAGGCATGACAACAGAAGAGATCCTGCGTGACTATCCACAACTTAAAGATGAACATATACGGGCTGCACTTGCTTTTGCTGCTAACAGGGAATCTATTATAAAAATCATAGCTGCTTAACAAATGAAGCTGTTACTGGACGCTAATATTTCATGGCGGCTGGCAGCCAGGTTAAAAGAATATTTTAAAGACTGCCTGCATGTTGACCATATCGGGTTGTTAATTCCTGCTTCGGATATTGACATCTGGAATTATGCTTTGGCCAATGAATGTATCATTGTTACCAACGATGATGATTTTCTTAATCTTGCCAATTTTAAAAATTTTCCGCCAAAAGTAGTTTTACTGAGAACAGGTAATCAAAGCAATACCTATATCGAACTGTTACTGATAAAACATTTGAAAGATATTGAGGCGTTGTTTGTTTCCGATGAATATGGTTTATTGGAAATTTTTTAATCCTCGAAGTTTTACATTTCCATTTTGTCTTCCGCCCTGGATTTTGTGACTCACAAACCATTGTTTTAATCAATCACTTCCGGCTACTTACAGCAAACCTGATGCACAGCATCTCACAGAGCCTGCGGCCTGCGGATAGCGTTTTGCTAAAAGGATTTTGAAACAAATTGTTGCTTTAATGAGAATGAAATATTTACCTCCTTTCCCCGGCTTTTTGCCGCAAAGCAACAAAGAATATTAAATTTTTTTTTGGCTTATCCTTTTTTCTAAAAAATAACTTTGTATATTTATGGCTCTGTAAATAGCTAAAAAGACTTACCGGCTATAAAAATCCATCCATTATCCTTTTAGAAATTCCGGAACTGCTTGTCCATATTTATTGATGTAAAAATTTTGTTTTATAATTTGTTTAAACTATTACTATGTTTATTTTAAAAAAGAAAATCTCTGTTACTGCACTGCTATTAGCTGTTGCACTGTGTACGTTTGCCCAAAAGGGTACCGATTCTGTTAAACCATTTACCGGAAGTAAAATGTTCCGCAAATTCTCTGTTGGTATTAATGTAGGTGCATTGATGCCATGGAATGCTATTGGCGGCAACAACGATTTCAGTAAAGGAAAAGTTGACCTTGGATACGGCATTAATGCCAAATACCAGGTTAATCACTGGGTTGCCATTCAGGGCGACCTGTTGATGGGTAAATTAAAAGGTGACCAGTCGAAAAACCTGGGGAATGGTGCTCCAGCTACATTCAGGGCTGTATCTTCCTACGAAACTAAACTAAAGCTTGCTGCTGATCTTGGTGCAGTTATCACATTCGGTAATGTAAACTGGCTGAGCCCTACCAATATGGTGGTGCCTTACCTTCACCTTGCCGGTGGAATTGCATCTTACAATACAGATATCATAAATAAAGGTTCCACCACTTCTGTTCCATATGTTGCCCAGGTACCCGTTCATGAATTTTACGGACTGATTGGTGCTGGTTTAAAAGTAAATGTTTCCAATAATATCAACCTCGATTTTGGTTACAGGATGAACTGGTTGGATGGCGATAATTTTGACGGGTTCAATTACAATCCCATTTCAAAAGATAAATTTTCTTATGCTTTTGCAGGTATTGAATTTTCTTTTGGCAAAAAATCAAAACCACAGCTGATGTTCCACAATCCTGCACATTCAATGCAGAAAGACCTGGAAAAGCAAATTGCTGATACCAAGCTGATGATGAACCTGAAAGATACTGACGGTGATGGTGTTGCAGACATATTTGACAAAGAACCCAACACACCACCAAACTGCCCTGTTGATACACATGGCGTAACTAAAGATACAGACGGCGATGGTGTGCCAGATTGTAAAGACAAACAACTGATTACTCCAACAGAATGTCAGCCTGTTGATGCAGATGGTGTAGGCAAATGCCCTGAGCCTGCCTGCTGCTCTAAAATAACAACTCCTCAGCCTGTTGAAGTGGTTAAAACATGTACCATTGGCGATTTGCCAAGCATTGCATTTAAAGGCAACAGCAGTGCATTGAGCACTTCGGCCAAAGCAATGCTGGCAACAGTGGCTGCACAATTAAAAGCCAGCGAAACATGCGCTGTTACTTTAACGAATTATCCTTCTGCTTCAAAAGCATCACAGGCACTTTGCCAAAAAAGGCTTGCTGAAATTAAAAAATACCTGATAGAAAAAGAGGCGATCAGCGCAGACAGAATCACAACAAATTGTGAAGTAGGTGCCGGAGATGCAAATACTGTAGATATTACGAGTTCAAATCTTTAATAGTTTCCTTTTGCTTAATGACTGGCCCTCCGGAATTCCGGAGGGCTTTTTTTTAAAAGGATGTTTAATATTATGCTGCTTTTAAATCTACTTTAAAAGCAAGGCTAAAATAACTGTAGGCTGTTCCCTTGTTATTGCCCGAAGTAAATTTCCATTCCTGACCGTTGCCCGGCAGGGGTTGGCCGTAAGTGCCAACAGCTTCGCCAACACCTATAAAGCAAGCAGGGCTTTCTAACAAGAAGCCATAAGATTTTCCCTGCTGCAGTTTAAGCCCCTGCAATGGAAAGCTTACCCATTTTTCATTGTCGGCCTGGCTGAAACCTACCGTGGATGAAACCAGGCTGGCGCCCCATGTTTTATTTTCGGCATCAAATTCATGAACCGTCATATTCACGTTTCCAGAGCGGATGACAAGAGAAGCAAATACTTCTATACTATCAAGTTCGCCTGCAGCAGGCGATACAAATGTTTGCCCGCTGCTGATGTCTGTTGTTTCGCCGGGGGGCAGGCCAACCCATGAAGTGGTATTGCTGGTAACCTGCTCTACTATTGAATACAATTTACCTTTTGATGTGTTTTGCATTATGCATATTTTTTAAATTAACAAATACTTTTTTGGCAGTATGGTATTGGAAGCGAAAGGGTATGCATTTAATTAAACTCTGCTGCAATACCAATTATTGCATTTGCTTACCGGTATTTGTTTAAAATATTGTTAATGAAAAATATGCGGAAAATAAAAGGGTAAACTGTTACTTGTTGTACTTTTGAATAGAATAATCACTACATGAAATCCTGCATTTTTACCTGTCTTTTTATTTCCATCATCTTTTCATCGCAAGCAAAAGCACAAACCAGCCTTTTGGTAACCATTAGTAATCTTAAAAATGAAAAGGGCAATATTAAACTGGCTGTTTATAACAGCAGCGATGGTTATCCGGGCAACGGGGAAAAGGCTTTAGAAAAAGTTGTTGTTAAAATAAAAGGAAATGCAGCCAGCTATACTTTTCAAAACATGGCACCAGGAACTTATGCCATTGCAGCATACCATGATGAAAACGGGAATGATAAAATAGATACCAATTTTTTTGGTGTTCCTAAAGAAGGCACCGGCGCTTCCAACAATGCCAGCAGCTGGTTTGGCCCGCCAAAGTTTAGCGATGCAAAATTCAACATTGGCAATAAAGCCTGCAGTATCAGTTTCCGGATGAGTTATTAATGGGCAAAATCGATTTCAAAATCTCCCTTAATCCTTTCCATTGATGGATTGAAGTAACCAAATTTTAAACCGGGAAATTCTTCCCTGATAAGCTCCATCATTTGTTTAATACCCATGCAGTCGCCGGTATCTGCTACACCAATTTTGCCCAGATACCAGTCTGGGTCAATATTAAAATTGCGCCATTGAATCATGCACAAATCAGTTTCCTTAATTAGCTTTCGCAATGCTTCGTATTCTTCAATGCTATCCGTCATGCCGGGAAATACAAAGTAATTAATGCTTGTCCAGCCGCCATAACTTCTTACAATTCGTAAACTTTCTTTCAAATCATCAAACATATAATTATTGGGGCGGTAATAAGGCAGGTAAATATTTTCCCTGGCGCTGTTGGTGCTTACCCTCATGCTATTTAAACCGGCTTCGCAAAGTGCCCTTACTGCATCGGGCTTGCTGCCGTTAGTATTTATATTGATGCTGCCTTTTTGCGTATGTTTCCTTATTTCAATAATGGCATCCCTGATGATTTCCCACATCAGCAATGGCTCACCTTCGCAACCCTGTCCAAAACTTACCAATGGAAAAGGAGCTGTTTGCAGATGCGGCACTGTGAACTCCACAATTTCTTCGGCTGTTGGTTTAAAAGTCAGCCTGTCCTGTGTGCTGATAATGGTTTCTTCCTGCGGCTGAAAAGAAATGCAACCTATACAATTGGCATTGCAGGCCGGCGAAGCAGGCACGGGGCATTCCCACCTGCCTATGGCAAAATTTCTTGCAGCAGGACAATGATAGGTCATGCAGCAGTTTTCCATTAAATGTTTTACCAGCCTGTTATTGGGATAAACTTTTAATAAATGATCTGTACCTGTTTTTATTGCTGCATCATCATAGCCTTCACATTCCTGGCGAATGTCCTGTTCAATTCTTACCGCAGGCACATAAAATTTATTGTCAAGCCAGCCGGCGGCAGTGTAACAAAACAAAGGCAGCGTTGGAGCATCGGGCATGGTTTCGTAAGCGGCAATGTACAACCCGGTATGTGCAGGCGGAATAAAGGCCGCCACAGCCCATCCTTTTTCGCAAAGCCGCATCTGCCCTGTTTCCACATCAATGCCAATGCCACGCCTTCCCGGAAGTTCGTATAAGTTACCTCCCGATGGAAGTTCAATCCAGTCTTCGGCAGCTACAGGCACTGCATCCCAGCCGCTTCTGCCGGTTGCATAAAGCGATATGTCTTCAAAAATATTTCCGTTGCCGTCGGAATAAAGTATGTAAGGAGAATTCATTATTGTTCGTTGAACGTTGGTCGCTGCTGACCGAAGCACATCATTGAACAACGTTCAAGTAATGACGGTCAACCTGTTATTAAATGCTTTCGGCAAAAATCGTCAATTTGCTCGAGTTCATCAATTTTTAAATTGCGGCGCAGGTTCAGTTCTATCTTTTTATTGCGGAAAGTTTCTATGAGGATACTGTGATAACGTGGCACAATTCTTTTCACTTCATTCCATCCTATTTCCACATCTTTTATTAAATCGGGCAATATAACACCAGTTGCCTGAATGGTTATCGCTTCTCTTTTAATTACTCTTGCTTCCCGGTGCAGCAAGAAGAAATAGCCGCCTGCTGCAATAAAATGAATGAAAGAAAACCAGCCATGTCCGTCGGCTGCCAGGTTAAAACCTATGCCAAACAACACCATTGATTCTATAAACCTGAAAAGCAAATTCATCTTTGGGGCCTGTGTAAGCATTTCACCGGTAAAGAAAACCAGGATAAAAATGTCTGCTGCTATTATCATTTGTGTAATACACATTATGGGGTTACCATTGTGCATTCTTAACTCATGCAGGGCATTTACCAATATGGCTGCTGCTGCAAGAAAATGAAGAATTTTAGCGGACCGTTTTAATAATTCAAATGAAGGATGGATGACGGGGAGATGGTAGTTGGTTTGCATAAACAGGGTTTTAAGAACTTAAGATGCAGTGGCCGAAAAATTCCATAAGCCGTCAGCCGGAAACTAATTCTTTGTGATTTCGGAAGAGGTGGCATCATTAATTTGCCTGCTGCAGAAAGTATTGAATTCAGCTTCATTTGCTGAAAAATTTTCAGCAACAATTTCCGACTGGATAAACCTGTTATTTATAAAATCTACTGTAAGTATGCCGTCTTTTAAAATAACATTTTCCGCTTCTTCCCATTTATATTTTTTTGCCGAAAATATCTTTTTGATCATGATGCCCTCTGCATCAATTAAAACAGCCATCTGTTTTGTTTTTATGCTTTCTGCAAAAACAATTATTAAAAATACCGCAGCCATCGGGATGAAAGCAGACTGCAGCAACCATAAATTAAGGTGAATGATATACAGCAGGAAACGGTATTTGTAAAAACCGTCTCTTTTATCCCTGAATAAAAAATAAAGCATTGCAAAAAAAATGTAAAGCGCTGTAGAAACAGAAATGCCGGTGAGGATATTTTTATCGGCAGTCTGCAATGTAATTACAGCGGCAGCCGCTACATGGAGATAAAACAAAAACCAGAAGAAAAGCCTGAATGATTTTTCATTGTTTTCTTTTAAGATAAACCTGTACTTCATTAATTTGGGTTTGCAGCTACCATTAAGTTGCACAACTTAAACAAACACCTTGCACCCACATTTTCGTCCCACTCATCGTGGCTCACGCCTACTTCATTCAAATCGAAGCCAATTAATTTTCTGCCGCTTTGAATTACTTTTTTGAAGAGATAAAAAACCTGTTCTGTTTCAAAACCACCCTGCACCGGCGTTCCGGTATGTGGGCAAAGTTTGGGGTCAAGCCCGTCTATATCAAAACTGATAAACACTTTTTTGGGTAAATGGCTTACAATTTCATCTGCCACCTGCATCCAGGTTTGCCCGCCATAATGCCGTTCTTTTATTGCTGCATCAAAATAAGTAACTACTCTTTCATTGCTTTGCTCAATATATTCAAACTCTTCCTGGCAATAATCCCTTATGCCCACCTGCACCAATTTTTTTATCTGCGGAATTTCTTCGAGTGAATTATACATCACCGATGCATGGGAATAATTGAACCCTTCATAGCGCTTACGCAAATCACAATGGGCATCAATCTGCAGTATTCCAAAATCGCCATATTTGGCGGCAATAGCTTTAAAAAATCCCAGTGGTGTGCTGTGGTCGCCGCCGAGCAGTCCTACCAATTTTCCCTGTTCTAATAAATCCTTTGTTTGTTCAAATACCCAGTTATTTAAAAAAATGCTTCCTTCATTTATTTCCTTCAGGCTTTTGCACATGAATTTGTTATCTTCTACTATTTCTTCCTGGGCAATGTAATTAATATAAAGTTCAGCTTCCTTACGCAGGTAATCGCTCTTCATCAAAATTTTCTTATCAGGTTCCCTCATGTAAAAACCCTGCTTCCAGCCGTCTTTAACATCGGCATCATATAAATCCACCTGCAGGGCAGCATTAAATATATGTTCGGGAGCCCTTGCTGTGCCTGCTGTGTAGCTTACTGTAACTTCCCAGGGAACAGGTAAAATTACCAGCCTTGCTTCTTCTTCTGTAAAGGGCAATCCAAAAATGTTATTGTTGGGATTGCCCAGCGAATTGGGGTCAAATTGAGAAAGGTCTGCCATATTTATTTTTTAAACGGCTGCAAAGATAGTTGAGTACCAAACAATTTCAACTGTTTATAAAAAAGATTCCTTTCATTTCAAACTACTCCGGTAGCTGCCAGGTGAGAAATTTACCCATCCTTCCTTAATTTTATCCTTCACCTCCCATGATTCCCGTCATACAGTAACCCATCTGAAATCATCCCAAAAAAGAACTGTCTTCTTAGCGGGCACAATTGTTTTGCGTTATCTTTGCGGAGAAATTTTTAAAATGAAATCCTCACACATTATCATCCTCATTGCCTTCGCAGTTGCAATAGTTGGATTAATTATTTTCGGCCTGTCACCTTCCGATTTTTCAACCTATGATTCTATTGCTTCGGCAAAAGCCAAGCCCGGAAAATATGTTCACCTGATTGCTAAACTTGATAAATCAAAACCTATTGAATACGACCCCATCAACAATCCAAATTATTTGGCTTTTAATGTAACTGACAGCCTTGGGTCAACTACAAAAGTTGTTTACCACAACAGTATGCCGGCCGACCTGCAAAACAGCGAAAGAGTAGTGCTGCAGGGAAGCATGAAAGGTGATGTATTTGAATGTAAAAGCATCACTTTAAAATGCCCCAGCAAATACAAAGACGATAAAAAGCAACTTGAAAAAACAGTGAATGAACAATAAGAAATCCTTCATTCTTAATTCCTAATTCTTAATTCCTAATTGAATAATGAAGTTTGAAGGCGAACATTTATTACCCGGGCAAATTGGACATTTTTTTATCATCCTTGCCTTTGTTGCTTCCTTAATTGCCACTTATTCTTTTTTTGCATCAGGCCGTTCAACAGATATTTTACAAAAGAAAAACTGGTTGCGTTTTGCAAGAATTGCTTTTATAACACAGGTATTTTCTGTGCTGTTAGTTTTTGCAACCATCTATTTCATTTGCGCCAATCATTATTACGAATATTTTTATGTTTATAAACATGCTTCCACCGAACTGGAGCCAAAGTATTTACTGGCCTGCATCTGGGAAGGACAGGAAGGAAGTTTTTTATTGTGGACAATATGGCACAGCATACTCGGTATCTTTTTAATCTTTAAAGCAAAGGACTGGGAAGCGCCTGTGATGACGGTAATAAGTTTTGCCCAGGCATTTTTGCTGGTGATGATATTGGGCATTTATTTCTTTGACGTTCGCATTGGTAACAGCCCTTTTACATTAACCCGTAATGAAATCAGCGGCCCCATATTTTCGCAACCAAATTATTTAAGTTTTATAAAAGATGGTGTTGGTTTAAATGTGCTGCTCCGCAATTACTGGATGGTAATTCATCCGCCAGTATTGTTTCTTGGCTTTGCATCCACCATTATTCCTTTTGCGTATGCCTATGCTGGCCTGCAAACAAAACGCTTTGGCGATTGGGTAAAACCTGCCATTCCTTATGCGTTGTTCTGTGCATGTGTATTGGGTGTAGGCATTATGATGGGTGGAAAATGGGCCTACGAATCTCTGTCTTTCGGCGGCTACTGGGCCTGGGACCCGGTTGAAAATGCATCGCTTGTTCCCTGGCTTATTATGATTGCCGGTTTGCACACAATGGTTATTTACAAAGCAACCGGCCATTCGCTGAGGGCCAGTTATATTTTTGCTATCCTCAGTTTTGTTTTTATTCTCTATTCTACCTTCTTAACCCGTACGGGTGTTTTGGGCGACACTTCTGTTCATGCCTTTACAGAAGAAAGCAATGTGATTAAAACGATGCTCAAATTGCTGTTGGCAGCTTTTGCGCTGCCTTCGCTGATTTTGTTTTTTATCAACTACAAAAAAATCCCTTCGGTTCAAAAAGAAGAGCAGATAAATTCAAGGGAGTTCTGGATGTTTATTGGTGCTGTTATCATTTTTCTTTCATCGTTGTTTATCATTGCAAAAACATCTGTGCCCGTCTTCAACAGCATCTTCGGAACAAAGATTGCACCGCCTGAAAAAGTGGAATACAGTTATAACAAAGTGATGGTGCTTGTTACCATAATCCTCGGCATCCTTACTGCCATCACTCAATATTATAAATACAAAAGCACCCCATCTGCATATTTTTTAAAGAAGATTGCATTGCCAACTTTTATTGCAGCAATCATTACTGCACTGCTGGCTGTTTTTTATCCTATAAAATATTATACAGAAGGCGCAGGCTTTTTAGGGGCTGTTTATGTTGCTTTGTTTGCCACCATTTATTCTGTTGTGGCCAATGCTGCTTATATTTTTACAGGCCTTAATGGTAAATTAAAATTTGCAGGCGGCGCTGTGGCGCATGTTGGTTTCACCTTGATGCTGACGGGTATGTTGATTTCTTCGGGCAATAAACAAATTATCAGCGACAGCAGGGCAAACGGAATTATACTTGATGTGGGTAAAGATCCGCAGACAAAAAAACAGGACAATGCACAGGAAAACCTCACCCTCATCCGCAAAGTGCCGGCCCGTTTGGGGGCTTATGATGTTACTTATATAAAAGATTCTTCTGGTAATGAAAAGGGGAGAAATTTTTATGAATTGTTATTTGAAAGAAAAGACCCGGTTACAAAAAAAGTTACCGAACGGTTTACACTGATGCCCGATGTGTATTTGATGAAGGATAATAACATGAGCAGCAATCCTGACACTAAAACATATCTTACAAAAGATGTGTTTACTTACATTTCTTACACCACCAATAAAAATGCTGAACAGGATACTACTCGGTTTAAAATAAGTGAAATGGCTTTTGGCGACACCCTGTTTTACAGTAAAGGAATAATTATTTTGAATAAAGTTATTGCCAACCCGGTTAAAACAACTTTTACCACAAAACCTGGCGATAATGTTTTAATGGCTGACATTACCATTAAAAGCAGGGACAGTTTTACCTATCATGCCAGCCCGGCCATTATTGTAAACGGCACCGACATAAGCTTTGCAGATGACACCATGTACGCCATAAACCTCTATCTGCATTTTGAAGGTGTTGCTGCCGATGGCTCAAAAAAAATAAAACTGGGCGTAAAAGAATCTGACAGGCTTACAGACTTTGTTACTGTGAAGGCTTATGTATTCCCATATATAAACCTTGTTTGGCTCGGACTTATTATTATGGCAATTGGAATTGTTATGAGTATAATTAAAAGAACGGAAGCTACCGCTTTAACCGGCGCACTGGCTTTGCTTTTTGTAACTGCTGCACTCTCTTATATGTTTCTTTTAGCAAATTAGCATCGCAGTCTGCTTTCAGTTGCCTGATAACTTTTTCAATCTTGCTATTGTTGTTTTTATAAGAACAAATACTGTCGGAGAATTTTTTGATTGTCAAACTGTCGCCTTTTAAAATTGAATCTGCCAGCACGGGAACCCTGTATTTCATCAATGTATCACATTCCTGATTTATTGCGATGTAAGCCGAATCTATGATTGCCTCTGTCAATGAATCGGCAATATGTTCGTTTTTTTCTTTTTCATCAACAACAGTATTGTGATTACAGGCGTTTAATAGAAAAATAAGAACCGCAGCAGCAAACTTTAAGGTTACTTTAAGCATCATACAGGTATAAATAAAACAGAAGCCGTAAATTTACAGTAATGCAATGGGTCAAAAAACATATCAGTCTTAAAATTGTATCAATACTTTTTGTTGTTTTATTCACAACAAAAGCCAGCAGCAGTTTTGCTCAGCAATATGGCCAGTATGATACCATTGTTACCGCTGCCGTCATTTACAACGGCGATACCATTGAAGCTAAAACACTTGAAAACATTTTCTTCTATTCCCGATATTATAAGGGGCATGGCGCTTCTGTTGCTGCCTGGACAAGGCTTCGCAATGCAGTGTATGTTACCTATCCTTATGCAAAAAGAGCCGGTGCAGTACTCAATGATATTAACTTAAAACTAAAAGCTGTTACCGATGCAGCCGAAAGAAAAAAATATATTAAAAGCCGGGAAAAAGAATTGCGAAAAGAATTTACCGAACCACTCACCAATCTTTCGGTTTACCAGGGAAAAGTGTTGATGAAACTAATTAACCGGGAAACCGGAAACAACTGTTACGATATTATCAAAGACCACAAAGGCGGCCTTACTGCAAGGCTTTATCAAACGGTTGCCTTTTTTTTCAACAGCAGCCTTAAACAACCCTACGACGCCAATGGCGAAGATGCAGAACTGGAAAAGATTGTGCAGGAAGTGAAGAGAATGTATGGCATTTAAGGTTTGGGTTTAGAATTCAGAATTTATTATTTTCACTTCATGAAATTAGACATACTTGCCTTTGGTGTTCACCCCGACGATGTGGAATTAAGTTGTGCCGGTGTATTGCTTGTAGAAAAATTAAATGGTAAAAAAACGGGTATCATTGATTTAACAAACGGTGAATTAGGCTCCAGGGGAACGGGTGAAACCCGCCTGCAGGAAGCAGCTGCAGCAGCAAAAATACTGGGAGTGGATGTGAGAGAAAACCTTAACATGGCCGATGGCTTTTTACAAAATGACAAAGCCCACCAGTTGAACATTATCAAAACCTTAAGACAATACCAGCCTGAAATTGTGCTGTGCAATGCCCCCAGCGACCGCCACCCCGACCATGGCCGCAGTGCCAAACTGGTTGCAGATGCCTCATTTTTAAGCGGTTTGTTGAAGATTGAAACAACAGATAACAATAATATTCCACAAACACACTGGCGACCAAAATATGTGCTGCATTATGTACAGGATCGGCTTTTAATGCCTACATTTGTGGTAGATATTTCAACGGTTTTTGAAAAAAAGATTGAAGCCATAAAAGCCTATAATTCTCAATTTCACAACCCGGGCGAAGATGGGCCGGAAACATACATTTCTACCCCCGAATTTCTGGATAGTGTTATTTACCGCCACAAATGGTTTGGTAAAATGATTGGGGTTAAATATGCAGAAGGTTTCATCAGCGAAAAAATGATTGGTATTGATAATTTCGATGCACTCATTAAAAGAGATACTTAGCACAAATACAAATTTTAAAATCTTAATATTATTATGGCAACCCCCAAGTTCCTCAATGTACAAGGCTCCACTTTTTACAGTGAATTAAAACAGAGAGTAAATAACTACTTTACCGAATCAAAAAAATCTATCACCGGCAATTACAGTTTATACTTCAAGGCAATTCTTTTCTGGACCTTTTATGTGGCACTGTATGTTCATGTTGTGTTTTTTACACCTCCGGTTTGGATAGCAATAATTGAATGTGTTGCAATGGGCGGTTTAACTGCTGCCATTGGCTTTAATGTAATGCACGACGGTGGCCACGGCAGTTTCAGTAATAGTAAATTCTGGAATAAGATTGCCGCTTTTTCTGTAAATGGATTAGGTGCCAGCGGTATTATGTGGAATAACAAGCACAACATCATTCACCATACTTACACCAATATTGATGGTGTTGATGATGATATTGAAATTAAACCGATGCTGCGTATGTGTACTACCCAAAAGAAATACTGGATACACCGCTACCAGCATATTTATGTTTGGCTTTTGTACACACTGTTATTAATCATCTGGGTTTTTGCTACCGATTATAAAAAATATTTTAAACAAAAAGTAGGAAGCATTCCTATTAAAAAAATGAGCACATTTGATCATTTTGCTTTTTGGATTGCCAAAATCGGTTATTATTTTATGATGATTGTATTACCCATCATGCTGCTTGGTTTTGTTAAATGGCTGGTTGGTTTTGTCATCATTGCAGGTTTTGCCGGCTTTGTGTTGAGCATAGTTTTTCAGCTTGCTCATACCATCGAAGAAACAGCTTTTCCTACACCTTCAGGTGATACCAACAGGATTGAAAACGAATGGGCCATTCACCAGATTCAAACCACTGCAAATTTTGCCACTAAAAACAAATTGATAAGCTGGCTTGTGGGCGGGTTGAATTTCCAGATTGAACATCATCTGTTTCCCAAAATTTCACATATCCACTACCCTGCCATCAGCAAAATAATTAAACAAACCTGCGAAGAGTTTGGTGTAAAATACATAGAACACCGCCGCATGCGCCACGCCATCGTATCGCATGCTTCTTACCTGCGAAGGATGGGAAGGGCATAATAAATTATTCCACTGCAATTTTTTATAAAAACGGGCTTCAATTTGAAGCCCGTTTTACTGTTTTTTACGCCCCACCTTTGTTTTTTGTTTAGTAATATTCCTTTCTGTTCAAATCATTTATCCGCATTTTTTGCAACTGCCCTTTACTCCCGGGGCATTTTTGGCAAAACACCCTTGCCGGAAGCATACAAATTGGCTCAATACTCATTCCTTGCTATTCTTACAGCAGCTGCCTCATTTATCAATTAGAACCAGCGCCCATTGCAGTATAGTTTTGGGTCAGCAATCAAATCATCATCAACCTTAAAATTTAATCACATGACGCAAAACTGGACTTTCGAAACACTTGCACAGGCCAGTAAATCATCGCTGGAAAATATTTTCTTAAATGGCACAGCACCCGATATTGAGCAATTGAATGGAAATATCTATTGCGGATGGAACCATGAACCCATTGGCAAATTAACCGGCGAAAAATTCAAAAAAGGATTTTGCAAAAAAGAAGGCATCAACTATGGCTACAATGAACCGGTAAAACAAGACAGGAAAAAATATATGGGCAAATGGATTTCGGGGATAGCAAACAAAAGCCAGCCAACCCAAATGGGATATTTCAGGGTTGCTTATGCAAAAGATGAAGACATACTGCAATCTTACATGCCTTACAGGCACCTGGCTGTTTTCAACTATAAAGTGCCGCAGCCAAAATGGTACCAGGGCTTTTTCAGGGTAATAAGGGATTTTATTGTGCTGCCCAACGAAGGAGACCACAGCCTATTGCTTGGCAAAGCGTATGTTCAGCTTCCTGGCAGTATCAAAATTTTCTGTTGCTATTTCCTGCTGGGCCATCCTCAAAAAATTCAATACACACCATGGTAATTATCAATACTTAAAATTTATAACCACTAAATATTTATCAATCATGAAAAAATTTCAAAATACCACGTTCTGCTTCGAAGGAAAAATAACAGCAGCCCAAATGAATTTCTTCAACAAAAACGGGTTCCTTCATTTTAAAAACTTCATCAGTAAAGAAACCGTTGCCGAATTCATAGGCGAAATTGAAAACGTAGAAAAGTATTTACTTGATAATAGTATGAACAAAGTAAATGGCATTCCATTAAAATTTGGCCATAATGTAAATGGCAAAACACTTATTCAGCGCCTTGCATTTACTTCTCACTACAGTAAAAAACTGCAGGCATTTTTAAAGGATGCCCGTTTTAGTGTATTGCTGCAGTTGCTGGGCAATTATGAAGGCCGCATTGGCGAAAATGAAAAAGACGGGCTGGTGGTAAACCATTATGTAAATACACCCGGCAGCAAATTCAACCATCTTGGCTGGCATACCGACAGCCCCAGGGATCTATTCCTTGGCTCCCGGATTTTACCCATGCTTAATGTGGGTGTTCATTTAGATGATTGCCCGTTTGAAAATGGTGGATTGAGGGTTATACCCGGAACACACAAACAGGGAATCTTTGGCCTTTTTTTCAGAAAAAGATATTTTATTGACAACAGCGCCGATAAAAATGAAGAAGGCTTTAATATTGAAGCAGGCGACCTTACCATCCACGACGGAAGGCTCTGGCACAGGGTGCAGCAATCGCCCAATATTGGCGAAAAAAGCAGGCGCAGAGTTATGTATATCCCCATAATTACTGGCGCATACAAACCTAAAACTGCAAACAGTACTACTCCTCTTTACCACAAAATTGCTTCTTTTAACTGGAGCAGCATTGGCGCAAAACTAGCCTGGGCCAATTTTTCCAAAATAATCACACTTGCAAAAGGTTAAATGATTGTTGCTTTATAGTAAAACAAAACGGCTGTTCTTACCTGAACAGCCGTTAATAATTATTATAAAATGATTCTTTTTAAATCCTGGAATATACCAACCGCAGCCGCATCCGGTAATTGGGATTATTACCGCTTCCCACTCTCACCCTTCCAAAAGCCATCAGGTTGGCAAAGGCAATTGCCGAATTTGAATATTGAGGATAAACAAAATTATATGGGGCAAAAAGCCGCATCTGGTAGTTGGGCGTGTGCCTGGTTACAATTTGCTGCACATACCGGGTGATATTGATGTTGTAAAACTTGATTGGGTTTCCAAATACATCCGACTTGCTTCTTTGAAATCCGCCAAAGTAAACAAAATCTACACCGCCTGTAGGGAAATAAACGGGCGAAAGCGTAAAGTCAGGATCATAGCCGGTTCCGGGATTCAGGTCAAAATAAATTGGTTTCCATTTATTAACAGTGCTGGTATCTTTTAAATCAAGATAAAGATAATTGGGTGGTGTAAGATCGGGCAATAAAGGAGAATAAACCTGCTCTATAATAATTTCGGCACGATGAATTATCCTGTTTGAAATGGTTGATAAAGCCGGTATGCTTAAATTGGCGTAAGTGCCTGGTGTTGCCTGCAAATAAATATCATTGGCACCCGGGTTTGAAACCGATGCCCCAACCCTGTTACGCAATATGGCATTAGCTGAAGATGAAGGCAAATTGGTGAGGCTTAAAAAATCGTTGGCCAGCTTAAAGGAAGAATATGCAGTATCAATTGTACCACCATTTTTTCTGCGAAAATGCACTTCTAATTTGGTATTTGTGTCGGCAATGCTGCAATACATCAATCCATTGCCGCCGCTTGCAATTACTGCTATGCCGTTTTGAAACAACCGGAATAAAGAATCTGTTCTGAAAACACCTGAAGGTGAGCTGGTATCGCCGTTACGGGTGAAAATTGAGTTTGCAAAGCCACCCATGTCAAGTTTGATACGTATCTGATTTTTTGAAGAATCTCTTTTGTTTCTGTAAACAGTATAGTTACCAAGCTTCCTTATATCTACCGAAGCGGTGCCTATTGTAACGCCTGTATTGGGCTGATAAGTGATTGTTTTATCCTGGTAAACCGAATCCCATATTCCATTATTATTTGTAATTGACTTTACTGTAAGTTGCTGAAGCTGGGTACTGTCTCCCCAAAAACCTTTGTAGTTAATACAAAGCACAACAGAATCAAAACCGGTGCCTGGAGCCTGAGCAGCATTGATTGTATCTTTTGCGTTTCCAAAATAATAAGGATAGAAAGTTGGTTTTAACTGCATGTAAATATTTGCAGTTGTTGTACCAAATAATGGATCGTTGGTTATGGCGCCCAAAACATGGTCTTCTGCCCTGTTTACTTTATTGCTGTCGGCAAATATGCCCTGTGTGGCATTAATAGTGAGCAGGGTATCAAATGTATGCACATTGTCAACTGCCGGAATCAGGTCGCTGCCAATATCTGTTGTATCAAGTTTTGAACAACCCCAGCCGAAAAAAACAATAGAAAAAAGAGCAATCAGTGAGAAGGATAAAATACGTCTTTGCACAATGGTAAATTTATTAAAATGGGTAGTTGGTTTTACTACTTGGCAAGTTCGGAATACAATTGCAAATAGTCTGTTAAATCAGACGTTGCATCATACTTCAAAATCTTTTTGCCTTTTACTTTTGAAAATTCCTCTACTAATTTTTTGTCTACTTTTTCTGCGCCAAATGTAATGGCATCGGCATAAGCAGCGCCACCACGGAACATAGCTGTGTTGGTAGTTTCTTTAAAAAAGTCGAGTTCTTTTTTTGTTACATTATCATTAATGGCAGCCAGTTTTAAAAACTCTGCTCCCAATTTTTCTTTAAAAGTATTCTGGCCAATCGTAAACACTATTTTGCTGTTGCCAAACACAGGTTCTTTTTTATAAGCTATTTTAATAAACATAGGAATCAATCCCGTCATCCATCCGCTGCAATGAATAACATCGGGGGGCCAGCCAAATTTCTTTACTGTTTCCAGGGCACCTTTGCAAAACAATACGGTTCTTAAATCATTGTCTTCAAACCATTTTTCTTTTTCATCATGAAAAATAGACTTGCGCTTAAAATAGTCCTCGTTGTCTAAAAAGTAAATCTGCAGCCTTGCATTTGGCAGCGAAGCCACTTTAATCATCAAAGGATAATCATCGCCGGCGATTGAAACATTGATGCCGGATAATCTTACCACCTCATGCAGCCTGTGCCTTCTTTCGTTGATAACACCAAAACGGGGCATAATGCACCTCACTTCCATCCCGCTGTCATTCGATTTCACTGCCAGTTTGTTGATGATTTCCGCAAACTCTGTCAGCTCTAAATATGGCGACATTTCATTGGCAATGAATAAAATCCGTTTCTTTGTTGACATTTGTAATTTTTAGTCTTTGTTCACAATTTTAAGGGTTGGCAAAGGTAGGGTTATTTTTTGTGAAATCGTGGACACACAAGGATTTGAACAGAATAAGTTTGGTGTATGATAATTTTTAAACAGGCTGCTGACATAAACGGGTTTATTACGGGGGAAAAAGCGAAAGGACATTCAATTGGGTTTGTTCCAACAATGGGCGCCCTTCACAAAGGCCACACTTCGCTGCTTGATATTTCAGTAAAACAAAATGATGTGACGGTAAGCAGCATTTTTGTAAACCCAACCCAGTTTAACAATGCTGGTGATTTTGCAAAATACCCGTCAACAATTGACCGGGATATTGAGATGCTTGAAAATGCAGGATGCGATGTGCTTTTTTTACCTTCAGTTTCTGAAATATATCCCAATGGCACCCAACTGCAGCAGCATTATAATCTTGGCTACCTTGAAACAGTGTTGGAAGGCAAATACCGTCCAGGGCATTTTCAGGGAGTTTGTCAGGTGGTCCACCGGCTGCTGAAGATTGTAAACACAGATGTGCTTTATCTTGGCCAGAAAGATTACCAGCAATGCATGGTAATTCAAAAGCTGATTGATTTGTTTGAAATGAATATTAAACTCATCATCTGCCCTACCCTAAGGGAAGGCGATGGTCTGGCAATGAGCAGCCGTAACCTGAGGCTAAGTGAAGAAGAAAGAATGAAGGCAATAAATATTTTTGAAACCCTTTCATTTATAAAGAAAGAAATTAAAGCTGGAAACCTTGATAAATTAAAAGAAAATGCATTTAAAAAATTAACCGATGCAGGCTTTAAAGTTGATTATGTTGAAATTGCAGATGCTGGAAATTTAAAACTGCAGCATGACTGGAACGGAAAAACAAAACTTGTAACCCTGGCAGCTGCATACTTAAATGAAGTGAGGCTTATTGATAACATTGTGCTGGATTTTTAATGCCGGCTTTTAAAATACTTCAATACTTCGTAATTTACGGTGCAATGAAAAAAAATTTACTTACAGCGCTGAAATATGGTTTTTTTCTTGGGCTGGGTTTTTTCCTGGTGTGGTGGCAGTTTCATAAAATGACGGATGAGCAATTTACACATTTCAAATTTGCATTAAAAAATGCTAATTACAGCATTGTTCCAATTATTATAATAATGTCACTGGCAAGCCATTTAAGCCGTGCTTTACGCTGGCGAATTTTAATTGAGCCGCTTGGATACTCCAGGCCATCGCTGATTAACACATTTGGAACTACAATGACCGGGTATCTTGCCAATTCTTTTTTTCCAAGGCTGGGTGAAGTGCTGAAATGTACATTGCTTGGTAAATTTGAAAAAATTCCATCGCAAAAATTACTGGGAACCATTGTAACCGAAAGAATTTTTGACCTTCTTTGTTTCTGCGTTTTTATAATTATCACCGTACTGGTACAATATAAAGTTGTTGGCGATTTTGCCAAAGGCAAAGTTTCGGAAATTGCTCAGGGCAAAGATGGAATGCCTTTGTGGGCAAGCATATTAATTTATATTTCAATTGCTTTGGCACTCGTTCTTGTTCTCCGTTTTTTATACCGCAAGTATTCCGAAAGTAAAACTATTCAAAGGGTAAAAAATTTTACTTCCGGATTACGAGAAGGTGTTGCATCTGTAAAAAAATTAAAAAACAGGAAATGGTTTTTGTTTCACACACTTTTTATATGGGCAATGTACCTTGGCCAGATATACATTGGCTTCAGCGCTATGAACGAAGTATCGCACCTGGGGTGGGATGCCGCATGTGGCGTGTTAACCCTTGCCACGCTTGCAATGATAGTTACACCCAACGGGCTGGGTACTTTTCCTGAAGCAGTTTACCTCGTGCTGGTTTTATATAGTATTGATAAAACCTATGGTATTGCATTTGGCTGGCTTATGTGGGGCACAACAACTTTTATCATTCTTTTCTTTGGTACTTTTTTTACCATTCTGCTTACTTATCTAAATAAAAAAACAAAAATTGAAATCAGTACAATCGATACCATCTAAAATTTATACACAAGCACTATTGCTTCAGCAGTTAAAACGCTGGAGGTTGCAAAGTAAAAAAATTGTTTTCACCAACGGTGTATTTGATATTTTACACGAAGGGCATATTGCATCATTGTCAGAAGCTGCTTCTTATGGCCATGTTTTAATAGTTGGTGTAAATGCCGATGCTTCAGTAAAAAGATTAAAAGGAGAAAGCAGGCCGGTTAATAATGAAAATTCAAGAGCATTGCTGCTTGCTTCATTAGTGATGACAGATGCAGTAATAATTTTTGAAGAAGATACCCCTCTCAACCTCATCACATCAATTTTACCCGATGTGATGGTGAAAGGCGGTGATTATACAATTGAACAGATTGTTGGCGCTAAAGAAGTAATTGCCAATGGAGGCGAAATAAAAATTGTTCCCATCCTTCAAGGTTTTTCCACCACTTCCATTATCGAAAGAATGAAACAGTAATAATTTATTTTACTGCAACTGGCTTTGCTTTAAACCCATACTTTGCTATGCTTTTAATTTCTTTACCTACACCGGCAATTGAAATTGCATTTAAAGGAAACTCCAGCAGCACATGCGAAAAACTAAGAAAGAAAAGCCATTGCAATCCCAGCGAATAACTGGATGCATACAATGCCAGTGAAGCAACCCACAAAACAATAACTGCAATAAACCTTTTCTTGGGCACTTTATGCCAGCGTATAATTTCTGTTTTGCTAAACCAGTTAAGATAATGGTATAAATATGCGAAGGCAATAAAACGCATCAGTAACACACCTGCCTTGCTGAAATAAACAAACTGTGTCCATTGCTGGTTAAACATTTGCTGAGCCTGCTCATTGGTTTTTGCTGCAGAATAATCGGGCTGATAATCAAAAAATCTTGTCAGTATGCTTTGGCTAAGATCAAAAAAACCATCTCTGGTTTTAGTATTGCCATAAGCATCCATTCCATACTGGCTTACATGAACAAAGGTTTTATTTTGAAACAGGAGAAACAATAACAGCGGGCAAACAATAAAAATCAAAAAAGAAATCAGTCCGCTCCTGCTGCGGCTTTTTAAAGCACCAAATAAAATAAAGAACCCTGTAAAAACATAAACATGGATTAAAGTAGGTACAAAAGAAGTGAGCACATATAAAAAAGTAGAATCCTTACTCACCAGTTGTCCTTCATCATTTGTAACAGGCTTCAGCCAGTTATTTATAAAAGCAAAAAGCAGGAATAAAGAAATTAATTTAATGGGAATACTTTTTACAAATGCCATAATGATACCCCCAAACAATGCCAGGATGAGCAACTTGTCTCCAAGATTTAATTTAAGCGCTGTTTCATAAGCATCTTCGCCATTATAAGGCCAGAAATGATGGCGGTAACCAAAATATTCGTAAGTAATAACCAAGCCGATTATTACTAAAATAAGATAATCATATTTCCCCTTGGCAAAATACTGCCTGTCGTGCAACCAGCTTATTTCGGTAAGGTAATGCAGCGGCCCCAATACTGCATAAGCAAACAGAAATACTTCAAAGGGCATTATAAAAGCTGCAATGCAACTTGCAATCATCAGCCCAATATTCACAACATTAATCCTCGTATCTTTTGCCATTACCATATTTAATGATTTAATTCAGTCAGCAGCTTTTTTATTTGGTCGTAAAGATAATATATTGCCTTAAAAATCCTTTGCCTTGCCTGCCTGAGGTAAAAAGGTTTGATCTGCTTACAATAATTTAACATGGAATGTTAGCCGATTTATGCATATTGCAATAATTTTTTTTTGAACTTGCCACATGCTTAAACAAAAACTTATTATCCGGGATATCAGCTGGCTTTCTTTCAATGGCCGTGTGTTGCAGGAAGCGGCAGATGATACGGTTCCATTAAGGGAACGCATCCGTTTTCTCGGTATTTTCTCCAATAACCTCGATGAATTTTTCAGGGTAAGGGTTGCCACTTTAAACAGAATGATTGCACTGGGCAAAAAAGCCAACGTTCACCAGGAAGTTAATCCGCAAAGCATACTGGAAGAAATACAGGAAAAAGTACTTGAGCAGCAAAAAGAATTTGAACGCATCTGGAACGAAATACTAAGGGAACTGAAGAAAGAAAAAATCTTTTTTGTAACAGAGCAAAAATTAAACCGGCTGCAGCAAAAATTTGTACTCAATTATTTTGATGAAGAAATACGCAGCAATATTGTACCGCTGATGATTGAAGACATTGCAAGTTTTCCGGTGCTGAACGACAAATCAATTTACTTAGCCTGCAGGCTTTCTAAAAAAGACAGAAGCATTGCCAAAAAATTTGCATTGGTTTCAGTGCCTGCAAGGCGGTTGCCCAGGTTTCTCATTCTCCCCTCCCGCCAAAATGAAAAGCATATTATTTTGCTGGAAGATGTTATCCGTTTTTGCCTGCCGCATATCTTTTCTTTTTTTGGATATGATACATTTTCATCTGCCATTATAAAAGTAACCCGTGATGCAGAAATTGATATTGACAACGATGTGTCCACTTCACTCATTCAAAAAATTGAAAAGGGATTAAAGAACCGTAAGAAAGGAAAAACAGTACGCTTTGTTTACGACAAAGATATTGATGCCATGCTGCTTGCTTATTTGGTAAAGCGGCTTGGCCTTACTAAAAAAGACAATATCATTCCCGGCGGCCGCATACATAACTATAAAGATTTTATCAATTTTCCTGAATCAGTTTTTGTAAAAAAGAACCCAAGGAAAAAACCATTTGTGCATCCGGCGCTAAAACAAACCAGCCGTGTTACCGATATTATTTTAGAAAAAGATGTGCTGCTGAATTTTCCTTACCATTCATTTGACAATGTAATTGATTTGTTACGGGAAGCAGCCATTGACCCCGAAGTGGTGAGCATAAAAATCACCTGCTACCGGCTTGCGCCAAGATCAAAAGTTATCAATGCACTTACCAATGCAGTACGGAACGGCAAGCATGTAACTGTTGTGCTGGAACTGAGGGCAAGGTTTGATGAAGAAGCCAACCTGGAATGGAAAGAGGAACTGGAAGAAGCCGGCGTAAAAGTTTTGCTGGGTGTACACAATTTAAAAGTGCATGCAAAAATTTGTTTGATAAAAAAAATGCAGAACAACCGCATCATCCATTACGGCTTTGTTAGCACCGGCAACCTGAATGAAAGAACAGCAACAATCTATGGCGATCATTGCCTGCTTACATCCGACAGAAATATAATGGCTGATGTAAACCGCATCTTTCATTATTTGGAGCAGCCAAAAACAAGGGCATATCTTTTAAATGCCTGCAAAAAATTATTGGTAAGCCCGGTTGCAATGCGGCGGCAACTGATGCAAATGGTTGCCAAAGAAATTAAAACCGCCAAAACAGGAAAAGCTGCCGCCATCACCTTAAAATTAAATTCGCTGAGCGATGAAAAACTGATTGCCAAATTATATGAAGCTGCCCGTGCAGGTGTAAGCATTAAACTTGTTATTCGTGGAATATGCTGTATGCTTACTCAAAATAAAAAGTTTAAAGATGTGGAAGCCATCAGCATAGTGGATGAATACCTGGAACATGCAAGGCTGATGATTTTTCACAATGGCGGAAAGGAAAAAGTTTTTATTTCATCTGCCGACTGGATGGTACGCAATATTGACCACCGCATTGAAGCTGCCTGCCCCATTTTTGATAAAGACATTCAGCAGGAACTCAAAGATATTTTGAACATCCAGCTAAGTGATAATATCAAAGCCAGGACATTAGACAATGAACTCAGCAACCAGTATGTAAACCCACGCAATACCAAAAAAGTTCGCAGCCAGGTGGAAACTTACAATTACCTGCATAGAAAATTGTTGTAGGTGTCAAAACGGCTCTAAGGTGTCAAGACGGCTCTAAGCCGTCAGACACCTATAAAGACAGCTTTAATAAAATTATCCACATCAATAATTAGCTCCCTATATTTATCCCGATGCCAATTACATTTGCTTACATGAGATTAGCAGCAATAGATATTGGCAGTAACGCAGCAAGATTATTAATTTCGGAAGTAAGTGTTGATGAAAAAAACAATCCCACTTTTAATAAACTAAACCTGGTGAGGGTTCCGCTCCGGCTTGGCTTTGATGTTTTTGAATATGGTTCCATCTCCAAACGAAAAACAGGGATGATTTTGCAAACCATGAAAGCATACAAGCATTTGCTGAATGCTTACGATGTAAAACATGTGATTGCCTGTGCTACCAGCGCCATGAGGGATGCAAAAAATGCTGCCGATGTTATCCGTAAAATAAAATTAGAAACAGATATTAAAATTGAAATCATCAGCGGCGATAAAGAAGCCGGGTTGATTTTTGAAAATCATATTGCCGAGAGCTTAGACAAAGACCACAGTTATTTATACATTGATGTGGGCGGCGGCAGCACCGAGCTTTCTTTTTTCAGCACTGGCAAACTTACTTTCAAGCAATCTTTTAATATTGGTACCATCAGGCTTTTAAAAGATATGGTACATGAAAAGGACTGGGAAGTGATGAGGGAGATTGTAAAATCATTTACCAAAGGACAAAAAGAAACGGTGGCCATTGGCAGCGGCGGCAATATCAACAAGGTATTCAGCATGAGCAAAAGAAAAGACGGCAAGCCCCTGCAAATTGAACTGCTGAAAGAATACCATAAAGAATTAAGCAGTGTTACATTAGAAGAAAGAATAAGTAAATACGCTTTAAGAGAAGACAGGGCTGATGTAATTGTGCCGGCATTGCAAATTTACATTAACGCCATGCGCTGGGCCGGCGCCACTGATATTTATGTACCCAAGATTGGTTTGGTGGATGGGTTGATACAGCATCTTTATGAAGAAATAAAGTAATAAAATTTTCTTTCTACTTTTACAGCAGCGATCTCTCCCGGAATTGTTTTATTCTAGTGCAGAGCCAACTCCATTTCGCTACGATTAAAATCAATCAAATCCTTTTAATCTTTTTAAATCCCCGTTCAGACAATGTCAACCATAAAAGAAGTTAAAAAAGTAACCACCAACACCTTGCAAAAAATGAAAGCCGCCGGGGAAAAGATCTCCATGATTACGGCCTATGATTTTTCTTTTGCAAAAATATTTGATGCCGCAGGCATTGATATCATCCTGGTGGGCGACAGTGCCAGCAATGTAATGGCCGGCCATGTTACCACATTGCCCATTACGCTGGACCAGATGATTTACCATGCACAAAGCGTGGTAAGGGCAAGAGAAAGAAGTTTGATTGTGGTGGATATTCCTTTTGGCTATTACCAGTCCAACTCTGATATTGCCCTGGCTTCTGCCATCCGCATTATGAAAGAAAGCGGTGGCAATACCGTAAAGTTGGAAGGCGGCGAAGAAGTGATTGATTCGGTAAAAAAAATTGTTAGTGCCGGTGTGCCGGTAATGGGGCATTTGGGTTTAACGCCGCAGTCCATCAATAAATTTGGTACTTATGTAGTAAGGGCCACTGAGGAAGAAGAAGCAGATAAACTTAGAAAAGATGCCTTGCTTTTGCAGCAGGCTGGTGCATTTGCCATTGTGTTGGAAAAAATTCCGGCGGCACTGGCAAAAGAAGTTTCTGAAAGTTTATCCATCCCCACCATTGGTATTGGTGCCGGCGGCTATTGCGATGGGCAGGTTTTGGTAATGCATGATTTGCTGGGTATCAATACAGAATTTAAACCACGTTTTCTGCGCCAGTATTTAAACCTTAATGAACAAATCACTAAGGCTGTTCAGCAATATATTACAGATATTAAAAGCAAAAATTTCCCGAATGAAAATGAACAATACTAATCTCTGCGCCCTGGCGCCTCAGCGGGTAAATTGATCTCAAAAAACTTATCTCCTTTAGCATTGCTATCTTTGCAAACAATTTTTGCAATATGAAATTTCTCTCTCAGTTAAAAATTCAAAAAAACAACAACGGCGTATCTACAGGGTTAAACTGGCCAAAAGCCAAAGGCGAAAAATTAAACTCCTTCTCCCCAGTTGACGGCAAATTAATTGCATCAGTTATTGGCGCAGATAAAAACAATTACGATGCAGTAATTAAAAAAGCGCAGGAAGCATTTACCGAATGGAGAATCTGGCCTGCTCCAAAGCGTGGCGAAATTGTAAGACAAATTGGCGACGAACTCAGAAAAAATAAACAGTCGCTTGGAGAATTAGTGAGCTATGAAATGGGCAAGAGCCTGCAGGAAGGTTTGGGCGAAGTGCAGGAGATGATTGACATCTGCGATTTTGCTGTTGGCCTTTCACGCCAGTTGCATGGGCTCACCATGCACAGCGAAAGGCCCGGCCACCGTATGTATGAACAATATCATCCGCTGGGGATTGTAGGCATTATTTCGGCTTTTAACTTTCCAGTTGCTGTATGGAGCTGGAATGCAGCTTTGGCGTGGGTATGTGGCGATGTATGTGTGTGGAAGCCAAGTGAAAAAACGCCGCTTTGCGCCATTGCCTGCCAGAATATTATTCAATCTGTTTTCAAAAAGAACAATGTGCCCGAAGGTGTAAGCAATATTATTGTTGGTGGCAGAGAAGTGGGCGAATGGCTCAGCAGCGATACAAGAATACCATTAATCTCTGCAACAGGAAGCACAAGAATGGGCAAAGCTGTTGGCAAAGCAGTTGGCGAAAGGCTGGGAAGAAGTTTGCTGGAACTTGGCGGTAACAATGCCATCATCATTACAAAAGATGCAGATTTGGATATGGCATTAATTGGCGCTGCCTTTGGCGCTGTTGGCACTGCCGGACAAAGATGTACTTCTACCCGTAGATTAATCATTCATGAATCGGTGTATAATAAGTTTAAAGAAAAATTGGTCAGTGCATACAAACAATTAAAAATTGGTAATCCGCTTGACGAAAAAAATCATGTGGGGCCGCTGATTGATACTGATGCAGTGAAGATGTACTTAGATGCAATTGAAAAATGCAAGGCAGAAGGCGGCAAATTTTTGGTGGAAGGTGGCGTACTAAAAGGCAAAGGATTTGAAAGCGGTTGTTATGTAAAGCCTTGCATTACCGAAGCAAAAAATGACTATGCTATAGTTCAGCATGAAACCTTTGCTCCTATCCTTTATTTAATGAAATATAAAACGCTTGCAGAAGCAATTGCCATGCAAAACGGAGTGCCGCAGGGCTTATCATCGGCAATTATGACAACTGATTTAAGAGAAGCCGAACAGTTTCTTTCTCAAAACGGTAGCGATTGCGGCATAGCCAATGTAAATATCGGAACCAGCGGTGCCGAAATTGGCGGCGCTTTTGGGGGTGAAAAAGAAACCGGTGGCGGCAGGGAAAGTGGCAGCGATGCCTGGAAGGTTTACATGCGCCGGCAAACAAATACCATCAACTATACAAACAAACTGCCGCTGGCGCAGGGCATTAAATTTGATTTGTAAATTTTTCAAAATACGTGACAAACGGTATTGTCATTACAAATAGTACATTTACTTTCGTTAAAACAATTTTTAAAAAATATGAAGAAGTTTTCAAAGATTTTTGCTGCGGCGCTTTTAATAAGCACTGCATCGTTTGCCCAAAAAGAAACACCCCCCAATAACTGGCACCAGCTCGACAAAACCGAAAGCGGTTTTTATGGCATCAGCTTAGAGAAAGCATACAGTTTTATCAAAGCTAAAAAACTCAAAAGCAAAACTGTTGTAGTAGCTGTAATTGACAGCGGTATAGACACTTTGCATGAGGATTTAAAACCCGTTTTGTGGACCAACCCAAGGGAAATACCCGGCAATGGCATTGACGACGACAAGAACGGTTACATTGATGATGTGCATGGCTGGAATTTTATTGGCGGCAAAGATGGCCGCAATGTAAAAGAAGACAGCTACGAAGCATCAAGGGTTTATCATTCTTTAAAAACCAAGTGGGCAGGTAAAGATGTTGATGAAAACACGCTGAGCAAAGCCGACAAAGATGAATATGTAATTTTTAAAAAAGCCGAAGCAAAAGTGGTGGGTGATGACGGCGGCGGAGTGGATATCCTTATTTTAAAACGCCTTAAAACAAATCTTGCCAAAAGCGACAGTGTTTTAAAAGTTGCCCTTGCAAAGGATGTTTATACCGGTACCGAACTGGATTCATACATCACAAAATCGGATGAAGAGAAAAAAGCAAAAGGCACCATGCTGGGCCTGATGAAAGGAAACGATGCACTGGAACAAACCAATAAAGAATTTTTAGACGGACTGAATGACTACATTGATGGCCAGCAAAGAAAAGAAGATGCTAAAAACAATGTGCCCAAAGAGTACCGCAAAGAAATTGTAGGCGATGATGAAACCAATATCAACGACCGCAATTACGGCAACAATGATATAATGGCCTCCACTCCTTTTCATGGCACACACTGCTCGGGCATTATTGCTGCCGCAAGAAATAATGGCAAAGGTGTTGACGGCATTGCCGATAACGTTCGCATTATGATGCTTCGTGCCGTGCCTGATGGCGATGAGCATGATAAAGATATTGCCAATGCCATCCGCTATGCAGTTGACAACGGCGCCCAGGTAATCAGCATGAGCTTTGGAAAAGATTTCAGTCCGCAAAAGCAATGGGTGGATGACGCCTTCCGCTATGCTGAAAGCAAAGGTGTATTACTGGTTCATGCAGCAGGCAACGATTCAAAAAATGTTGACACTGCCGACAATTTCCCCAATCCCGTTTACATCAATGGCAAAGGAAGGGCAACAAATATTATTACGGTTGGCGCCAGCGGCGATCCCAAAAATGGCGGCATCACCGCAGGTTTCAGCAATTATGGAAAAAGCGAAGTGGATGTATTTGCACCCGGCGTTCAAATTTATTCAACAATTCCCGGAGGCAACACTTATGGCAAAGCAAGCGGCACCAGCATGGCCTGCCCCGTAACTGCCGGTATTGCATCTTTAATTTTAGAATATTACCCAACGCTTAGCGCCAAACAATTAAAATATGTAATTGAAAAAACAACGCAGCAGCCCGATGAAAAAGTAAAATTGCCTGGTACCGATGAAAAAGTAAATCTTTCCGACATTTCAAAAACCGGCGGCCTGGTAAATGCTTACGAGGCAATTAAACTGGCAAGCACTCTCAAAGGCGAACGCAAAGTGGCGAAAGAAGTTTTGCCAAAACCAAAATTAGTAAAACGCAAAAAAGGATAAATTGAGTTGAATTGCTGCCGCAATTATTTAATTTGCGGCAGCAATTTTTTTTTTGATACCAGCGATAAACCAATGTGCATCTTCAGTGGCGTCGCAATCCGTTCATCTGAAAATCAATGGGCATCATTAAAGCCCTTTTTCTTAAGCACCATTTAAACTAAACCCCTAAACTTTCTAAACTTCTAAACCCCACAAATCAATTCAACATGTCAAAGCCATCCCCCACCAGCCACCCCGTTTACTTTCAAAAATATATTGACCAGGTGCCCGAAGAAGATTTACAAACAGGATTTACTAATCAATTACCTGTTATCATCAGTTTTCTCAGCGGTATCAGCGAAGAAAAATCAAACAATGCTTATGCTGAAGGCAAATGGACAATCAAAGAAGTATTGCAACACATAATTGATACCGAAAGAATTTTTGCATATCGTTCACTTTGCTTTGCCCGTGGCGAACAGGTAAACCTTCCCGGCTTTGAAGAAAATGATTATGCAGCCAACAGCAATGCAGGCAGCCGAAGCTGGCAAAGCCTTTTGGATGAATTTGCAGCCGTTCGCAAATCAACAGAAATTTTATTTGGCAGCTTTACAAAAGATGCATTAGAAAAAAGCGGCACAGCAAATAATAATCTCACTTCTGTATCCAGCCTTGGCTTTATAACACTTGGTCACGTTTACCATCACAAAAAAGTATTAGAGGAAAGATACTTGTAAAAAGATACAGGAAGCTAATCTTCTCTATTATCTCTTGCACAATCAAAGTCGTCCTTCAGGAGGATTATTTAGTGTGGCTACTTTGCCTGCCTCGTAACAATCAAACTGCAGTTCTCATTTCCTGCTTCCACCAGGCCTTTGCGCCATACCTGGTAGTAATACATCTGCCCGGCAATTAAATTATTTTGTTCTGCCTGCATGCAGGTACTTACCCAGTAATTACCCGTACCGCTTGTGGGTGAAGCAGCACTGCGGAATAAAGTTGTACCCGGAAGATTTGTTATTGATGTGCCAACAGCTCCTGCAGAACTTGTGTTAACGGTAAGTGCAGTTTTTACGCCGCCATTACTTTGAGGATCGCAGCTGTAAGAAGCTGATGCAATTAAGGAAGCCACATTTATGGCTGATATGGGTATTTCTTTTATTAAAGTCCAGTTTGATCCTGCGGCAGAAGTATTGTAAACATTAAGTTGCCAGCTTACAAGAGTGCCTATATCACCGGCTAAATCATCATATATCTTTAATGTCCAGTTTCCATTTGCACTTATTCCATTAATCAGTGACAAGGCAGTTTCTGGCTGATAGGACCCGGCAAACGGAGCCAGGCCACTTAATATTGATGTTGTAGCAGCATCTGAAAAAACTGTATAAACATAAGGAGGTCCCGATCCTGTTCCATAATCATCGTTGCTGCTGCCATTGTCTGTAGATAATTCAATTGTGGTTCCGTTTGGAGCAGTTAGATAAATATCCAAATCAGCATCCCAAGTATGATTTATCCTTACACCTACCTCAATTTTGCAAACTGTACCGGAAATTCCTGACAAAGGAATTACATCGCTAATACCTGTTATAATGTCATTGTCAGTGATAATAAGGTTTGGATTCCGGATAACTATTCCAGATGATGTACAGGATGTTGTATCAATATCAGGGTTAGAATCAGTTATGCTGGTAGCAACAGTATCAGTGGCATTTACAATCCTCAACCACCTGCTGCCGCTCCAGTAATAAAAACCTGGCATCACTTTATTATTTCCGCTTCCTGCTGTTGCGCTGTTATATATAAGCAAAGAAGTATCTGGTAAACTTATGGTTGCAATATCAGTGGCAGACGTTAAACTAATACGTGGTAATATAACACCTTTGTTACTTGCTGTTACATCCAGTATAGAGGATGCTTTGGGAGAGTTGGTTCCAATACCAAAATTCTGGGCACTGCCTGTAAAAATAAATAAGAACAGCATCAGAATAAGAGAAAGAAACTGCCGCATTCAGTATTGGTTAAGACACTAAAATAAGCTTAATTTATAAAAAGAAAAAACCACAGCAATTGCTGTGGTTAAAGTTATTTGGGTTTTTCTATTAATTATTCTTAGCCATATTACTCTGCAAAATCATGTTGTTAATTACTTTCACCGTTTCATCAATGTAAATATCATTGCTGATTCTTTTTATAAACTGTTTGTTTTTTTCCGCCTTATCAGTAGTTGCATTAATTTTCAACGTATCGGCATTTATATTCTTTACATTCATAGCTGTTGGCAGCTTGGTCAAATCATCAAGGTCTTTCACAGTTGCCTTTAAAGCTTTCTGTTCTTCCTTATACTTCACAATGTTCAAAGAATATTCCTTATCGTTGTATTTAGCAAGCCACTGAACATTTGTTTTTATTTTGCTGAAGGTGGCGCTCTTATTAATTTGATCCATAGAAGTTTTCACCACAACATCTGCACTTACTGTGCTTGTCCATGGTTTGTAATCTGCTTTGGCAATTTCATCCCAGCTTAAAGAGCTGCTGTTGTCTTTTTCCCTGAATTTTAAATAATCCAATCTGTCGGGCACTACTATATCCGGAATAACACCTTTTAACTGGGTAGAGCCGCCATTAACACGGTAAAATTTTTGTAATGATAACTTTACGGTACCAAGGTCTTCTGTTTTTCTGTTTGCAAACAACGGGTTTTCACTTTCGGGGCTTAGTGGAATATTACGCTGCACTGTTCCCTTCCCAAAAGTTGAAGAACTACCAACGATAATTCCACGTTTGTAATCCTGTATAGCCGCTGCAAAAATTTCCGATGCCGAAGCGCTGCCTTCATCAACCATTACCGCCAGCGGTCCGCTGTAAATTACATTCTTGTCTCTGTCTCTCAATACGGTTGCTTTTTCTTCCCTTCCTTTCACCTGGCATATTGGGCCGTCTTCAATAAAAAGGCCGGCCATTTTTACCACTTCAGGCAAAGAACCACCACCGTTGCCACGCAGGTCAATGATGATGCCATCCACATTTTCGGCTTTCAGTTTATTAATTTCTTTAGCAACATCATCAGAACATTTTGCACCCATGGGGTTTTCAAAATCAACATAAAATTCTGGCAAATAGTTATAACCAATTCTGTGGTCGCCATTGATAATGGCGCTTTTTGCAAAAGTATCATCCAGTTTAATTTCATCCCTGATGATTGCAATAACTTTTACAGTTCCGTCAACTTTTCTTACCGTTAATTTTACTTCTGTTCCTTTTTGAGCACCTCGAATTAATTTTACCGCATCGGTAACTGCATAACCTGTAACATCCACTGGTTCCCCATTTCCCTGTGCAATTTTTAAAATTTCATCGTCAGGTTTCAATTCACCTGCCTTCCATGCAGGGCCGCCGGAAACAAGGCTGGCTATTTTTATTTTACCATCATCTTCTTTTAACTGGGCGCCAATGCCAAAAAAACTTCCTTTCATGCTTTCGTTAAAAGAACGGAGGTCAACCGGCGGAAAATAATTTGTGTGAGGGTCCATTTCGCCTGTGATGGCGTTCACAAATGTGCTGAAATTTTCATCTAAAGTTTCCCTGCTTTTTTTGGTTGAAAGAAAACGCTCAATCTGCTTTCTTGCAGCATCTCTTGCTTCTCTTTCCAGGGTTGTATCTGCTTTTTGTTTAAACTCCTTATTATCCTTATTTTTTTCACGGTCATTCTGCAAATCCACAAATTTTCCCAGCACCAGCAGTTTTAACTGTTTCCTCCATCTCTCAGTGCGTTCAGTTTCCGATTTTGGATAATCAATTTTTTCCGGATCCATCATTACCGATTCGTCTTTTGAAAAGTCGAAAGGCTTTGCAAGAATATCTTTGTATAAAACCGAGGCTTCGCCAAGGCGCTTTATATAAACATCGTTAATGGCAAAAAAAGATTCCAGTTCGCCGCCATGAATTTCATCATCAATTTTGGCTTCGTATTTTTTGAAAGCATCAATATCAGTTTTCAGAAAAATATTTTTTTCCCCGTCTAATTCTTCTTCAAACTTTTTTAAAACCAGTTTAGAAAAATTATCATCGATATTTTTTGGGTTAACATGTCCTTCTTCCAGCAATACACCCACATTGCGTAATACTTTTGAATACTTTGACTTTGGGTTGTCGTCATTACTACTTTTTCCCTGGGTTTGAAAAGCCAAAAACAAACCTGCCCCGGTAAGCACCAGCAGAACCGGAATAAATTTTTTACTCATAATGAAATTTGCAATTTTTTGCATAATTCAAAAATAACGCAAAACGGGTAATAATATTGGCAGATGAAACATATTGATGGCAAATGTTTTCATAAAATTTGATAAACGGCAAACAGCGTCATGAGTTATTAAACCGGGAGTTTGGAATAAAAAAAATCTCTTTTTGGAAAGAGACTTTTTGGGGGTGGATGACCGGGTTCGAACCGGCGACCCTCAGAATCACAATCTGATGCTCTAACCAACTGAGCTACAACCACCGTTTGTTATGCCGCAAAAGTAAATAAAAATACCTGTCGCTCAAAAAAATTAGTTTTTGAACCGCCTTCATTATTCAGTTTCTTTGCATCAATATTTATTGCAATGCTTTGGACAAATTATATCGTAACCCTTCTCATCTCTTCATTTACAGGCTGGTTATGTTTATGGATTGCTTTTAAATTATTGTTTCATCCTGTAAAACCAGCAAATATCGCAGGATTTAAACTACAGGGCGCTTTTCCCGCAAATCAGCAAATGATAGGAGATAAAATTGGCAGGTTAAGCAGTGAATTTTTATCGCCTGAATTTTTGAAGGAAAAAGTTGCCACCCCGGAAATATTTCAAAAACTAAAACCCGAAATTGAAAAACACATTGATGTTTTCCTGAAAGAAAAATTAAAAGAAGTATTTCCAATGCTGTCAATGTTTATAGGCGAAAAAACAATTGGCCAGCTGAAAGCAGCCTTTTTAACGGAACTGGAAAGTTTGTTCCCCGCTTTAATGAACAATTATATTAGCAGCCTGCAGGAAGATCTAAATATAGAAAAATTAGTTGCCGAAAAAATAAACGGACTTTCTTCCCAAAAATTAGAAGCTCTTATTGGCCAACCGGTAAAAAATAAAATGCTCTCATTGGGTTTATTTATCGGCTTTATGATGGGAATTGTGCAGGTGTTGATAAGCATATTAATCAACTTATAGCAATGTTTACGAACCTTTGGTTCCCTGCAATGTTATACTACCATTCATCCCTTAGCAACCATCTTTGTTACCATTTGGGGCGACTTTTGCAAATCGAAAAAAAAGATCAATGAAAAAATTTGTATCAGTATTTTTTACAGCAGTTATTTTGCTATCAGCCTTAAGCCTTCGGGCACAAATGCCCGGTGGCAACCGAGGCCAGATGGGTGCTCAAAACATGAACCTGGGCCATTTTTACGGAAAAGTAATTGACTCTGTAAGCAACAAACCTTTGGAAGCAGCTTCGGTGCAACTGATTCAAAATAAATTTGACACGGCAACCAAAAAGAGAAAAGATGTGGTAGTTGCCGGAATGTTAACTACCAAAAAAGGGGAATTCAGCCTGGAGAACCTGGCCATTATGGGTGCATATAAATTGAAAATTTCTGCCATTGGGTATAAGGCAATCGAAGAAAAAGTTGCTTTTAATTTGGATATGTCCGGTGCCAAAAACGGCGATTTCAGCGGAATGATGAATGCGGTTGACAAAGACCTGGGTAATTTAAAAATTAAACCCGATGCTGAACAATTGCAAAATGTAACAGTGGCTGCCACAAGGCCATTGCTTACAATGGGCATTGACAGAAAAATTTTTAATGTAGAAAAAAACCTTACCAGCGTAGGCGGCACTGCAGTTGATGTCATGAAAAATGTGCCGAGTGTGAATGTTGATATTGATGGAAATGTTACACTTCGAAATGCAGCCCCCCAAATATTTGTAGACGGAAGGCCATCCACCCTCACACTCGATCAAATTCCGGCAGATGCAATAGCTACAGTAGAAATAATTACCAACCCAAGTGCAAAATTTGATGCAAGTGGTGGTGGCGCAGGCATTTTAAACATTGTTTTAAAGAAAAACCGCAAGGCGGGCTACAACGGAAACGTAAGGGCAAGCATTGACAGCAGGGGAAAGCCCGGAGGCGGTGGCGATTTTAATATGAAGCAGGGCAAAGTAAATTTCTTTGCAGCTGCAATGCTGGGCATCCGTAAATCTATCAGCACTGTCAGCAGCACAAGAACAGACTTTTTAAACAATGCTACCGCACATTTAAACCAGGAAAACGGTCCGGTTAACAAAGGATTCTTTTCTTTTGGAAGATTGGGTATGGATTATTTTATGGACAACAGGAATACACTGACCATTGGAGGAAATATTGTGAGAGGCCAGTTTAAAGCCAAGGACCAAATAAATATCAGCAGGGATACGGTTTATATTCCCATAACAGTTGCCGACCGTGGCCTGCGTGGCAGCAGCAGCATTGGTAATTTTCGCAACTATGGTTCTACACTTAGTTTTAAACACAATTTTGCAAAAGCAAATAAAGAGTTAACTGCTGATGTTAATTTTAATTACAGCAAAAACGATAACAGCGGTGATTATTCAACCCAGTATTTTTATTTAAACAACAATCCTAAAACACCATTGGCAGTTGAACAGTCAAAGGGCGGCGGCACCACCAAATTCTTTACTGCCCAAACAGATTATACCAATCCCATTACAACCACATCTAAAATTGAAATGGGCGCCAGAACGGCGGTAAGAAATTTTACCAGCTTTAATGATAACTATATTCAAAATGGATCGGGGCAGTATGTTCTTATAACTGCACTTAGCAACAATTACAAATTTACCGATGCAGTTTTTGCAGCTTACACCACTTATTCAAAACAATTAAAAAAACTAAATTACCAGTTAGGCCTTCGCCTAGAAAGTTCTCAGTACGATGGTAATTACATTTCTAAAAATCAAAAATTCAGCAATCAATATCCTTTAAGCCTTTTCCCAAGTGCTTTCTTTTCTTATAAGCTGAACGATAAACAGGATATGCAATTAAACTACAGCCGAAAAATTAACCGGCCCAATTTTTTCCAGTTGATTCCTTTTATTGATTATACCGATTCGTTGAATCTTTCAAAAGGCAACCCCGATTTAATTCCGGAGTTTACCAATCTTGTTGAATTGTCTTATTCAAATCAATACAGTCCCGGCAATACATTCCTGGCTTCATTGTACGGCCGCAATACAGAAAATCTTATTACCCGTTATCAGTTCAGGGATAAAAACCCCAACCCTGCAAAAACTGACAGTGTTATCATGAGCACTTTCGTAAATGCCAACCGCAGTTATACTTTTGGCCTGGAGCTTACAGGTAAAAATAAAATTGCCAACTGGTGGGATTTAACAACCAGCATCAACATTTTTCAATCAACCATACAAGCCGGCAACTTAGTTGGCGGAACAGACAACTCACAATGGAGCTGGTTTGTTAAGTTGAACAACAATTTTAAGCTGCCTAAAAATTATTCAATTCAATTATCGGGAGATTATACTGCTAAAACATTGTTGCCGGCAAGTGGCGGTGGCAGCCGTGGCGGTGGTGGTATGGGCGGCATGTTTGGTGGCGGTGGTGGTTTTGGTCAAACACAATCCAGTGCACAAGGTTACATCAAACCAAAATACAGTGTGGACTTTGCGTTTAAAAAAGAGTTTCTTAAAAACAATGCCGCTTCTTTAACGCTGCAGGTAAATGATATTTTCCGTACACAATTGTCGGCATCGCATTCCGAATCGGCCTATTTTATACAGGACAATGAACGCCGCAGGGATCCGCAGGTAGCAAGGCTGAATTTCAACTGGCGTTTTGGCAAGTTTGATGTAAGTTTATTTAAACGCAAAAACTTAAAAGGCGAAATGGAGAATATGCAAAACATGCAATCTGTTGGGCAGTAATATAGTTTGCTAAATCATTATAAAATTAAGCTGCTTTTACAAGGCAGCTTTTTTATTAGTTTTTAGTTTTAAATTGCCCCCTCAAATAAGCCCATAATGAAGAAAATTGATTTTAAAAAATTACTGCCGCATATTGTTGCAGTAGCTTTGTTTTTACTGGTTGCTGTTATTTTTTGCAAACCTACGCTTGAAGGAAAAGTGCTGAACCAGCATGATACCATTGGCTGGCGTGGCATGGCGCAGCAGTCGTATGAGGTGAAAGAAAAAACCGGCCATTTCCCTTTATGGACAAACAGTATGTTTGGCGGCATGCCGGCTTACCAGATTGCCTTTGACCCCCAGACAAAAGTGAATATTGCTTATGTAGATAAAATTATTTCGCTGGGGCTTCCTGCGCCAATTAGCTTTTTCTTCCTGGCTTGTTTATGCTTTTATATTTTATGTATTGTTGCAGGCGCCAATCCCTGGATGAGTATTTTGGGCGCTATTGGATATGCCTATGCAACCTACGACCCCATTATAGTTTCGGTGGGCCACAATACAAAAATGTTGTCACTTGCTTATGCCCCCATGATTTTTGCAGGGCTTATTTTACTGTTCAATAAAAAGTATTTAACAGGCTTTGCTGTTACTGCATTGTTTTCTTCCATCTTAATTTCTCAAAACCACCTGCAAATAGTTTATTACACGTTGCTTACTGCCGGCATTTTTGTTATAGCATATTTTGTAAAAGCTTTTAAGGATAAAGAAATGCCGCATGCTCTAAAAGCATCGGCGCTTGGGCTGGCTGCAGGTTTGCTAGGGCTGGCAACATGCGCTGTTACCATGATGCCAACATTTGAGTATGCCAAGGAAAGCATGCGTGGAGGCATATCGCAATTAACGATTGAAAAAGATTCTACCAATAACAAAACAAAGGGCGGACTTGATAAAGATTATGCACTGCGTTGGAGTTTTGGTAAGATGGAAACCTTCACCTTAATGGTGCCGGGATTATATGGCGGCAGCAATGGAGGAAAGGAACATACCAGTAATTCGAAAATGGTAGAAAAATTTGCCGAACTCGGCGTGCCTGAAGAAAATGCAATGGGTGCAGTAAATGGCTATTCTTACTGGGGTGGCATGAGCAGTATGAGTGAAACAACTTCGGGTCCTGCTTATTTAGGAGCCATCATGTGTTTCCTTTTTATTTTTAGTTTGGTTTATATAAAGGGCTGGCATAAATGGTGGGTTATTGCTGCAAGTGTTATCGGCATCCTGTTAGCCTGGGGAAGCAGCCTGAAAGGTTTTAATTACCTGATGCTTGATTATCTCCCCTATTACAGCAAATTCAGGGCGCCCAGTATGGCGATGGTAATACCACAGTTTTGCTTTGCATTTTTAAGTGTGCTGGCTTTAAGTAAACTGGTGGATGAAGAAAAAGACTGGACAGCAGCCTGGAAAAAATTTAAACTCTCAGTTATAATTACTGGTGCAGTACTGCTTATTCTGGGCATGTTTTATTTTTCGGCAGATTACACCGGTAAAGGCGATGCAGATTTAAGGAAGAATTTTAAAGAAAGTTTTTCCAGGTCGGCTCCAGGCCAGCCCGTTCCTCCGCAATTAGAACAACAGGCCGATGAAGCTTCAAGGGGATTGATGAGTGCTTTACGGGAAGACCGAAAAAGCAAAGCCGGCAGCGATTTGCTTCGTTCTTTTCTGTTTATTGCCTTTGCAGTTGTGTTGCTTGGTTTATTTGTAAAGAAAAAAATAAATGCGCTGGTACTCAGTATTGGCTTGATTTTATTATCGGGGTACGATTTGATAAGCGTTGATAAGCGCTATATGAGTTATGAAAATTACAGGGAGGCAGAGGACATTGACGGCAATTTTATTCCCTCGCAGGCCGATGCACAAATTTTAAGCGACCCCGATCATGCCAATGTAAGGGTATTTAACACTACCGGCAGTTTTACCAACGAGTCGCTCACTTCTTATCACCATAATTCTATTGGCGGTTATCACCCTGCAAAACTTGGCCTTTACCAGGATTTGATAACACACCAGATTGCAAAGAACAATATCAATGTACTTAACATGCTTAACACAAAGTATGTTATTGTTCAGGATCAAAACGGAAGGCCAATGGCTCAGGTAAACCCCGGTGCTTATGGAAATTGCTGGCTTGTAAAAGGTATAAAGTTTGTAAACACGCCTGATGAAGAAATGCTGGCACTCGACAGCACTGACTTAAAAGATACTGCAGTTCTTAATAACAGTTTTAAAGCTACTGTTAAACAATTGCCACAGTATGATTCTGCTGCTTTTATAAAACTAAAAGAAAGGCAAAATGATAAAATTACTTATGACTTTTCGGCTGCAACTCCACAGTTTGCTGTACTGAGCGAAATTTATTACAGTGCCGGCTGGAATGCATTTATTGACGGGCAAAAAACAAATTATGCCAAAGTGAATTATGTATTACGTGGCTTGTTTGTGCCTGCAGGAAAACACAGTATTGAATTCAGGTTTGAACCCAAATCATTTACCACCGGAAGAACCATCACCATCTGGAGTACTATTTTGATTTACCTGCTGGTGATTGCTGCAGCAGTAGTTTATTTCAGAAAGAAAAAGTAAAAAAGATTGAGTTAATAATAAAAACCGCCGGCTTTCAATCGGCGGTTTTATATTTACAGTATGCAGAATGTGCTGAGTATAGTATCTTATAATTTTTTACCCCCAAAAATGGGCGGGCAAAAAGGCATTGCATTTTTCTACAGATTTTTTGCACCGCATGTAAATCTTACTTGCGTAACTACAAAAAGCAATGATGCAGATGCTGTAAATGGATATGAAGTGCTGAATATTATAAGCAACAGCAAACTGCGGTACATCAACCTCTTTTATTTTTTTACTCTAAGGAAAATTATCAGGCAAAAAAAAATCACTCATTTAATTATAGAGCATCCTTATTATGGCTGGCTGGCCGTTTTGCTAAAATGGTTTTGCAGGGTGAAACTGATTGTTCACTCCCACAATATAGAAGCCCTGCGTTTTAAAAGCACCGGCAAATGGTGGTGGGGCATTTTATGGAATTACGAAAGGTTTACGCACCGTATGGCGGAAATTAACTTCTTTATTCATGATGAAGACCGGGAGTATGGAATTAAAAAGTTTGGTTTAAAAAAAGAAAAATGTTTTACTATTACTTATGGCTTTGAGTTAAGCAGCCCTCCTGCTGCTGATGAAAGGAATGAGGCGAAAGAAATTATTTCAGCAAAGTATAATATTGGCGCCGCCAACAAAATTTTGTTATTTAACGGCACATTGGATTACAAACCAAATTTAGATGCAGTAGATATTATTCTTAATGAAATTAATCCGGCACTTATTGAAACAAAAGATTTCAGTTACAAAATAATCATTTGTGGCAAAAACCTGCCGGCTTCTTACAATGGTTTAAAAGAATACAGAGATAACAATATCATCTACGCAGGTTTTGTTGATGACATAACATTATATTTTAAGGGTGCCGATATTTTCATAAACCCTGTAACAGATGGCGGTGGTATAAAAACAAAACTGGTGGAAGCCTTGGGTTATAATATGAATGTTATAACAACACAAAGTGGTGCAATTGGTGTTCCAATAAGTATTACAGGCGATAAAATGAAGGTGATTAAAGACAATGACTGGAAAGCTTTTGTGTCACTTATAATCAGCAGCAATACATCAGCTTCAATACCAAAAGATTTTTTTGAACATTTTTATTGGGGTAATATTGCAAAAAAAGCAGCCTCCAGTTTACTTCAATAATTTTTAATGCAGGCAATTACCGTAATAACAATATGTTTTAATAACCTGCAGGATGTTATTGCTACCTGTGCATCTGTTGATATGCAGCATCAAAGACCTTTTGAACATTTAATCATTGACGGCTCTTCTCAATCTGAAATAAAAAATTATCTTGAACAAAACAACCAGCCGGTTTATAGAAACTGGATTTGCGAAAGAGATAATGGCATTGCTGATGCTTTTAACAAAGGAATAAAAAATGCCAAAGGAGATATTGTGGTGATGTTAAACTCTGGTGATGCTTTTTACGATGCAGCTACCATTGCCACTGTAACAAAAGCCTTTGATGATAATCCTTCCATTCAGTGGCTGCATGGAAAATATGAATTGGTACGGAGCAATACAAAAGTCATCATTGGAAAACCCTTTGAAAAAAGCAAACTTTACCGGGGCATGCGAAGTATCTGCCATCAAACCATGTTTGTAAAAAAAGAATTGCATACAAAGTATGGTTTGTATAATACAGCAGAAAAAATAGGAATGGACTATGATTTTCTCTGCAGGATTGCAAATGAACCATTTATATTTCTTACGGCAGTTTTGGTTAATTTTGCTCCCGCCGGAACAAGCAGTGTACAATACATAGAGTCTTTAAAAGATGCAAAACGTATTTATGAAAAAGACCACGGAAAAAGTTTTATGCTTTGGGTATGGCAACTTCGCTTAAAAATATTATACTGGTTGTTACGTTCGCCAATTGGAAATTTTTTGTATAAAATTAAAACCAGCTTAAAACTGGAAAATATGTAGTTTACAATCATGAAGAAAGCACTTATAACAGGAATTACCGGCCAGGACGGCGCTTATCTTGCCGAACTTTTATTAGGCAAAGGATATGAAGTACATGGTATTAAAAGAAGGAGTTCGCTTTTCAATACACAACGTATAGATCATATTTACGAAGACCCTCACCTGCCCAACCAGCGGTTTAAATTACATTATGGCGACCTTACCGATTCTACCAATGTCATTCGTATTATCCAGGAAGTACAGCCAGATGAAATATACAATCTTGGCGCTATGAGCCATGTGCAGGTAAGTTTTGAAACACCGGAATATACTGCCAATGCTGACGGTATTGGTGCCTTAAGAATCTTAGAAGCAGTTCGTTTATTAAAACTTACCGAAAAAACTAAAATATACCAGGCATCTACTTCCGAACTGTATGGATTGGTGCAGGAAATTCCACAAAGCGAAAAAACACCTTTCTATCCACGGTCACCGTATGCGGTAGCCAAATTATATGCTTATTGGATTATTGTAAACTACCGGGAAGCATACAATATGTTTGCATGTAATGGTATTTTATTTAACCATGAAAGCCCATTACGGGGAGAAACATTTGTTACCAGAAAAATTACAAGAGGTGTGGCAAAAATTGCACTGGGCCTTCAGGATAAATTATATCTCGGAAATTTGAATGCACAAAGAGACTGGGGACATGCAAAAGATTATGTTGATGCTATGTGGCTGATGCTTCAGCAGCAAAAACCCGAAGACTATGTAATTGCAACAGGCGTTACTACAACTGTTCGTGAATTTGTTCGCCTTGCATTTGCAGAAGCAGGAATTGAAGTGGAATTTAAAGGCAGTGGCGTTGATGAGAAGGCACTTGTAAGAAAATGTAATAACCCCGAATTTATAGTTGAACCAGGAACAGAAGTTGTTACTGTTGACCCCCGCTATTTCAGACCGACAGAAGTGGAATTATTGATTGGTGATGCAGGTAAAGCAAAAAAACAACTGGGTTGGGTGCCCAGTTACACTTTAAATGAACTGGTAAAAGAAATGGTGGCATTTGATATTGATTTATTTAAAAAAGAAAAACATTTAATTAACAGCGGTTTCAATATCAGTGGATCAATTGAACATTAATTGTATGCAGAAGACGGATAAAATATATGTAGCAGGGCACAATGGAATGGTGGGAAGTTCAATTACAAGAAAATTACTTGCAGAAGGTTACTCAAACATAATTACACGGCCATCTGCTGAACTTGATCTCAGAAACCAACAGTCCGTAAATGATTTTTTTTCTATTAGTAAACCTGCCTATGTTTTTTTAGCTGCAGCCAAAGTTGGGGGCATTCTTGCCAACAGTACTTACAAAGCTGATTTTATTTATGATAACCTCATGATTGAAGCGAATATCATTCATGCGGCTTATAAAAACGGGGTAACCAAATTATTGTTTCTTGGTTCTTCCTGCATTTATCCAAAACTGGCACCGCAACCATTAAAGGAAGAATATTTATTAACTGGCCTGCTGGAAACAACAAATGAGGCTTATGCCATTGCTAAAATAGCAGGAATTAAGCTGTGTGAATATTTCCGTGAACAGTATGCATGTAATTTTATTGCGGCAATGCCAACCAATTTATACGGACCAAATGATAATTACGATTTACAAAACTCACATGTAATACCTGCATTGATAAGAAAATTTCACGAAGCAAAAATTAAGAATGAACCTACAGTAACTATTTGGGGAAGCGGAGAACCTAAAAGAGAATTTTTATATGTTGAAGACCTGGCAGAGGCATGTTTGCACTTAATGCTTCATTACAATGAAAAACAATTTGTAAACATTGGCACCGGCGAAGATGTTACAATTAAGGAATTAGCCGGGCTTATTAGTGATGTTGTTGGTTACAAAGGAGCGCTGGTTTGGGACAACACAAAACCAGATGGCACACCAAGGAAACTGATGGATGTAACTAAAGTAAATAATTTGGGCTGGTCTTATTCTACCAACCTGACCGAAGGCCTTAAAAAAACCTATGAATTTTTCCAGTCGTCTTTTTAATTGTAAACCGGCCTTGAATAAATCTTCTTAAATAAAAGAAACATTTTTCTTGAAACGATATTGGAATCAATATAAGCCGCAATCTTTACTTTAAAATCAGCAGTTGGTTTGTAATTATTGCCAGCCACCAGTAAATCAGCATAAGCTTTACATTTTTTTATTACACCCGCCACCGAAATTCCTTTACGCTGTTTATCCGGCGTACGCAGCAGACGATGCGATAATGATTTGCAATAATGATGAATGAATGTTATTGCATTTTCATCAATAACAAGGGCTGATGCGTTATCTGTTTTCTTTAAATGCTCGAAAAATAAAATTACCCTTTTAAATGCCATTTGTAATTTTTCATCGGAAGATGTAGTGGTAGTACTTTGATGAATTCTGAAAGAAAAACAAATTTCGGGAGAAGTTGCTTTATAAGTTTTTTGAGTAAGCCTGAACCACAATTCAAAATCGGCAAATAAAAGATTAGGATAGGCCGGGATGCCACCAAAAGCATCATAATCTTTTGCCCTCATCATAAAACCGGTACCCATTATATCAAAAGCATTCAGCAGGAAGCTCTTTAAAAATTCAGGGGCAGTTTCAACTTCCGGCATTGGTTTAGATTTTCGCAGAACATTGCCTTTACTGTCAATATAAGTGAAATGAGTTTGGTAAAGACCGGCGGTGGAATGTTCTTTGATTAGCTGATCCATTATCTGAAGATAATTGGGAGCTAAAATATCATCATGGCCAATAAGAGTTATAAATTCATTCTTCTTCGCATCTTTTATTCTTGCCCAGTTTTCTTCAATTGTCAATGGTTTATCTGAAGGAATAATTTTAATTCGGGTATCAGGCAAAGAACTTATCCATTCCTTTGTTCCATCGGTGCTGCAATTATCCAGTATAATCAAATTGAAATCAACAAAGGTCTGCGAAAGAATACTGTTTACACATTTTTTTACATATTCGCCGCCATTGCGAACAGGAAGTATGATGGAGAATTTGTTTGCCGGCATAATATAATTCTTAATCACTTAAATCTTAGAAGTTGTATCAGCAACTTCTTTCAATAGAAACTCAATATAAGGTGCTGCTGTTTTATCAAAACTAAAATGACGGGCTGCTGCATAACAACCCTGCCTATATTTTTCATAATCTGATTCAATTTTTTTATTGGCTTCATAAATTGTTTCAGGTTTAAAGTCACTAACCAATATCCCGGCGCTAAATTCTTCTACTAGTTTAAATCCGGGAATATTGCAGGCAATCACCGGCACACCTGCTGCAAGGTTCATAAATAATTTACCCGATGGAGCAGTAGCATAATTAAAACTGGAACTGATAAGTTCCCATGAATAAAAAGAAAAGCCAATCCTGAAATGAGAAAGGTAATCAAGAAAAGAAGCGGCCGGAAGATATTCCTGATCAAGTTTAATCCTGTTTTCTTTAATCAAATGCACATATTGTTCATTTATTCTTTTAAGCACTTTTCTTTCAGCAGAACCTTTCAGCACAAGCCTGTATTGTGGATATACGTCAAAGAAATTAATACAATCATAAATAGCAAGCCTTCTGTCCATGGCTCCCGACCATATAAAATCCTTTCTGTCATAATTGGTAATACTGCCTTCTTTAAACACCGGAGCATTCTGAACATAAAAAACAGGCAGGTTCATTCCCGGAAATAAATAATCATAGCGTTCCCTGCTTTGAATAAAAACAGACTTCACTTTATTTCTGTCAACTTTTTTGTGAATGGGGTTTGTATTGTTTTCAATTTCAAGCGATAAAAAATGAACACTGCCATATATTTCCTGTACAGTATGCAAAGCAGGAAAATCTGCAGCAATAATAATATCTGCAGTTAGTTTTCGTTTTTTAATGGATGCTCTTAAAACAGCAGGTAAATATTTATTGTAATAGAGGTAATGATAGGATGCAGAAGGAATAATTTTATTAAGAATCTTAAAGCCATTTGAAAGAAAAAAATCAGTTTTCTGAAAAAACTGGCGTAGTAAAAAATTTGTCTTCAGGTAAATAATGTTTCTTGTATTATCTTTCTTTTTTACTTGAGCCCCGGGGCTGAAAGAAACAACTGTTACATCAAAATGAGGCTCCAAATGATCATACAGGTTCAGAATAGTAGGCTGGTAAATGATGTAATCATTCAATGTCAGTATAAGTACTTTCTTTTTCATTTTACCCGTTCATCATTTTTGCCAGTGAATGAATATCAGCTTCGGGTTGCCAGCCTATGGAAAAAATGGTTGCCGGATCTGAAACAAGTATGCTATACTCAGATGAAAAGCCAGGCAAAGTTTCAACATGATTCTGCCAGTTTAAATTATACATAGCAAAACATATATCAATCCATTCTTCAATTGAATGAGCTATACCGGTTCCAATTGCAGATTCATAAATTTTATCCTGTTCAACCAATTCGATTATTCCCCTTACTATATCTCCTGCAAAGCCAAATTCTTTTTTTACAGATAAGTCGCCAATCAAAAGCTTTTCATCACTTCCCATTGCAATTCGCTTTACTGTTTCAACTATTTTCTTATTGATATGCCTTTCGGTTCTGTAAGGGCTGTCATGATTAAAGAAATAACCAACATAAACCTTTATACCTAAAGAGCGGTAATATCTTGCAGCATATACAGTATGAATACGGCTTACAGCATAAATACTTGTGGCATCAAAAGCATCCGTCTCCTTAATCGGTTTGCTTTCGTTTTTAAACTGAAGCCCGCTGCCTGATAAAAAAATTTTTGTTGCTGGCGAGTAAAGTTTTACAGCTTCCAGTATATTGAGTGCTCCGGTGCTGATGGTTTCGTGGTTTTCCTGCCAGGCATCATGGCGTGTGGTAGAATTTGCTGCCAGGTGAAAAATATAAACAGGCAGATTTGCTTTTACCAGTTCACAAACCTTTTCAAAACTGCAGATTACTGAAAGGGCTTCATTTGGGTTACGGTCAATAGCAATAACAGTACAGTTTTTTTCCTGCAACAATTTTGTTAAGTAAATTCCATCCTGGCCTTTTGCACCAAATATTATTGCTGTCATTTGCTTACTTTATTAAATGCATCTCTTCTGCAGTAAATAGTATTTACATGTGTATCGCCAAATGCAAAATATCCTTTTGAAATCATAAATTCATTAATTTCTTCCACCTTCACTTCCTGGTTATTTGTACTGAATGTTATACTCTCCACACAAATAACTTCCGGTTTAAACCGGGTAAAGTCAAGTGACTTCAATATTTGCAAATCGAGTCCTTCCACATCTATTGAAATAAGATTTGGACATTCTTTGAAATACTTTTCAATTACTTCGTTGATATGTATTAAAGGAACTTTCAAAATATCAACATAATTAACACCAGATTCTTTCGCCCTTATTTCAGCTTCTGCTTTTGAAAATGAATTCCAGCCTGAATATTTACCCGGGAAAATATACAAATCTGCTGCAGCAGAATTTTCAAGACCAACACCAGCCTGCAAAACAACATCTCTTTTACGATATTTGTTTAATAAAGAAAAAAATGAGGGGTCTGGTTCCATACACACGCCGGCAGAACCTCTGGAATAAAAATAAAAACTGTTGTTGCAAATAAAAGGATGATTGGCTCCTATATCAAGATAGGTGGGTTTATCGATGCCAAGGCAACTAAAAAAAAGATACCGTATTAACTGGTCTTCGCCGGCCTGGGAACCACTTGCATATAATTTGCCACGCAGGATTTGCCATGCCGAAAAAATTTT
>JANNAM010000149.1:0-10025 GCA_031384415.1 Bacteroidota bacterium
CTGAAGAATTATACCGAAAGCCTGAACCGGCATTTTGCAAATGAAGAAGGCAAGGAAGAAATCATTAATGATATTGAAAGCCGCATTGGAGAACTCTTTCAGGAAAGAATAAAAAACGGCGCTACCTGTATTACCGACGAGGATGTAAATGCCATCATTAACAGCATGGGAAGGCCAGAGGACTTTGAAACTTCAGACGGTACAGCCAGCACAGCATCTTCATCATCTCAGCAGCAGCAATCATCAGACAACAGCAGCCAGCAGCAACAATCATCTTTTTCAGCCGGCACTCACAAGCGGCTGTACAGGGACGAAAATAACAAAGTGCTGGGTGGTGTCTGTGCCGGCATTGCCAATTATTTTGGCATTGACACTACTTTGGTAAGAATACTTTTTGTATTAACTGCTATAGGCGGTATTGGTTTCCTTGCTTACATATTGTTATGGGCATTTGTACCTAATAATGCCGATGGCGTAATTGGCGTTACCAGGAAAAAATTGTACAGGGATGGCGATGATAAAATAATTGCCGGCGTGTGCAGTGGCATTGGCCATTACTTTGGCATCAACCCCTGGATACCAAGAATATTATTTGCCCTGCCATTTTTATCAATTGTTTTTCGCTGGGGCCATTGGGGTGTTTTTGATTTCCCCAGTTTTTTAAGAATAAGCTTTAGCCCTGGCGCTTTGATACTGTATATTATTTTGTGGGTTGTGTTGCCGGAGGCATTTACTACTGCCGAAAAACTGGAGATGAAAGGTGAGAAAGTTGATTTAAACTCTATTAAAGAATCGGTGAAAGAAGAAATGAAAGGCTTTCAGCAAAGGGCAGAAAAATTTGGAAAAGACGCAAAAGAATTTGCACAGGAAAAAAGCAAAGTATTTACTGCAGAAGCACAAAACTTTACCCGGCGAAACCGCAGTGGACTGGGCGATGTAATTGCAACCATCGCAAAAATATTTGCCTATTTTGTTATTGGTTCTGTTTGTTTTGCACTGGTGATGGCTTTGTTTGCACTGGGGGTTGTATCAATTGGTTTTTTCCCCCTTAAAGATTTTATTGTAAACGACGGATGGCAAAATGCGTATGCCTGGGGAACATTATTATTCTTTATAGCAGTTCCTATAATCGGCATTATAATATGGCTTATTAGAAAATTGGCAAAGGTTAAATCCGGTGGCAAAATGTTGCGTCTTTCATTTATCAGTCTTTGGGTAATTGGTTGGGTGTGTGTAACCTTGTTAGTGTCTTCGGTTGCAAAAGAATTTCGTTACAGCAATATAACCGCAAGCAGCAAAACAATTAATGAGCAGGAAATTCAAATATCAAATCCGATGGTAAACAAACTGGAGCTTACATCTAAAACACCTCTTGAAAAATATACCAACCGCCATTGGCTGAGGTTTGAACCCTTTGAAGGACTGGACGATGACACTGTTTATGTAAAAAATTATGATGTACGAATTGTAAAATCACCCAACGACAGTTTTAAAATTACCATTCTTAAAATGTCGGACGGCAGAAGCAGGGCCGATGCAGAAAGGCTGGCCAATATGATTGAGTTTAGTGCTGTTCAAAAAGATTCGGTATTGCTGATTGATAAAGGCATTTCAATTAATAGAACAGACAAGTTTCGTAACCAGCACATTGTAATTAACATTTATGTGCCCGTAAACAAACACATCAAAATAGATAGAAGCGTTGGCTGGTATAACAACATTCAATTTGGCTGGAGAAATAAATATGATAACTGGGATTTTTATGATTCAGACGATGAAGCACACAACTGGCAAAGCGATGAAGAATATATTATGAAAGCAGATGGCCGCCTTTTTTCTCTGGATGGAATTCCTGCAGGAGAAAGATCACGCCGCAGATCTTATAACAGGAACCGGGATAATTACCGCTTTGATAAAATTGAAGACAGCATTCAGCACAGGGCAGATTCAATCGAAAACAGAAAACAACAAAAAATAGATTCATTGGAAAATAAAATGCAGCGTCAAAAAGACTCATTGGAAAGATTACAGGAAAAAGAAAGAGAAAGAATTTTAAACGGAAGCCAAACACCCAATGCTTTTATGATGCCAATGGGAGTGCCTGGTGTTAACAACATTATGTAAAACGCAAAGCCGGTTAACAAGCGGCGGATATTTTAAAGAAATTATCAAACTAACAAAAAAATAAAAGATGAAACCACGTTTTTTATTAAACAGGTACTGGCTTATTGCTTTAATCATTTTTTTAGGCAGCTTAAGCTGTACATTTCACAAGCATGATGTTTCGGTTTCGATAAGGGAGGATGAAGATGTTTATCAAATGTCGGCCAGGTTTGACGGCAGAAAAACCAGGGCTGTAGAGCGGTTAATAAATGAATACTCCACTACCGGAAATGTTTTCTGGCCCGGAGGAAACGACATTGACGGAACAGTGTCTCTTGACGGCCACAACCAGTTTTACGTAAAATCATCGAGGGGCAGGGTGAAAATAAAGTTTGACAAAGAAGATAATTCCAGCGAAGCTTATTATAAGGTAAAAGAAATGTGCGAAGGCATAAAAGAGATTTTAACAGAAGAAAGATAACTTAAAATCGTTTCAATAGTTGAGTTGAAGTTGAAGCCAAAAGAGTCCCGCCGAAAGACGGGATTCTTTGTTTTAAAACCTTCTTACCTTTTTTTAATTTACTTTTGCCCTTCTTAAATTTTTAAATGATGAAGAATACTCCGTTTACAGAAAAGCACATTGCACTGGGTGCAAAAATGGCTGAGTTTGCCGGTTATAACATGCCCATCAGTTATTCGGGCATTAATGATGAACATGCTGCAGTAAGAAACAACGCCGGCGTATTTGATGTAAGTCACATGGGCGAATTTATTTTGAAAGGAGAAAATGCACTGGACCTTATTCAAAGGGTAACAAGTAATGACGCATCAAAACTTACCAATGGAAAAGCACAATACAGTTGCCTGCCCAATAAAGATGGCGGCATTGTGGATGATTTACTGGTGTATTGCGTAGAAGAAAATAAAGTTTACATGCTGGTAGTTAATGCAAGTAATATTGAAAAAGACTGGAACTGGATAAGCAGTTTTAATGATAAGAATGTGGAGATGCACAACATATCCGACAAAACCTGTTTGCTGGCAATACAGGGCCCCAATGCTACAAAAATTTTGCAGCCGCTTACAGCGATGGATATTATGAACCTTAAGTATTACACGTTCACAAAAGGAAAATTTGCCGGAGTAGAAAATGTAGTTGTGAGTGCAACGGGTTATACAGGCGCAGGCGGCGTAGAAATTTATTTTGAAGATGTTGATGATGCAGCCAATAAAATATGGGATGCCATTTTTGAAGCCGGCAAAGCCGCAGGTATAAAACCAATTGGTCTGGGCGCAAGAGATACATTAAGATTAGAAATGGGTTTTTGTTTATATGGTAATGATATTGACGATACCACATCGCCTTTAGAAGCCGGCCTTGGATGGATTACTAAATTCACCAAAGATTTTACCAACAAAACATTTTTTGAAAAACAAAAAACAGATGGCCTCACAAAAAAATTAGTTGGATTTGAAATGCAGGAAAAAGGAATTGCCCGGCATGATTATGAAATAAAAGATTTTGAAGGTATTGTTATAGGGAAAGTGACTTCTGGCACTCAATCGCCTTCATTGGGTAAGGCAATTGGTTTGGGATATGTTACTGCTAAGTACGCAGCAATTGATACAGAAATTTTTATCAGCATTCGCAATACATTGCTTAGGGCAAAAGTGGTGAAGGTTCCGTTTGTTTAGCCCCTGTCCCCTAAAGGGGTAAAATAAATATGGCAAAAATTCATCTCACTACTTTTATAGCTGCCCCGGCAGAAAGGGTTTTTAATTTAAGCCGCAGCATTGACCTGCATAAAATTTCTACCGAAGGAACAAATGAAAAAGCCATAGATGGTGTTACATCGGGATTGATAAATAAGAATGAAACAGTAACATGGCAGGCAAAACATCTCTTTAAAAAAAGACTCTTCAGTTCTTTAATAGTTGACATGAATGAACCAGTTTATTTTGCCGATAAAATGATTGATGGAGATTTTAAAACATTCAGTCACGAACATCATTTTAAGCAGGTTGAAAACGGAACAATTATGATTGACCTGGTTAATTTTGAAAGTCCGTACGGTGGCCTGGGAAAATTTGTAAATAAGGTTTACCTTAAAAAATACATTGAAAAATTACTGCTTAAAAGAAATGCAGTGATAAAAGAATATGCTGAAACAGAAAAATGGAAAGCGATATTGAATTAAATTTGATGGAATGGAAAAAAACAAACCGACACTGCACACCTGCTTTTCTCCTGCATTATTAAATCTGTACGATTTATCAAATGCAGTGGTGGTTATTATTGATGTTTTCCGGGCCACTTCCACCATTGCATCGGCATTGCACAACGGTGCTAAATGTATCATCCCAGTAGATTCGGTAGCAAAGGCAATTGAAATAAGTAAAAGCATCGGCGCTATTGCCGCAGGCGAAAGAGACGGGCAGATTGCCGAAGGCTTACAGCACGGAAACTCTCCATTGGAATATAGCAAAGAATTTATCGGTGGTAAAACACTGGTGCTTACAACCACTAATGGCACCAGGCTTTTGCAAATGGCATTAGACAATAATGCTACTAAAATTATTACAGGTTCTTTTCCCAATCTTTCATCTGTCTGTAATTTTTTATTGAGCGAAAATAAAAATGTTGTGCTGGGTTGCGCCGGATGGAAAGACAGGTATAATTTAGAAGACACATTATTTGCCGGCGGAGTTATCAGCAACATAAAAAAACAGTTTACCATTCATTGCGACAGTTCTTTAACTGCAGAACTCCTGTATGAGCAGCATAAAAAAGATTTACCCGGCTTTGCGCCCAACCTTACGCATTATCACCGCCTGGTAGAAAGGTTTGGTTTGATTGAAGACATAAGGTTTTGCCTTACACCAAATGTGGCAGATGTGTTGCCGTTGTATGAAGAAGGGAAGTTGATTGTTAAATAGTTTTTTTCTCCACAAACTTTCAATTTAAAAACATCTCTCAGGTATTTTCCTTTACTTTTGCAAATTGCCCAAACCCGAAAAGAAAGAAGAAACAGCAGGCGGATGAAATTCCGAAATCATAAATCGGCAATCTAAAATTTACAATGGCTTTACCGCACCTTATTAAATATGTTTACAACAACGGAACCGACGAAGTAATACGCCGCGGAAAAAAAATTCATGCATTGGGGAATGTAGAACTGGTGGAGCATGATGAGCTCATGGGCGGCGTTGTGTTCAGGGTTAAAGACGATGGCTACAGCACTTTTTATAAAGTGTACATTCAAAAATATGCCGACCCCAAAGGCATTACAGTGCGTTGCAGTTGCCCATATAACATGGGCGACATCTGCCGCCACGAAGCCGCTGCTCTTATACACCTGCAGGAAATGGTGGACAAAAACCTGCTGGGTTCTTCCAGCATGAAATACAACCAGCGGCACACTGTTGCCAAGATGAAACACATTGACCTGAAGATTGTCAAGCTGCTTTCCTCTCCCGATATTTATACTGAAGCTGAAACATTATTACGCAGCGTAAGGGCCAACATCGCAAAAGCTGCCGATGAAAGGGTGGAAGCTGAACTGAATTACGACGGCCAAAGCTTTCCGTTGGTAATTCAAAAAAACGAAGAGAGAAATTTTGATACTTCCTGCGGTTGCACCGAAGCAGAGCATCCATTATGCATGCACAAAACATTATTGTTTTTGCAGTTGCTAAATGCTTATGGTCCTTTTTATTTTGATACCATCCGCAACTGGGACAAAGAAAAAAACAAACTGTTGCAGATTTATGGCTATAGCCTTGAAGATGACCTGGCAGGCAAATTTGAATTTACATATAAAGACGGCAAACCATTTTTAAAAGTATTGGACAGTTCAATTCAACGGGTGGCGGGCCCTGTTATTTCCAAACCAATTGTTCCGGTAATTGCAAGGCCTGTGGAAACAGTAGTTGCAGAAGTCGTAGCTGTTCAGTCAGAAAAAAAACTCGGCATTGTTTTTAATTTCAATGGAAAAAATTACCCCTACTTTTTTGTAGATGCTGTGGAAGGTGAGGCAGATGAAGACAAGAAAAAATTTGCCGGCAGGGTAGAAAAACTTGACATGACCAAATATGTAAACACCGAACCTTATGATGAAGAAGACAAACAATTACTTCAGCAAATAAGAAAACTGCAGGACAGTGAAGTAAATAAATACCTCAACCGCAACTCTCCTTTCAGCGGCATCTGGGAAAATATTATTCATACCGAAGGAGATGAATTGCCCGAAGAAACAAAAGCGCTTATTGCAGAATACCTTCATCCAAAACTTAAAAAAATATTTGAAGAACAGGCAAAAAGTAATTTTGTTTTTTACCTGGCCGAAAAGAAAACTTTTAAAACTGATAATTTAAAGGATATAGAATTAAGCGAATCATTTATCTCCCCTGTTTTTAAAATACAGGCAAAAAACGGCCATTTTGAAATTGTGTGTACAGTAAAAACACAAGAAGGACTAATTCCTTTTACAGAAAATGAAAGCAACAGCAGCCTTGTTTTTTTGCATAAAAAAACAATGTACCTGTGGCAAAAACCCGAAGATGTGCTGCAGGCAGAGAAATTTGTAAAAGAAGGAAACATCCAGCTAAGCAAAGACAACTGGGCCGAAAAAATGCAGAAAGTAATATTACCGCTTACCAAAGAATACCAGGTAGAGTTTGATAAAAGTTTAGTAAGGGAAATAAAAAGCGGTGAGCCGGAAGTAAAACTACAATTGCTGGAAAAAGGCGATTACTTAGTGTTTCAACCAACGTTTATTTACAATGGCTTCGAAACAAAAGCCACCGATAAAGAAACCATTACCATTCCTGACGGCGATAAAATTTTACTGGTACGCCGGAATAAAGAAGCCGAACAAAAATTTATTGACAAGCTGCAAAACCTTCATTCGCATTTTATACGTCCGCAGGAAGGCGGCAGTCTTGTGCTGAAGGGTGAAGATGTGTTGCGTAACAACTGGTTCTTTTTATTTGTAGATGCCATGAAGGAAATGAAAGTACCGGTGTATGGTTTTGACGCATTGAAAAATTTCAGATTCAACACGGCCAGGCCAAATACACATATACATGTAAGCAGTGGTATGGACTGGTTTGATGCCAAAGTAGAAATTGAATTTGGCGAACAAAGAGTTGGTATTACCGACATTAAAAAAGCCCTGGCCGCCAAGCAATCATTTGTGCAGCTTGGCGATGGAAGCCTGGGTATTTTACCCGACGAATGGCTGAAAAGATATTCGCTGTTGTTTAAAGTGGGCGACGGAAGAAACGACCAGTTGCGTTTGTCAAAATACCACATGAGTGTGATTGATGAGCTGTATGAAAACAGGGATGAAACAGAATTAAGTTTTGCCCTGGATGCAAAATTTGAACGGTTAAGGGAGTTTAAGCACATTCCTGAAATACCGGCACCAATAGATTTGCAACCCATACTGCGGCCTTATCAAACATCCGGTTATCAATGGCTGAGTTATTTAAATGATGTTGGCTGGGGTGGCATATTGGCGGATGATATGGGTTTGGGTAAAACCGTGCAGGCACTCAGTATGCTGCATCATTATAAAGATGCAGAGGGATCGCTGAAAGCGTTGGTTGTTTGCCCAACCACTTTGATTTACAACTGGAAGAATGAAGTGCAAAAATTTACACCGTCACTATCTTATCACATTCACCACGGAAGCATCCGCAGCCGCAGCGCCGAAGAATTGCTGCAGCACAATATTATTATTACAACCTACGGCACTTTACGCAGCGATATACAATTGCTGCTGAAAATTGTTTTTGATTATATCATACTTGATGAAAGCCAGGCAATAAAAAACCCTTCATCAAAAGTTACTAAAGCTGCCGGTTTGCTGGCCGCAAGAAACCGCCTTTGTATGAGCGGTACACCTTTGCAGAATAATACGTTTGATATTTTTGCCCAAATGAATTTCCTTAATCCCGGATTATTGGGAAGCATGGAATTCTTCCGCAATGAATTTGCAAACCCCATTGATAAGTTTGGAGAGCAGGAACCAAAAGAACATCTGCGTAAATTATTATACCCTTTCATTTTACGCCGCACAAAAGAGCAGGTAGCGAAAGACCTGCCCGAAAAAACAGAAACCATTTTGTTTTGTGAGATGGAAGATGAGCAGCGTAAAATTTATGAGGCTTACCGAAACAGTTACCGGGATAAAATTTTGGGCACCATTGACCAGCAGGGCATTGATAAATCGCAATTAACCATTTTGCAGGGCCTGATGAAGCTGCGGCAGATATGCGACAGCCCCGCAATTTTAAATGAAGAAGAAAAATACCCGAATGAATCTATCAAGCTGGATGAGCTGACAAGGGAGATAACAGAAAATATCGGCGAACACAAAGCACTCATTTTCTCACAGTTCCTGGGCATGCTTGCGTTGATAAAGGCAAAACTAAAAGAGCACAACATTCCATTTGAATATTTTGACGGCAGCACATCGGCGCCAGACAGAGAGAAAGCCATTCAGAATTTTCAGAACAATGATGAGTGCAGGGTGTTTTTGATTTCACTGAAAGCGGGTGGAGTTGGTTTAAACCTTACAGCTGCTGATTATGTATATATTGTTGACCCCTGGTGGAACCCCGCCGTTGAGCAACAGGCCATTGACCGGACACATCGCATAGGACAAACAAAAAATATTTTTGCTTACCGTATGATATGTATAGATACCATTGAAGATAAAATTCTCCAGTTACAGGAACGCAAGCGTACGCTTGCAAAAGAACTCATTGCCGACGATGCAAGTTTTGTAAAAGCATTGAGCAAGTCAGATGTGGAATACCTGTTTAGTTAAGAAGAAATAAAATCCTTCAGTCTTTTAAACTCCCTGTTAGAGCCAGATTCAAACATTTTTTTTAGTGCAGAAAACATGGCAGCAAATAAGTGCCGTAAAGAAAAGAAAGGTTTGTTACGTTGAGCGTTCATAGTATCGGATTTACAGGTTAAAAATAAACATTGTACTCCTGCGCTGCAAGAGTGGTTTTGCTGATTTTTAATTTAGGTGTTTTCCGAAGGGTGTCGGTTATTTTACCATCGGTTCCTGCCAGTTACGACGGAAACGACTGCTTTTTTTATAGTATTTAATTGGGTAAACATCGGGGCTTTGACGGATCTTTTTTAAAAAGGTTTTCACTGCAAAGACAACGGGGTTTAAGTTGCTGGGTCGGGTTTTATTATCCATTTTCAGGGTTTTTCAAAAAGAAAACGCTACTGCTGTAAAAATATTGTGAATTTTATTTGCAGTCTTTCGGGGCTTATAATACAAAAGGGGAATCATTTAAAAGCCCGTTAACCTTAATTAACCTTAAACCCATCTTCATTAACCGCCTTTGTAAAGCATGGCAAATACTTTTGCTTCATCAAAAAAAGTATAGTCATGAAACGTATTTATTTCTTACTAAGCCTGCTGCTGCTAACAGCCATAACAGCAACAGCACAAAACAAAAAAAGCATAAATGTAAAAGGGCAGTTAACAGACTCCCTGCAAAAACAACAGGTTTCCGGCGCCACAGTTTCTCTGATAAATGCAAAGGACTCATCGCTTGTTGCATTTACAAGAACTGACACAGCCGGTAATTTTTGGTTCGATAAATTAAGTGCCGGCAGTTACAGGTTGTCTGCATCGCAGGTAAACTTTCATCCTCAATGGAAAAACTTTACCCTAACCGGCGATGAATCCACAGTGAACCTTGGCCGCATCGGCATGAAAGATAAAAGCATAATGGAAGCAGTGACAGTTACTGCACAGCGGCCACCGGTGGTAGTGAATGGAGACACACTGGAATTTAATGCTGAAGCATTTAAAACAAAACCCAATGCAGTGGTAGAAGACATACTGAAGAAGATGCCCGGAGTGGAAGTGGACAAGGATGGCACCATA
>JANNAM010000176.1:0-2591 GCA_031384415.1 Bacteroidota bacterium
TTTGGGTGCTGGTTAAAAAAGTAAGCATCGTTCCGGTTATGGGATCTTTTATTTCTTTACGTTCAGATGGAAAACGTTTGCCTATTTGTGCATGTACGGTTACAGGAAGAAGTACGCCTAGAAAGCCAGCCACAATTAAAAAAATTTTCATAAAACAAATTTGAATGAGATAATAAATAACAATACCATTTCTTACCAATCTAGTTTCAATAAAGAAACACCCTGCCCAGGCAACTGTATTGATAGGGTAATTTTGTTTTTCACTTTCAGTTTTACCGCCTTATTCATCATCTCCAGCTGACCGGCTTTTTCCAGTTCAGTAATTTGAAAAGCTGTAGGGTTTTTCGGTGAGCCCATTTTCTTCCATACCTTATACGAATTACTGTGCTCATTGTCTATCCGGTATTCGGTTACTATAATTTTTTTTGCATCCAAGCCATCAATACTTATTTCAATGACTTCGGCTGCGCCGGGTATGTCGTCATCATGATAATTCCAAACCATGATGGCAGCCGATCTTTTATCTTTTGATGCAAGCGCTCCAATATCATTGTATTTTCTTCTTATGCTTGAATCAACCATTGTTTTTAAATCATACATTTTGCTGCCATTAACTGCTACTCTTTTGCCACTCATTTTACCAAACATTCTAAAAACATTCAGCACCGGTTTATCAACTCCATTAGTTGCCAGATCTCTGAAACCATAAAACCAGGGCTGGTCTTCAAATTCAAATGCCCAGGTAACGGCTCCCAAAAAATTAACTTTAAAAGAATCGGCCAGTAAATATTTTCTTGCAAAAGATGCAGCGGTATAACTAGAATACATGGTACCATTGCGGTAAGCATTGGAAGGATTGGTTTTCATACCGCAGGCGGCACAACCTTCTGGATCGCTTTCGCCTATTACAATTGGAATATTTTTTAATTGCGGATAGGATGCTACAAACTTAAAACCTGCATTAATATCTGTTAACTGCCGCCCCATATTCATTTGCACATGTCCGTCTACAACCCTGGGCGAACCTTTTGCATGAAACAATATCATATCCACCGGTGCACCAATTTTTTTGGTTACATAATTCGTATCCAAAAAACAATGCTTTACAAAAGCATGCAGCCACTCCTGTGCAGTTTTGCCTGCTGTGCCGGCAATATTTATGCCGCCAATTTTTGCAGTGGGTAGTGCACGTTTAACAGCATCGGCGGTATAATCATACAGTTTAAAAAATTCTTCTCTTGTACCTTTCCAGTAACCATTGGGTTCATTCCACAATTCCCACCACCAGCTTTCCACTTCTTTTTTTCCATAGCGGTCAACGCTGTGTCGCACCCACTGATAAATAAGTTCGGCCCACTTGTCATAATCTTTTGGTGGATAAGCCCAGCCAGTATAGATAGTAGAATAAGCATCGCCGGGTCTCCAGTAGTGCCTGTATGGAGTTGGATTGGTTGACATGGCCTCGGGCATAAAACCAATTTGCGCCAAAGGCTTCATGCCTCTTTGTATATAGGTATCAAAAATACTGTCAACAATTCTCCAGTTATAAACAGGTTTTCCATTTGCATCTTCTGTGTATGCATTGGTACTTCCCCATTTTAACGCAGCGGTACCATCGCCCGTTACCAGCAGGCTATGTGCCCTTACATATACAGGCACGGGACTTAAAGCTGCAATTTCTGTAAGTAATTTTTTACCGTCTTTCATATAGGTATAATTCGGCTCATCGTAACCGAACCATGCCCAAACGGGCGACATGTCGCCGGTTACTTTTTTTAAATCAACATGAATAGTTGCCTGTTGAGACAGCGCAGTAAAACAACAGATGAATGCTGTTAAAGTAACTGAAGTTTTATAAAATAATTTTTTAACCATAATTAATTCCCATCCGGTTTTGCAGATGACATCATAGCACTTAAAGGCCAATACCATTGCTCCAACGCATCAGGCTTTGCCAGGTTAAATGCTGGAATATCTTTTTTCAGGTATTTTACCAAAGGCAATTGCTGATCTTTTATTGACTGAACAATACAACAGGCCAGTTCATAAGCACCGTAGGTATTAAAATGTGTATTGTCCTTTAGTTCCTTATCCTGCCCCGGAAAAGTATTGGCCGGATAATGCACAAAAGCCTTTACAGAACCTGCTTCTCCCCATGCTTCGTATAATGTTTTGCTCATCGCATTCAAATCAATCAAGGCAACATTTTCTTCTTTGGCGGTTTGGCGCACAGCTTCAGGATAATCGCCCAGTGTATTAACGATGTGGCCGGTCGAATCAAAATTTCTGCGGTGCATAGAAGTTACAAGAACAGGAATACCGCCTCTCTTCCTTATTGCACTTATAAAAAACTGCAAACTTTTTTTGTAAGTAGTAAAAGCACCAACGCCCTCTCCTTTTTGTTTTTGATCATTATGTCCAAACTCTATAAATAAATAATCGCCTGTTTTCATCAGGCTCAAAATTTTGTCCAGGCGTTTGGCACTTACAAAAGAATTCAACGCTTCGCCCGACTCGGCATAGTTAGCCACCACCACTGTTGAGGGAACCAAAAAGGACGGAATCATTTGTCCCCAGGAAGCCCAGGGTTC
>JANNAM010000233.1:0-35134 GCA_031384415.1 Bacteroidota bacterium
AAGCCAGGATATCTTTCTTACTTACTCTTCCTTCCTGCCCGGTGCCGGGAATGTTTTCCAGTTCGGCCATGCTGATGCCTTCTTGCTGTGCTATGTTTAAAACTAGCGGAGAATAAAAACGAACGGCCGATTTTTCGCCGTTATTTGACTGTGTTGTTGCAGCCGGCTGGTAAGGAACTTCTTCTACCAGCTTTGCTTCTTCATATTGAGGTTGTGGTGCTGCGGCAGGCTGGTTGATGGATACAGCAGCATTGGCACCCACTCTTATTCTTGCAATTACAGTTCCAATAGGGACTACGTCATTTTCATTAAATAAAATCTCCTCTATTACACCCTCAGCGGTTGACGGCACTTCACTGTCCACTTTATCGGTGGCAATGTCCAGCACAGTTTCGTCCTGTTTAACAGTATCACCGGGTTTTTTATGCCACTTCAGCACAGTAGCTTCCATAATACTTTCACCCAGTTTCGGCATTATTAAATCAACAACACTCATATAGAAATTTTATTTTTTGGTAATCAGCAATTGCACATAGCCCGGCTTCATTGGCGTCGCACTCTTTTGCATGAGTACATTATTGAGCAATGGAGCAAGCATCTTTTAGAAACGCCCAAAGTTAATTAAATCCTGTTAATCGTAATAATCAGTAAATCCGCCGCCTGTTCATCAAGCTTCCAATATAAACTTACGCATCATATTTAAAGCATACACAGCAGTCAGTTGAATATTCCTTGCCCTGTCAAACCTGAAAAACATTTTTTGTGTTACCACTTTTTCTTTTCCGCCCACGCCAATCCAAACCGTTCCAACCGGCTTGTCTTCAGTTGCTCCTCCTGGCCCCATAATGCCGCTTACAGCAATGGCAAAATCCACATCCAGGTTTTTTAAAGCGCCATTCACCATTTGTGTAACCACTTCTTCACTTACTGCACCTTTTTGTTCAAGTTCGTTTTTATCTACTCCCAGTAAATTTTCTTTGGCATCATAAGCATAAGCAATCACACTCCCTTTGTAATAAGCAGATGAGCCTGCCATACTTGTTATTAAATGAGAAATATATCCTCCGGTACAACTTTCAGCAGTACCGATGGTCTTATTTGAAGCTAGTAATAATTTGGCAACTGTTTTTTCTATTGGTTCATCTTCGTTGGTTACCAAATATTTTTTTACAAGTACCTGCAATATTTCAAATTGCTGGTTAATTTCATTTTCAATAGCCTCCTTATCTAAGCCCGATGATGTTAACCGCAGTCGAACCATTCCATAATTTGGCAAATAAGCCAGTTTAATGTGTGCTGGCAATGCTTCTTCAAACTGCTGAATCAAATCTGCCAAAAAACTTTCGCCCACTCCGGCAGTTAATAATGTTCTGTGTACAATTGTTTGTGCCTGAAAATTTTTCTGCAAATAAGGAATTACATCGTCTTCCATCATTCCCTTCATCTCATGCGGCACGCCGGGCATGCTAATAAATACTTTTACATCTTTATTAAAGAGCATCCCAGGCGCTGTTCCTCTTTTGTTTTGAATTACTGTGCATACATCTGGTACCTCGGCCTGTTTAAGGTTCCGTTCAATCATGGGCCGCTTTAAAACATTTTCAAAAATATTTTTCACATTGGCTAATGCGCCTTCATCCACTACAAGTCTTCCATTAAAATATTTGCAAAGCAGTGGTTTGGTAATGTCATCGGCTGTTGGCCCAAGGCCGCCGGTTATTAAAATGATATCAGCTTTTTTGCTTTCTTCATCTAATGCATTCCATATTTCATCCCACACATCACCCACCGCCAGCCGCCTGCAAACTCTGAAGCCTGCTTTGTTCAGTTCCTTAGCCATCCAGGTACTGTTGGTATCAACCACCTGGCCTATTAGTAATTCATCGCCTATTGTAATAATACTAACCTGTGCCATAATAAATTTAAAAGAGTAATTTTAATGCAAGATACTTTATGATATGAAAACAGTCAGTTTGTTTATTTGTTTAGTGCTTTGTTCTTTTTCTTTTGGCCAGCATATTTCTTCTCAACTGGAAGCAGCAATAAAAACACTGGAAGGTGATGAGCAATTTAAACATGCCATTGTAAGCCTTTATGTGATAGATTCTAAAACCGCTACTGTCGTTTATGAGAAAAATTCGCAGATAGGTTTGGCACCCGCCAGTTGCCAGAAGGTTGTTACAAGTGTTACAGCTTTTGAGCTGTTGGGAAAAGATTTTAGATACAAGACTTACATTGGCAAAGATTATCCTTTGGATAATAAATACGATGCCGGCTGTTTGTTTGTAATTGGCGATGGCGACCCAACACTTGGTAGCTGGCGATGGAAGAGTACGTCAGATACAGCAGTATTTTCAAAAATTGTTTTATCATTAAAAAAACAAAAACTATTTTCTTTTGGTGAAAATCTCATCATTCAGGATTATCTCTATGGTGTAACGCCATTGCCCGAAGGATGGATTTGGCAGGATATAGGAAATTATTATGGTGCTGCATGTTTTGGATTTAACTGGCACGAAAATCAATTTGACCTTGCATTGCAACCAGGCAGAGGAGAGGGATACCCGGCTGAAATAAGTTCAATAAAACCATTTTTGTTTGATGTTGCCATCAGCAATAACATTAAAACAGGTAAAGCAGGAAGCGGTGATAACGGGTATATTTATTCATCACCTTATTCAAATGTTCTTTTTACAAAAGGAACGATTCCGCTCCAGGCAAAACCATTTACCATCAGTGGCAGCATTCCCAATCCTTCAAATGTTTTTAAGAATGAATTGATAAAAGTGCTGGCAGCAAATAAGATCACATTTAAAGGAGCAGCATTTTCAGGAAATGAGTCCATTATAAATAATCATCCCTTACACATAGCTACTCATCTTATTGATTCTATCTATTCTCCTTCATTTGACAGTATGAACTACTGGTTTCTTAAAAAAAGTATTAACCTTTATGGAGAAGCTTTCTTAAAATCATTGGTGAAGAAAGAACTGGGGTTTGGCATTAGCGAGGGTACTTATGATAAAGCTATGGAAGTACTAAAAAATTTCTGGAAAACCAAAGGCATCGAACCCTCTGCATTAAACATTGGCGATGGCAGCGGCCTTTCTCCCGCCAACCGGGTTACCACCAATGCTCTTGTAACAATCATGCAATATGCAAAAACAAAAAACTGGTTTTCTTCTTTCTATAATGCATTGCCCGACCTTAACGGAATGAAAATGAAAGATGGTTACATTAGCGGCGTAAGAAGTTATACCGGCTATGTAAAAAGCAAGGCTGGCACTGAATATACCTTCTCTTTTATTGTAAATAATTTTGACGGCAGTGCTGCTACGGTTAGAGAAAAAATGTGGAAAGTATTGGACTTGCTGAAATAGCACTATCTTAACAGTCCCTAAATTTTAACTCTAAACTTTATAATCATGGCAGAACAGAATTTTAAAAATCATGGCCGGTATGTACCGCTTTATCATTTCATACTTCCAGTATTGATACTTGCTTTCATGATTGGCTCGGTCATTAATTTATTTGATAGCCTTCATAAAAGCGATGGACTATACAGTGCTTCATTGATTTGCCTTGCCGGGCCGGTGCTTTTGTTTTTATGGTGGTTCTCCCGTGCTTTTGCATTAAGGGCGCAGGACAGGGCCATAAGAGCCGAAGAAAACCTGCGCTATTTTGCCATCACCGGAAATTTGCTGGACAGTAAATTAAAAATGTCGCAGATAATTGCACTTCGGTTTGCTCCCAATAATGAATTTGTTGATCTTGCTCATCGTGCCGTTGCAGAAAATTTATCTTCAAGACAAATTAAAGAAGCCATACAGCACTGGAAGGCAGATGAAAATAGGGCATAATCCAGCTTGTGGATAGCTTTGTTTTTTATACAAATGCGTTCTTATTTTCCTATCATACTGTCAACACTTGCTTTGCCCGGCCCAAGAAACAGCAAAGCCAAAAAGCCAAATAAAAAAAGTGCTGCAGGTTCTCCTTTGCCAAAAATATCTGCATCATGAGCTTTGAAGAGTGCAACACTAAATACTATTATTAAAGGGATGGTTGCTAACCTGGTAAACAATCCCAGTATTATAAAAAGTGAACAGAAAAATTCGGCAAACACTACTAAGGCAAGACTCATTGTAGTTCCCATGCCCATAAAGTCTATAAACTTTGATTGGTATGTACTGAAATGAACAAGTTTGTCATAACCATGCATCATCATTAAAATTCCAAAGCCTAAGCGTAATAAAAGCATAGCAGTATTAAATGCCCCTGCCGAATACTTTGTCGAGAATAATTTTTTCATTGTTGTATGTTTTACATTTTCTTTAACAGGGATATAAAGATACAAGCGTTTTGTTTGTAACAGTTATCCACTTATTCACAATCGGTTTGGAACAGTGTTTGCAAAGGAAGCATTATAGTTAATTTTACAACTGGCAAAAAAATGATTGAATTACCCAACATGATAAAACAAAAAATTTCTCTCCTGCTGTTTTCGGCGCTTATATCTTTCTCTTCTTTTTCACAGGCAACAGCTTCGGTAACCGACCCCGAAAAAAAATACAAAGACGCAAAAGAATTGTTTGTAAAAGAACAATATGCACTTGCTTATCCTTTGCTGAAAGATTTGATGCAGCAGTATCCGGATAACAGCATCAGCAACCATACTTACATAAATGATGATGTAAATTATTATTACACTGTTTGTGAGCTGAAACTGGAACAGCCGGTTGCCGAGCAGGAAGCCCGGCATTATGTTGATGTGGTTGCAAATGAACCAAGACGCCAACTCATGAGTTATCATCTTGCCAAATACTATTTTACTAAAAACGATTTCAGCAATGCAATTAATTATTACGAAAGGGCAGGGCTTGATAATTTAAGCAACGAAGAAATTGCTGATACAAAATTTGAAAAAGCATATTGCTATTTTAACCTGAAACAATTTGCAGAAGCAAAGCCATTGTTTGATGAAGTACACCAGCTTCCCAAAAACAAATACTACATACCGGCAAATTATTATTACGGATTTATCAGTTACCACGATGGCCGGTATAACGAAGCCCTGAAAGCATTTAAGCTTGTGGAAACAGAAGATGAATATAAAGGGGTTGTTCCTTACTACATTGCCGAAATTTATTATTTCCAGGGCAAAAAGGATGAAGCACTGCGTTATGGCGAAAGTATTTTGAGCAAAGGCGGCTCTTTGTATTATGAAAAAGAATTAAAATTATTAACCGGCCAGTTGTGGTTTGAAAAAAAGAATTTTCAGAAAGCATTGCCCCTGCTGCAGGATTACGTAAACAGCAGTGATAAGGTTAGCAAGGAAGTAATGTATGAATTGAGTTATTGCTACTACGAAGCAAACCAATTGGAAAAAGCCATCGAAGGGTTTAAGCAACTGAGCAACGAAAAAGATTCGATGGGGCAAAACAGCATGTATCTTTTAGGAGACTGTTATTTAAGAACTAATCAAAAAGCCAATGCCCGTAATGCATTTCAATATTGTGCTTACAACAGCAGCAATAAAAAGCAACAACAAATTTCTCGTTTTAATTATGCCAAACTTTCCTACGAACTGGGCTACCAGGATATTGCTTTAAGTGAAATGAAAAAATACCTGAGAGATTATCCCGGCAGCGAATATGATACAGAAGCAAAAGAAATGCTGGTTAATCTTTTGGCCAACACCAGCAATTTTGTTGATGCTCTTGCTTTGTATGAATCATTTGACAAGCCAACTGCTTCCATGCAAAAAGTATATTCACGTATTTTATATGGCAGGGCAGTTGAGCTGGTTAACGATCAGCAGTTAAATACTGCGGATGTTTTGTTTGATAAAATTTTAAAACAGACTGTATCTAATGTAACACCTTATGCAAATTTCTGGAAGGGTGAAATTGCTTACCGCAATAATAATTATGACAATGCTATTCGGCACCTCACTTTTTTTCAGCAAAGCAATGCTGCCCCACTGGGCGAAGCAAACCAAACAACAGCAAAATATGATTTGGGATACAGTTGGCTTAAAAAAGAAAGTTATACCCAAGCACTGGGAAATTTTGAACCAATAGCTAAATCAAATGTTACAGCCGGCAGTATAGAACAAGATGCTTATTTACGGAGTGCCGATTGTTATTTTATGAACAGGGACTTTGCGAAGGCAAATGCGATGTATGATATTGTAATTAATAATGCTTTGCCTCAGAGTGATTATGCCATGTTTCAAAAAGCAATGATTGCCGGTGTAAAAAGTTCTGCTGATAAAATTAAAATACTCAATAATCTTTCCCGGTTATATCCTCAAAGCAGTTTGGCAGTGGATGCCAATATGGAAATTGCCAATACTTTTATGGCTGATGAAAAATTCCGGGATGCCATTCCTTATTTAAACAACGTTTTGAGTTCGCCGGATGCCGGTGGTTCAAAACCTAAAGCATATTTAAAACTGGGTCTGAGTTATTATAATATAGATAATAATAAAGAGGCACTTAATAATTACCAGGCATTGATTCAAAAATATCCGCAGTCAACAGAAGCCGACGAAGCGTTAGACAATATCAAAAGCATTTATATAGAAGAAGGCAGGCCGAATGAATATGTTGAACTAATGCGTAAAAATGGTAAAGCCATTTCGGTAACAGAGGCAGATTCGTTAACCTACACGGCTGCCGAAATTAAATACAACGCCAATGATTGCAATGCAGCTATTGCAGGGTTCAATAATTATTTATCCCGTTTCCCCGATGGCGCATTTGCTTTGGAAGCAAATTATTTCCTCAGCGATTGTTACTACAAAAACAAAGACTGGCAAAATGCTTTAACCGGTTTTGATTATGTAAATAAAAAGGGCCTGAGCAAATATTTTGAGAAAGCAACACTTACTGCGGCACAGTTAAATTATTTTGAACTGAAAGATTATGCAGCAGCAAAAAATTATTTTTCATCATTAAGGCAGGGGGCAGTTAACCAGGATAATCAATTGGAAGCTTTAAGAGGTTTGGTGCGTTGCTATTATCAGCTAAAAGATTTTACTCAGGCAAATGATGCAGCAAAAGAGTTATTGACTAAAAAAGGAATCAGCACAGATGACAAGTCTATAGCATTTTTAGTATTGGGTAAATCGCAGCAGGCAAACAATGATTTCAATGGTGCTATTGCTTCATTTAAATCATGTGCAGCCATTAATAAATCGGCATGGGGTGCCGAAGCAAGGTTTGAAATCGCCAACAGCCAGTTTAGTCTTGCCAACTACACTGCTGCTGAAAAAGCAGCAATGGCAGTTATAAAAGAAACCGGGTCTTATGATATGTGGGTAACCAAAAGTTATATCCTGCTCGGCGATATTTTTATGCAACAAAAAGATTATTTCAACGCAAAAGCCACTTATGAAAGTGTAGCAAAGAATGCAGCCATTGCAGAGTTAAGGGCAGAAGCACAGCAAAAGTATGACAGGGCAGCAGCAGAAGAAAAGGCCAATTCAAAAATCAACAATTAATGAAAAGCAATATTCAATATAAGATGTATAGTGTAAAATATTTAATCAGCACAGTAGTTCTTTTGTTTATAGTAAATGCAGTATCCGCACAGGTTCCAAAAGATACTGTAAAAAAACAAACAGTTAATATAACATCATCCTACAAGCCGGTACTTCGCAATGCTGTTAAAATAAATTTTTCTGCATCGCAGTTAAATGCAGATACCAGCAGGCCTAATTTGAATTATAATATTCCGGCACAAAATCTTTTTTATTCTTACCAGCCCATAACATTAAAACCATTGGCTTTACAGCAGGATACTAATTTGTATCTGGGCCTGCGCAATTATTTAAAAATTGGTTTTGGTAATTTTTCCACTCCTTATGTAAGTGCAGGTTTCAGTTTTGGCGATGGAAGAAAAAGTTTACTGAATATTTATGCAGATTACATTTCTTCTAAAGGGAAAATTAAATACCAGGATTACTCATTGATGAACTTAAAAGCAACCGGAAGTTTCTTTTCGCCCAAAAATGAATTTTATATAGGTGGTGCTTTTCACAGCAACAATTACAATTTGTATGGTTATGATCATACAATGTTTAATTATACAAAGAAAGATATTCAGCAACCTTTACAGGATATTGTGCTAAATGCAGGACTACGTAATATTGCCAACAGCGAATTTAGCATAAGTTATAATCCAAATGTGGAGGTAAGCATCTTTACCAATAAAGACAGGCTGAGTGAAAGCACAGTGATTGTAGATGCTCCAATAAAAAAACAATTTGGCGATGCATTTGCAGTAAAGATTGAAGGCAAAGCAGATTTAACTACATATACTACTAAAGGGCTGCTTCCAAACAATGTGACTATAAAAAATAACCTGGTGCAGGTTACGCCATCTTTAATCTTTACTTCGCCACGAGTAAGTATCAATGGCGGCATAACACCCACCTGGGACAATGGAAAATTTGTATGGCTGCCCGATGTATATGCCGAAGCTCAGTTGCAGGAAAAAGTTTTTCTGCTGCAGGCTGGCTGGGTTGGCAACTACACAAAGAATACTTATCGATATCTTTCTTCCATCAATCCTTATTTAAAAACTATTACTTCGCAAAACAATACAAAAGAAATAGAATATTATGGTGGCATAAAAGCAACAATGGATAAACATTTTAACTTTAGTGCTAAGGCTGGCTATATTACTTACACCAATCTTCCTTTGTTTATAAACGATACAGCAACAGACAGCAAAGCATTTCTAATCAGTAATGAAACAAAGGCAAAAAATTTCCGTATTCATGGCGATATCAATTATATCAACCAGGATAAGTTTACTTTAACTGCCGGACTTACTTTTAATGGCTACACCGGTTTGCAACGCAATGCAAAAGCATGGAACACTGTTCCGATGGAAATTACAAGTTCATTGCGCTGGTGGGCATTTAAGCAGGTGCTTATTAAAAGTGATTTGTTTGTTTTTGGCGGTGGCAATTATTTGCAAAAAGGCAATACTTCAAAAACATTTAATGGCGGCACCGATTTAAGTGCCGGCGTAGAATTTAAACTGAATAAAATGTTCAGCGCATGGATGGATGTAAACAATATCCTGAACAATAAATACCAGCGCTGGCACAATTATGAAGTGTATGGCCTGAATCTAATGGGAGGTGTAAGGCTGAGTTTTTAATTCCTCAATATTTTTTCCGGCAGGCGAATCGCCTGCTATTTTTTTGTAACAAACATTCGTTTTCCATGTCATTCCCGAAAAATCGGGATTTCGTAAATGATTTTTTGACCAACTTTATTTCTTTGCTCAACATCGTTGTGTCACTCACTTTTACTGCATACCTTTGAGCATCACATTCAATTCGATGCACCAATTAATTGCTTCATATCTTTTTCAACATAAAATTTGCCCATTGCCCGGATTGGGAAACCTATCGGTAATTTCGGGCAACGCCGAATCAGATTTTGTAAATAAACAAATACTTGCTCCAAAGCCAGTTGTCAGTTTTGAAACTACAGAAATAGCAGATGATGATTTTGTTTCCTACATCTCCAAAAACAAAAAAGCTGATTTTGCTTCTGCAAAAAATGAATTGAGTAAGTATTGTGCATCTCTACGTGAAAAAATAAATAGAACTTCCGAAACTAATCTGCACGGCATTGGTAAATTTTTCATTGACAGTTCTGGTGCATTAAATTTTCAGCCAGTTGAAATGCCCGGACTTTTATTTCAACCTGTTGCAGCCGAACGTGTAATTCATCCAGAAGCAGAACACAATATACTGGTAGGTGATAAAGAAACCACCAACACCCAAATGACAGAATATTTTGCTGAAGAGCCTGTAGTAAAAGACAGGTGGTGGATTTGGGCAATAGTGTTGGGGCTTATCGGAATTGGAGTAATAATGCTTTATTTAAATGACAACAACGGCAACTCAAGTTTTGGTATTGCTACAAATATTTCTAACCTCTGATAACATAATTCTTCCAGAATGAGTCATTATACAAAATGTCCTCTTTGTTCCTCTTCAGCTATTGAAGAAAAACTGACCGCAAAAGATTATACAGTTTCTCAAAAAGACTTTTCAATATGGCATTGCAATAATTGTACGGCAAGATTCACCCAGGATGCTCCTGAACAAAGAGAAATTGGGGAGTATTACCAATCTGAAAATTATATCAGCCACAGCGATACAAAAAAGGGTTTAATAAACCGGCTTTATCATTCGGTTCGTAATAAAACTTTATCAGCTAAAAAAAAATTAATTAATAAAGAAACCCGGACAGATAAAGGGGAGATACTTGATATTGGCTGTGGCACCGGTGCTTTTCTTAATGCAATGGAAAAAGCCGGCTGGAGTATAACTGGCCTGGAGCCTGATGCAGCAGTAAGAAGAAAAGCGGAAGCGTTATATAATATAACCGCTGAGCCTTCCGAAAATTTATTTCACCTGCCCGCCAAAAGATATAATGCAATAACTCTCTGGCATGTTTTGGAGCATGTTCATGATTTGCATAAATACCTGAAACAAATTGAAATACTTCTTGCAGCAGAAGGAAAACTATTTATAGCTGTGCCCAATTATACATCACATGATGCGGCTGTTTACAAACAATACTGGGCGGCTTATGATGTACCGAGGCATTTATATCATTTTTCCCCCGAGAGTATTCAACAAATACTTACAACTTACAACCTTCAACTTACATCTATCAAACCAATGTGGTACGACAGTTTTTATGTAAGCATGCTCAGCGAAAAATATAAGAATGGTAAAGGAAACCTTCTAAAAGCTTTCCTAAATGGTTTTATTTCTAACCTTAAAGCAATGGGCAATAAAGAAAGATGCAGCTCGGTAATTTATATCATCAGTCGAAAATAAATTTTATTGAATAGTTATTTCAAAAAGCTTTGGCCATTTTTTGCCGGTGATATACATTTTTTTAGTTGTACTGTCCCATGCAATGCCGTTCAGTACCTTTTCGGGGTTAGCGATAAAATCGGGAGCATACTGCTGAATAATACCGGGTAAAATGATTTTGCCAACCACATGCCCGTTTGCAGGATTTATTTTTACAATAATATTTGTTTCAAAAACATTGGCATAAATAAACCCGTCAATATATTCCAGTTCATTCAAATAAGTTACGGGTCCTTTATCATCCTTAACCTGAATACTGTTTTTTACAGAGAAATCATCTGGGTTAACAAAATAAATGAGCGGAGTACCATCGCTTACTATTAAATCAGTTCCATTATTTGTCATCCCCCAGCCTTGATAGGGCCAGTTGAGTGTTTTCAAGGGCTTATCAATATTCTTTTCGTCAAACACATAAACTACATGGTTCTTCCAGGTAAGCTGGTAAATTTTATTTTTAAATACATTAATACCTTCTCCAAAAATTACAGGGTCGGTGTAAAAATGTTTTTTTTCTACACGGCCGGTTTTAATATCTGTAATCCTTAATGACGATTCATTTTCCAAACCTGTTCCTTCATACAATTTACCTTTATATACCTGCAAGCCTTCAGTAAATGCACTGGTATCATGTGGGTAAACACTTATGATGTTAAATGGAATTATTGCAGGTGCAGCAACTACTTCTTTGGGTGGAACAACAATATTGGGATCATAGTCAGATGAATTGCTGCCATTGTTGCAGGCAGCTAATAAAACAACAGATACAATTACAACATGCTTCATTACTAAAATTTTCAATGTAGAGGCAAAATAACGAACAGTTTCGGCTCATTCTCCTTTTTATTAAATAAAAAATTGCAAATATTTTTGCTGTTCGGAAAAACTTCCTACATTTGAGCTACCTCTGAACCGGTATTTTCCTTTCCCCCAACGGTATAATAATGGTTCCCCTTCCAATTTTGTTGAAATAAACATTCAGCATTTCGTCCTTTGCGGATATAATCTATCCACAAAAACGATCATTCTTTTTACTATTTAATAAAAGAACAGATGAAATTTTTTTGGGGAATATTTGTTTTTTGTTTTCTTACAGCTTCATCAAGTGCACAACGCATTTGTGGCACTGCTGAATACCAGCAACGAAATACTTATAATGGTAATTCAAATACTTCTGATACGCCAACAGGTGTTCAAAGGGATACTGTTGCCAATGAAATTATTACTGTTCCGGTAGTTATTCACCTGCTTTACAAAACTGCCCAGCAAAATATCAGCGATGCACAGATAAAATCTCAGTTAGATGCTTTAAATAAAGATTACCGAATGCTGAATGCAGATAATGCAAACATTCCGGCTGCATTTAAAAATCTTGCGGCAGATACAAGAATAATGTTTTGCCTTGCACAGGTTGATCCGGCGGGACACAGCACCAAAGGAATTGTAAGGAAATATACTGGGAAGGATTATTTTATTGGCGATGATGCAATGAAATTTTCTGCAGCCGGCGGCGACAATGCATGGGATAGCAAAAAATATTTAAACATCTGGGTTTGTAATTTATTTGGAAGAGTATTAGGTTATTCTACAACACCCGGCACACCTGCTGATAAAGATGGTGTTGTAATTAACTGGGATGTGTTTGGAACGACAGGCAATCTTCGTTACCCTTTTAACAAAGGCCGTACTGCCACTCATGAAATTGGTCACTGGCTTGGTTTAATGCATTTATGGGGTGATGCATCCTGCGGTAGTGATGGTATTTACGATACGCCATCTCAACAAAGTTATAATTTTGGTTGCCCAACTTTTCCCTCAGCTACGGCATGCTCCCCAAATGCAAATGGTGATTTGTTTATGAATTATATGGATTTTACTGATGATGCCTGCATGAATATGTTTACGCAGGGGCAAAAGAAAAAGATGAGAAGCTTTTTTGCAATTGGCGCTAACAGGAATTCATTTTTAAATTCTTTTGCCTGCGATAGTTCACTTGCATCCGGCGGGCCTTTGGGCGACCCCTTGCCGGTAGCAATTGAAAATATAAAAATTTATCCAAACCCTGTGGCTGATTTTGTAAATATTGATTGTAAAGATTCCGTTTTTGTTGTGGGCAAAACAATCTGGGTATATAATATGCTGGGCATCCAGGTAATGCAAAGCATATTGCAGCAAAAAGCAAACAAATTATTTCTCTCTCATTTACCGGCAGGCATCTATTTTATCCGCATTGGAGAGGGAGATAAAAAAACTACTGTAAAAATTTTAAAACAATAGGATTTCTGGTTCTACACACATGCAACTACCAAAATCGGCTGTCCTGTTATATCAGGGCAGCTTTTTTTTAACCAAATTATTTCTTTATAGACTGCTGAATTGCTAAACATGTTTTGTATTTTGTTACTTTATGAATATAAAGCAATTGTTGTTTTGGGGGTCACTTCTTTTAAGTTCACAAATTATTTCTGCACAGCAAAAAGATACTTTGTATTCCTTTACTATTGGCACTGATGTAATGGTTTCCATTGACCAGCCCTTAAAGATTAAGAAGTGTAAAACTATACTTGTGTTTTATGCATTGCCCAATGGCAACACAACAGCACAATCAATGGGCAAGCTGATGAAGGCAGGCGAAGACTGGCATTTCGATATACAGCATGTAAGGGCGCAAACGGCTTTTATCCGGCAGCAATTAAAAAATAAAAATATCATAGTAGCATACCTTGAAAACAATTTTAAAAGCTGGCCTGCCTGGAAACAAAAGCATCGGGGGTTTGCAACTGAAATAAAAAAAATTATTGATACAGTAGCTTCTTTATTTAAAAAGCCATTAATTTATTTGAATGGCCATAGCGGTGGAGGCAGTTTTATTTTGGGTATCTAAAGGCTGTAAATGAAATTCCTTCTGATATCCACCGAATCAGTTTTATTGACAGTGATTATGGTTATGATTCTGCTTACAGCCATCAATTTATTAAATGGCTTAAAAACAAAAAGCATGTTTTAACTGTGTTTGCCTACAATGACAGCGTGGCTTTATATAATGGTAAGCCGGTTGTATCTGCCACAGGAGGAACATGGTACAGGAGTCATTTGTTTTTAAAACACCTGTCAAAAGATTTTTCATTTACTGAAACCATAAGTGACAGTATGATTGTAAGCAAAAGCAACAATAAGCAGATCCAGTTCTTTTTTAAAACAAATCCGGACCGTAAAATATTTCATACGCATCAGGTAGAACTTAACGGGTTTATACATGCTGTTTTATGCAGAACAAGGCATGATTCAAAAAACTATATGTATTACGGGCCCAGGGCTTATGCCGGATTTATAAAAGAATAAGATTTTACATAACTTTAGTTTATGTTTATAACAAAAGTTCCCCTCAAAGTTTTTTTATTTCTATTGTTACCAATGTATGCTGCTGCACAAAATTTTGGAGGCAATCCTGCTTCGTTAAAATGGCAACAGGTAAATACGGTTAATGCAAGAGTAATTTTCCCTGCCGGTATAGACAGCCAGGCAAACCGCATTGCTAATGTGGTAAAACTGTTAACCTCAACCACTGCCGGTACTATTGGTGGTAAGATGAGGAAATGGAATATTGTTTTGCAAAACCAAACAACCATTCCAAATGCTTATGTACGCCTTGCACCAGTGATAAGTGAATTGTATATGATACCGGGGCAGGATAATTTTTCTACAGGAAGTGTACGTTGGGATGACAATCTTATCATTCATGAAGACCGCCACATGCAGCAGTTCAGCAATTTTAATAATGGAATCAGCAAATTGTTTTCTTTTTTCCTGGGGCAGGAAGGACAACTGCTTGCAAACGGTATTTTTATTCCCAATTATTTTTTTGAAGGCGATGCTGTTTGGCAGGAAACACTGGTAAGTGCTCAGGGCAGGGGAAGGATGCCTTCATTTTACAACGGGTTTAAATCATTGTGGCAGGCTAAAAAAAATTACCCCTGGATAAAAATCCGCAGCGGTTCTTATAAAGATTTTGTACCCGATCATTATCCATTGGGTTATATGATGGTGGCCTATGGTAATGCAAAATATGGCCAGGATTTCTGGAAAAAAGTTACTGATGATGCCATGCACCTGAAAGGATTTAATAAAGCTATTCAGCGTTATTCAGGAAAAAATTACCTGCAGTTTTATAAAGATGCGATGGAATTTTTTAAGCAGCAATCGCTTGCAGTAGAAAAAAATACAACCCAACTGAATTACATTACTGCTTTGCAAAAAAACAATGTAGTTGATTATGAGTTCCCGGTATATATCAGTGATGACAGCATTTTGGTTACAAAAAAATCTTATAAACAACCGGGTACATTTTATCTGTTAATAAAAGGAAGAGAACAAAAATTAAGGGTAAGAGATGTTGGCATTGACGAATATTATTCTTACAAAAATGGCAAAATTGTTTATGCTTCCTTTCAGTCGGACCCACGCTGGGGCAACCGGGATTACAGTGTGATTAAATTATTTGATATTCATACCAAACAACAAAAGCAACTCAGTTTTAAAACAAAATATTTTTCGCCTGATATAAATGAAGCCGGAACGGAGATAATTGCTGTGAATGTAAACCCGGATGGAAATAATAACCTTGTCCGGATGGATGCAGCTTCAGGAAAAATTATTCATTCAGTTCCAAATCTTCATAATTATTTTTTTACACAAACAAAATACATAAACAGTAACAGCGCTGTTTCGGCCGTTCGTAATCCGGATGGTAAAATGGCATTTGTAAAAATTAATCTTAGTTCTGGTGAAACTGAAAATCTTACTCCGTTTACTTTTAATGTAATGGGCTACCCATTTGTAAAGGGCGATGCAGTTTTTTTCAGTTTTATGAATAACCATGCCGATAAGGTTTTTGCATTAACAGTTTCCAACAAAAAAATATACAGGATAACAAATAATGTAAATGGTATTTATGCTCCCTCTGTAAATGAAAGAGGAGAGATGCTGACCAGTGCTTTTACTGCCGGAGGAAACCAGCTGGTAAAAATTAATCTTTCATCCGGTGGCTGGGAAGAAATTTCAGGAGAAGCATTTATCAACACGCCTGACTTATATACTCCGGATGCATTGCAAAAAAATCCGGGTGCAAATGTTCTTTATTCTTTGCCCGATACAAAAAATACGGCGAGCAAATACAAAAAATCTTTCCAGCTTTTTAATTTTCATAGCTGGCGCCCAACTGTGGATGACCCTGAGTTTGGTTATGATTTTTACAGCAATAATATACTCAGCAGTTTCAGCAATACCCTTTCTTATAAATATAACCGTACCGATAAAAGTCATACTGTTGGGTTCACCGGTGCTTACGCAGGCTGGTTTCCTGTGCTCAGTATAAATGCAGAACATAGTTTGAACCGTAACATAGATACTGCTGTTGGTAAAACGGTGCAGTTTAATTCAGCCAAACTGCAGGGTGCAATAAGTATTCCTTTAAGTTTTGTTGGTGGCAGAACTAATAAGTTTTTAAACATGGGTGCCGGTTACAATATTGAACCATTTTTTTACAGAGGTATTGGTAAAAATGTTTTGAATAATAAAGCCATTAATTACGTTAATGCTTTTTTCTCTTTCACCAATCAAAGCAGGCAGGCATTACAAAATATTTATCCGCATTGGGCTCAAAGTATTTCTGTTACATACAGAGATGCTTTTACTTTCAGGGACAGCCATAAATTTGCCGGCAATTCCTCTTTTTATTTTCCCGGATTGTTCACCAATCACAGTTTGGTTTTTAATGCATCGTATCAAAAAAGAGATTCACTTCCGGATTTATTCAGTAAATCATTTTCCTACTCCCGTGGTTATGAAGCACTCAGCACAAGGCGCATGTATAAACTGGGAGTGAATTATCATTTGCCTTTGCTGTATCCCGACTTTGGAGTTGCCAATTTAATTTTCTTTCAACGCATCCGTGCCAATGGCTTTTATGATTATACCAATGCAAAAGCAAGGGTAAATGGTGTGCTTACCGAAATTAAAAACCGCAGTACCGGCGGCGAAATTTATTTTGATACAAAAGTATGGAATGCTCTGCCTGTAAGTTTTGGTGTTAGGTTTTCTCACCTGCTTGACCAGGATTTAATAAACCCAACCGTTAAAAACCGCTGGGAGTTTATTGTGCCGATTGGATTAATACCAGAATAAAAAATGCCGGTTCATTTTCGATGAACCGGCTTTAGTCCTAAAACAACCCAACTGCTAAAAACTATTTCATTATTTATAAATTAAGAACACCAGTTGCAGTTGCATTAACAGTTAAACTTGAATTTGAGTTTACTGTTAATCCCAGCAAATCCAGGCTGCCTGCACCAACTACAACAAGTGTTCCTTTCAGTTCAAATTCACCATCTGCATTCGTGTCTTTATAACTTGCAAAGTGAATTTCATAAGTGCCCGATTCTAAAAAATTTAATTGATAAGCCCCGCCTGAACTTACTACGGCACTGCTAACTGCATTTTTAAATTCAATGCTGCTGCTTCCCTGTCCCTGTATTTCACTGCTTCTGTTAAAAGTTCCTTTCTTGTAAGCATAAGCTACCACTTTGCCTGATGCAGAAATATTATCAGTTAAAGTACCTGAAATTGTACCGGTCTGGTTTTCTACAACCAGGCGAACAGCACTCTGCAATTCAGCTGATGTTACAAATTCATAATGATCGGACGCACCACCAGACTGGTGAATAATCATTTTACGCAAATCGAAATCGGCAACAATTGAATTGGAGGAACTGCTTTGCAAAGCAAAACTTTTTGTTACAGTAATGCTGTTACTTGTTGTTTGCAATTTGTGTTTAACGCCGTTTGTTGCCAACACATAACAACCCGGTGCATTACCGCTGGCATCGGCATCAAAATCCAGGACAAATGTAATGCTGCTGTAGTTTTTCCCTTCAAGGTTAAAATTGCCAATTGTTTTGGTGGCGCCATTTCTGTATGCTGCCACATCAATGGTGGTTTTACTAAATCCCTGAATACTTTGTCCATCTAATTTAATGTCGCTGATGGTTACAAATGCTCCACTAACAGAAGCATCATCAATTGGTGCATCGGTTATTTTAATGGCTGTTACAGCTGAACCCGAATTACCAGCACTATCTTTTTTGCAAGAAGACAATGCCAGTAAAAAGATAAACGAAACAGCAATAATTCCTGATAGTTTTTTTTTGAATTGAATCGTTTTCATAAAATTTAATTTTAGATTTATAAATAAAACTGAGTGTGTAAACTTGCTGGTTTTATTTAGTTCTGATAAATAATTGCCGCTAATAAAAGTGTATGCTTTTAGTATTTAATTTTTTTGCCGGAAGGTTGTTATGAGGGGTAAAAAACAAAGCAGTTAAATACTGCAATAAAAAACCATGTTGTTTTATAATTTCAGATTATTCAAACCCTGTGCCAAAACATAGAAATGTATTTAGTCATTTTTTAAAAAATAGAGTAATGATAATTTCGTGACAGTTTTATTGCAATAAAGTGACATAAAAAAATCTCATCTTAAGGTATGAGATTTTTTTATTTATAAAATCTGGTAATATAAATTATTTAAGCTACTGCTTTATTTACCAATGCTGCAGCTTCACTTAATAAAATAGCACTTTCTACTTTAAGGCCGCTTTCATCAATTAGTTTTTTTGCCACATCGGCATTGGTGCCCTGCAGGCGAACAATAATAGGAATACTGATATTGCCTATAGACTGATAAGCATCAATTACACCCTGTGCAACCCTGTCGCAGCGAACAATGCCGCCAAAAATATTTATCAGTATTGCTTTTACTTTTGGATCTTTTAAAATAATACGAAACCCGGCTTCCACAGTTTGTGCATTGGCAGTGCCGCCTACATCTAAAAAATTAGCAGGTTCGCCACCGCTTAATTTAATCATATCCATTGTTGCCATTGCAAGGCCGGCACCGTTAACCATGCAACCTACGTTGCCATCTAATTTTACAAAGTTCAGATTGTATTTGCCTGCTTCCACTTCGGTTGGGTCTTCTTCACTGATGTCTCTTAAGGATGCTATTTCGCTGTGGCGCATCAATGCATTGTCATCCACATTCATTTTACAATCAACGGCAATTATTTTTTCATCGCTTGTTTTAAACAGCGGATTTATTTCCAGCATACCGCAATCCAGGCCAACATAAGCGTTGTATAAATTGGTTACAAATTTTACACAGTTTTTAAAAGCTTCACCGCTTAGCCCCAGATTAAAAGCAATTTTTCTTGCCTGAAAACCCTGCAGGCTTCCACCGGGGTAAACCCATTCTTTAAATATTTTTTCAGGTGTATCATGTGCAACATCTTCTATGTTCATTCCACCTTCGGTACTGTACATAATTACATTTTGTCCCTTTGCCCTGTCTAATAAAATGGAGAGGTAAAATTCTTTTACCGGGTTTTGCCCTTCATAATAAACATCCTGGGCCACCAGCACTTTGTTTACCAATTTGCCAGCTTCGCCGGTTTGAATGGTGACCAGTGTGCCACCCAAAATATTCTGTGCTATTTTTTTTACGTCTTCTGCATTTTTACCAACGGCCACACCACGTTGTTCGGTACCGGCAATTTTTCCTTTGCCACGTCCGCCGGCATGAATCTGGGCTTTTACTACGGCAAACTTGCTTCCATACTGTGTATGAATCTGGCGGTAAGCTTCTTCTGCTGCTGCCGGGGTGTTGCAGGCAATTCCTTCCTGAACGGGTACATTGTATTTCTTTAATAATTCCTTTGCCTGGTATTCGTGAAGATTCATATTTGAAGATTTTTGCGAAGATAGGAAAGCCGGATTGAAATTTTTGCTATCTTGTAGTCCCTCTCATCCTCTGAATATAAACTGAACTATAAAACACCAGCAATTTTATTGGTTATTTTGTACTAAGGATTTAGTACTTATTGAATACGTTTATATAATTTAAAACATAAAACATGAAGAAACTACTTTTACTCACATCAGCTTTTTTTTGCGTTTTTCTAAGTTCAGCCCAATTCCTGCCTGAAATTAGGTTTGACGGTAAACATTCTTTTCAAACTTCTGGCACACCGCAGAATCCAAACAGCATATTAGGAATTCATGACGTAATTTCCGGAACGGGTACTTCGGGAAATTCCCGTGCACCGCAAGGTTCGCAGCGATATATAAGAACTGTTTACCTGATTACTGCTGCCGAAATGTTAAATGCAGCTGTCCCCCCCGGCGCTACTTTCAGCCAGATAGGGTTCAATTACTCAGCTGCACAAAGTATAACTACTGCCAGTACAACTTTTAAAGTTTATTTCGAAAACACATCGGATGCCACTTATAACAAAGCAAGTACTCTTTGGTCTGATGTTATTGCACCTATGACAAATGCTCATGATGGTAACATTACTATTCCAAATGCGGCAGGAAATTTTGATATCAATATTGTTGGGGGTTCGCCCTTCACATACACAGGAGGAGGGTTATACATAGCTTATGAATATCAAAATACAACAAACCCGGTTTCTACTGCAAATACAGCCAATTGCAATACCGACTTAACAAATGGGTTGAGAAATGCGTTTTCAACCAGTGCATTACCAACAAGTGTTACAAATACTTCTTCTTTCAGGCCATTTACCAGACTTGCATATACACTTAATAACGATGCAGGTGTAATACAGGTTTATACTTTGGGTAAATTACCAATTCCCTATGCTGCTCCGCATATCATATCTGCAAATATTAAAAACAATGGAGATAACCCTATAACCAACTTAAATGTGACGCTCAATGTAACCGGGGCAAATACATTTACCAACACTCAAAATATTGCTTCGCTTGCATCTGGGGCAAATGCTACTGTAAGTTTTACAAGTTTTACACCTACAGTTACCGGTACTAATACTATAACTGTAACCATACCAAACACTGATGATATTGCAGGAAATAATACGAAAACTGTTTCTCAGTCTGTAACCAATAACTCATATACCTACGCATATGGAACTGTGGCTTCCGGGGGAGTTGGCTTTACAGGAAATACTGGAGATTTTGTTGCTAAATTTTCCACTAGCAGTCCAACTACAGTAAACCAGGTGAGTGTGAATTTTTCAACGGGTGGTCAGCCATTCCAGATAGGAATTTGGGATGCAACTGGTACTGGTGGCACGCCTGGTGCCAATCTTTGGACATCAACTTCTCAAACTTCAACCGCTGGCGCCTTTACGCTTCCTGTTAGCCCACCTGTTGCGGTTTCAGGAAATTTTTATGTTGGAGTTAGACAAACCGGCACTACTAATGTTTCATTTGCTTTCCAGACAGAGAGTCCAATACGTCCTACTACTTTTTACTATGCTTCGCCTACAGGAAGTACCACATGGACAGATTTTTCTCCGGGCAGCCCTTATAAATTTATGGTGGAACCAAGACTTACATTGGCCAATGATGTAGGCGCTTCAGCATTGACAAACCCTCTTGGTGGTTCAACGGTGAGGATATGCGGAGCTATCACTCCCAAATGCAACATTTCAAATTATGGTTCTGCCAACCAATCGTTTAATGCAACTTTTGAAGTAAAACAAGGAGCAACTGTTATTTATACCAGTACCAAACCAGTAGTCTTGAATTCTGGTGTTACACAAGAGGTGAGTTTTGATCCTTATACGCCTACAGCAGGTTCTTATACTGCCAATTGTTTTACCAGTTTAAGTGGTGATGGAGATCCAAGTAATGACCTGGTAACAGCCAGTTTCTCCGCAGCTATTGTAGATTATGGTGGTGGGGCACCTGCAAACGGAAATTATACTTTCCTTAATTCAACATCCTGCAGTGCACCTGCTTCTCCAGTTCAGCCTGTTTATTCATGGATTGATCCGGTTGCAGCTGGACATACTTCAATAACATTTACTGATCCGGATGATGGTGTATTTTCTGTTGATCCAGGTTTCAATTTTCCATATATGGGTACCACATTTAACACAGGGTCGCCTTACCTGAACATCTATGTAAATGGATTTTTAAATCTTGGAACCCCTGTCACTGGAACTCAAACTGGTGTAACAGCTATACCAAGTGCTTTAAACCCTGCCAATTTAATAGCTGCTGGTATGGTTGATTTGGATATTACTCCTGCAACTTATCCCAATGCAAAGATTTATTATGGAGGTGATGCAACCAAATTTGTCATTACTTATTACCATGCTTATAGATTTTCGGCAACAACTTCAACTGATTATTTAACAATGCAGGTTATTCTATATACAAACGGAAAAATAGTGGTTCAGTATAATGATGCTGAAACAATCAATCCGCTTACCATATTTGCAGCACAATGCGATTTAGGAATACAAAATGCAGCTGGAACTGCAGGAATTCAATATCGTATTGATAATGCAGGTGGTCCTATGTTCAGTTCGCCACTTGCTCTTGAATACAGGCCACAGGGAGTTGTTCCTGTAAATCTCTTAAACTTTACTGCACAACGTTCAGGCAAAATAAACCTGCTTAGCTGGAGCACAAGCCAGGAACAAAACAGCAGCCATTTTGTAGTTGAACGCAGTAATGACAGCAGAAGTTTTGTTGCTATCGGGCAGGTAACTGCTGCAGGGTTCAGCAATATTGTAAGTAATTACAGCTTTACAGATAACAATCCTGTAAAAGGCATTAACTACTACAGGTTACGCAGTGTAGATAAAGACAATTCTGCAAAAAATAGTTTGATTAGAAGTGTTCGAAATGATGGCATTGCAGATGTGGCTATTTATCCTAATCCTGTATTGGATGTATTAAAAGTCTCTGTTTCTGCTGATAAAAATGTAACCGGCGAAATACAGGTGAGTGATGTAAGCGGCAAAGTACTTTACACTAAACAAGTGAAAATAGTTCAAGGCAATAACACCTTGCCTGTGAATGTGAGCAATTTTGCCAAAGGAACATATCTGATTAAAGTACAGTTAGGAGATGATATCATTGTGAATAAATTCACCAAACTTTAATCTCAAATTATTTAATTATCAAAGGGCGCTTTAAAAGCGCCCTTTTTTTGTAGTTTTCAAAAATGTTTTACCGCTGCTTTATTATATTTATGGTTTTATTTTCATCCTGCACAGCACCACATAAACTTTTACTGCCCGAAAGAAATATAACTGCTGTTACCGGTTCTGTCTTTTATACTAGCATTGCAGCTTTGAAATGGTATGAAAGAGAACCAATGATAGTAAAAGAAATTTTATCGGGCAATGTGCCGGATTTTTTGAGAAGATTAATTCCTGTTCATACACAAATAAAAGATTCGGCAACGCAAAAAATAATTCATGCAACTTATTTTGTTCTGCCCGATTATTTATCAATTGGCAGCAATAATGATTTTGCAAGAGTGCCAATGACGCCGATGGCTGCCCAGCAAATTGCCGACAGCCTGCATTGTTTTTTACCCACCAGAAAAATGGTAAATGATATTTACCAGCAAGCTAAAATAAAATTAGAGCCAATACCAATGTTTGCATACCGTGACAGTGCAGTTACTTTTTACCAGCATCATTTAATGATTGAAGCACAGCGGCAAACAAGGAAAGGATTAATAGCCGGCATAAAAAAAGATGTGGTTATTTCTTCAAAAATTACCAATGATTTAAAACCAAACCGTGTTGCTATTTATGGCTGGCATAAAATGGATGGCAATGCAATTCAGCCTTTGTATACGGGGCATATAAACTGGTATGTAGATTACAGTCATGGTATCCGTTTAATTTACCGAACCATCATTGTTGACGGGAAAAAATATGATTATACCGATGTTTTAAAAGATGAAGTGATGAGAAAAATTTTATGTGATGAGGATGATTGCAGTTTCTTCCGGTACCCTTATTAACATCCGGCTGCCTATTCTTTATCGCTTTTCTAACAATTTCTTATTGTACATTTGCCCATTAAAAATTAAAACTATTGCTTATGATGGAGAAAATTGCAGCTGCTGTTGATTTTATTAAAAGTGTTTACAATGAACAGCCGGTAATTGGTATTGTTTTGGGAAGCGGCCTTGGAAGTTTTACAAAAGAAATTACCATTGAAAAGGAAATTCCTTATGGCGATATTCCGCATTTTCCTGTAAGTACAGTTGAGGGCCATAGCGGCAAATTGATATTTGGCCAACTGGGCGGCAAAAAAGTAGTTGCAATGGCAGGGCGCTTTCATTATTATGAAGGTTATAATGCCGACCAGGTTGTTTTTCCAATAAGGGTTTTAAAATTTTTAGGCATTGAAACTTTATTGCTGAGTAATGCGGCCGGCGGTGTAAATCCTGCATTTAAGGTTGGCGATTTGATGATTATTACAGACCATATCAGCCAGCTTACACCCAATCCGTTGATTGGAAAAAATTACAAGGAATTAGGCCCCAGGTTTCCGGATATGAGTGAGCCGTATAAAAAGAATCTTATTAGCAAAATGAAGGCAATTGCTGCCGAAAAAAATATTAATGTGCAGGAGGGGGTTTATGTAGCCGTAACCGGCCCCACATTTGAAACAAGGGCAGAATATAAGATGATTCATGTGCTGGGCGGCGATGTGGTTGGCATGAGTACGGTGCAGGAATGTATTACGGCTGTTCACATGGGGCTGGATGTGTTTGCCATGAGTGTTGTAACCGATGTTGGCATCAGGGAAGAAGAAAATGCAATAACACATGAAGAAGTGCTGGAAGCAGCCAAAGCTGCCGAACCTAATTTTTGTTTATTGTTTAAAGAATTAGTTACACAATTGTAATGTTAATTTGATGAAACAAATTGTTGCGCTTTTTATTTTATTAATGTCTTACGCAATTTCTATTGCACAGGACAAGGGGGAGCGAATAAAAAAAATATTAGACGACAAAGGTATTTCCACAACAACTCAAATTGAAAATAAGCCAGCAACTACCACTGCCCGAAAAGACAGTATTGGATTTGTACACCGGGACGATTTGAAAGACTCTATTTCTATTACTTACAGATTTCTGGATTCCGTAAGAAATAACTCACTTGATTCTTCCATCAATGATTTTGATAAATATTTTTCTGTTCCGTCGGCATATCAGTACCTGGGAAATAACGGCGCTGCTGCGTACTCTTTAATTTATGCTCCCAATGCTAAGGCTGGCTGGGATGCAGGCTTTCATGCTTTTGATGTCTATCGTTACACTTTGGAAGGAACAAAATTTTATAAAACCACAAAACCTTATTCGCAACTGAATTACCAGCTTGCAAGTGGCAAAGAGCAAATGATAAGAGTACTGCATACTCAAAATCCCAAGCCCAACTGGAATTTTGGTTTTGATTACCGCCTTATAAGTGCGCCGGGTTTTTTTGTTACTCAAAATACCAATCACAATAATTACAGATTGTTCAGCGCTTACCAGGGAAAAAGAAAGCGTTACGCTTTGCAACTGTCGCTGGTTGGCAACTCAATTAAAAATTCGGAGAACGGGGGCATCACTGCAGATTCTTTGCTGTATGATGTAAATAAAAAGAAGAGGTTCAGTATTCCTGTTAATTTGGGCGGTGCCAATTTGTATGAACCCAATCCTTTTAAATCAAGCATCAACACCGGCAATATTTACCGGGACTTCACTTTTTTCCTGCGGCAGAGTTATGATATTGGCAAAAAAGATTCGGTTGCAATAAATGACAGCACAACAGAATTTTTGTTTTACCCAAAGCTAAGGCTGCAATACAGTTTTACTTACAGCACCAATAACTACCAGTTTAAAGATGATAAAGCAGATTCAACTATATATAAAACCTGGTACGATACAACACTTAAGAAAGTTTCATCTGCATTTTCAGTAAAAGAAAAATGGACAATAATCAATAATGATTTTTCATTACTGCAGTTTCCGGAAACAAAGAACCCTGCTCAGTTTTTATTAGCCGGCGCAACATTGCAAAATATTAAAGCCGAATTCGATCCCGGCGATTCTGTACACAGCGGCACAAAAAATTATTACAATGTAATGCTTCATGCCGAGTACAGGAATAAAACAAGAAATAAACTGTGGGATGTTTTGGCAAAGGGGCAATTTTATCTGAATGGGCTGAACAGCGGAGATTATAGTGCTTATGCCACATTGGGGCGTTTGCTGAATAAAAAACTGGGGGATGTTCGTTTGTTTTTCAGTAATGTAAACCAAACGCCATCGTTTATATTTAGTAATCTTTCTGCTTTCAATTTTAAAAATAATAATGCTTATAAAAAAGAAAACATTACTTCTTTTGGTGCCACAGCAAGTAACTCTTATTTCAATCTTGGATTTAAAAATCATCTTATAACCAACCTTACTTATTTCAGCAATTATTATAAAACGGCACAGAGCAGTAAAGTAATTAACCTGCTGCAGGTGTTTGCTTCTAAAAAAATAAAGATTAATAAAAAATGGAACTGGTACACAGAAATTGTTTTGCAGCAAACCGATGGTTCGGCTCCAATTAAAGTTCCATTGCTTTTCACAAGAAATCGTATTGCTTACGAAGGAGCATTTTATAAAAATCTTAATTTGAGTACCGGTGTTGAATTACGGTATTACACTCCTTACGATGCTTATAACTACTCACCATTAATGGGCCAGTTTACTCCGCAGGACAGTTTTAAATTAAAAAACCGACCAGATATAAATTTATTTTTTCATTTTCGCATTAAGTCGTTCACAGGTTTTATCCGGGCCGAAAATTTAAATACCATCAGTTTTGCAAATGGCTTTGGTTTTACCAATAACAATTTTGCAGCGCCACACTATCCAACACAGGGTTTCATCTTCCGCTTTGGGATAAAGTGGGAATTTGTAAATTAAGCGGCAATTTCAGATACTTACAGCTTCTTTAACATTTGTAATTCTTTTTTTTCGTAAATCACCTTACTTTTGTATCAGTAAAATAAAATGAAGAAAATATTTATTGGCATATTAACTCTTGTTTACATGGTTGTATCTTCTGGTATAGCTATGGAGATTCATTATTGCATGGGCAAAACTGCAGGGGTAGAGCTTTATGGCTCTTCATCTGATAAGTGTGGTAAATGCGGAATGACGGAAAATAAATCGGGTTGCTGCCACGACGAGCATAAATTTTACAAACTAACTGACTCATACAAAAACGTTTCAAACGATATAAGTTTTAAAGCAGCTGAATTTGCTGTTTCAAATGAGTATCCATTATTTAGCTGGCAATTGCCTGAAGGCATTGCTTATTCAGCAGTCAACAATCACTCTCCGCCAGATTATTACGGACCTTCTGACTGCATATTAAACTGCGTTTTCAGGATTTAATTTATCCCTTCAAATTTTTGTTTGTTTTTTTATAACAAACTTTGGTAATGCTGTTGGCCATTCTTGAGTCACCCCAACTATAGGGTAATTTGAACTGCGTCAATCCCATTCAGGAAATCTCAATTAAAAACAGAATACTTAAATTAAAAACTTATTAAAATGAAAATCTTAAATATTTATGCTGCATTATTGTTCAGCATCTTCGCAATTAATTCTTCTTTGGCACAAAGCACAGTAAAAACTGAAACTATTAAAGTATGGGGCAACTGCGAAATGTGTAAAACAAAAATTGAAAAAGCCGCAAAATCGGCCGGAGCAGCATCAGCGTTGTGGGATGAAGAATCTAAAGAACTGAAAGTATCATATTCAGAATCTAAATCATCGTCTGTAAAAATTCAAAAAGCTATTGCAAAGACAGGCTACGATACACAAGACTTTACTGCCGATGACAAAGCATATAATAAACTGCATGGCTGCTGCCAGTACGACAGGAAAGCAGCAACTGAAACAAAAGCTAAAAAATGCTGTGCAGATGATTAATATTGGTTTATTTAAATAGCATTTAGTAGCAGGTCATAAGTACAAATCCTGCTTTTATTATTATAAATTTAATTGAGATGAAAAAAATAATTTTAATAATGCTTATATCTTTTTCGCTGGCTGCAGGAGCACAGGTAAAAGAAGTAAACATCCAGGCCAGCGGATTAACCTGCAGCATGTGCAGTAATTCAATTTTTAAGGCACTGAAAACATTAGATTTTGTTGAAAAAGTAGAGCCCAATATAAAGAACTCAACATTTGCCGTTACATTTAAACCAGATGCAGGGGCTGATTTTGACAAACTGAAGGATAAAGTGGAAGATGCTGGTTTTTTTGTAGCGGGCTTCACTGTAACTTATCATTTTGAAAACCTTGCTGTTTCCGGCGATGACCATGTTACTGCCGGTAACTATGTATTTCATTTTTTAAATGCAAAAAGCGGTGTTTTAACTGGCGATAAAACAATCCGTTTGCTGGACAAAGGTTTTGTATCAGCAAAAGAATTTAAGAAGAACAGCAGTTTAACCAAAAAGGCATGTTATAAAGAAACAAGTGAAAATGGCAAAAGAGTTTTTCATGTAACTATTTAATTAACGCAGCGGTGCAGGCAAAAACCTGCACCTCTTTTATATTTTTTATGAAAAAAATTATTTTTCTGGTATTCATATTTATTATTCAAAAAGTAACAGCACAGGAACTTTTTGTATTTACCGAACCAGCCAGTAATATGGCGGCTAAAAGCATCGGGATAAGAATGAATAATTACCTAATGCAGGATATTGATGAAAAAAAAACCAATTATCATTTGATTCCGGAAATTATGTGGGGTATTTCAAGAAGGGTAATGGTGCATGTGGAAGGGTTTTTAAGTAACCGCAATCAAAGTTTTGTTGCAGAAGGCGGTGGCATTTATGGTAAGTACCGTTTTTACAGTGTGGATGATGTTCATAATCATTTTAGAATGGCCGCTTTTGGAAGATATAGTTTTAATAACAGCGATATTCACCAAAATGCTATTGACCTTAATGGTCATAATTCAGGCTACGAAGTTGGAATTGTTGCAACGCAGTTAATAACTAAAGTGGCGATTTCCTCTTCAGTTTCTTTCTTACATGCTAAGGATAATGGAAAAGAAAAATTTATTTATGCTAACAAAAGCCGCAATGCTGTTAATTATACTTTGTCGGCAGGTAAACTAATGTTACCAAAAGAATATACAAGCTATAAACAAACAAATTTGAATCTGATGGTTGAAATCCTTGGGCAGACTAATTTAAATACCGGGGTTTCGTATTTAGATGTTGCCCCCTCAGTTCAGTTTGTTTTTTTTAGTAAAATGCGCTTTGATGCAGGTTACAGGTTTCCTGTAATAACCAACCTGAAAAGGACTTCGCCGGAAGGTGTACTCCTTCGGTTTGAATTTAATTTATTTAATGTGTATTAGAATTTCCATGAGAAAACTATTACAATTTATAGTATCCCTTTTCAGAAAAAAAAATGTTGTAAATGAAAAAAATATTTATTGGGATAGGACTGCTGCTTGCTGTTGATACTGCCATGAGTCAAATAAAAATCGGGGAAGCGATGCCTGAGATTTCTTTACCTGCCCCCAATGACAGTATTGTCAATCTATCATCATTTAAGGGAAAGGTAGTACTGATAGATTTTTGGGCAAGCTGGTGCAGGCCATGCAGGGCAAGTAACCCATTTGTTCAAAGGCTTTATAAAAAATATAAATTGAAGGGATTTGAAGTGTTTGCAGTTTCCAGCGATAAAAAGAAAGAAGCATGGGTAGAAGCTATAAAGCAGGATAAAATTACTTATACCCAGGTAAATGATAATTCTGGGTGGGATAGTAAAGTATTGCAGGCATTTGGAGTGGAGGAAATACCAACTACTTTTCTTTTAGATAAAAATGGAAAACTTGTTGCTATTGATGCAGAAGGACGCAAACTGGAAAGCCTCGTAAAAGCACTGGTTAAGTAATTATCTGCCGGTTTTAAAACGAAATGAAAATCCTGCACCCAGGTAATATCTGGGTGCAGCACTGCTGATTCCTTTGCCTGCTGAAATATCTATCTTTAAATTATCAGTTGCATAATAAGCCAAACCGGCATCTACACTGTTTTCCGGTTCATTATCTTTCATTATTGTACCAAAAGCCTCAAGATAACAATACCATTTATCGCTTAAGTTAAAGCCAGGAGCAAAAGTGTAAACATACGCAGGCATTTCATTAAAGCTTTCCCATTGCATTCCAATATTATAGCCAATGGCTATGTTTTTAGTAATACTGTTTTGCAATGTAAACCGGAAATTGCCTGCTATCTCTTTTTTATTTTTCTTTCCGGTCTCTTTAATATTTTGTAAAGCAGAATGAACAATCAAAGAAGTTTTTGGCAACAACCCTTTTTCTTCTGATAAGGAGGTTTTAAATCCCAGTTGAAGGGGAGTGGTAATTTCAGGAACATTGTATTGTAACAATTTACTGTCGTTGAAACCCCATTCAGTAATCAACCGGATTTCGGTTTTTTTGGTAAGCCCGTATTTGGTAAGTATTGTTGGGCTGGTGTAGTTGGTCTGGTAAGCATTCAGTTTTTCTGCAACCAGGCCAAATTCTGACTGTATAAATTTTTTGGGCACAGTAAATACACTTTCTGTCTGATCGGGTCGGTCGGTATCAATTTTTTCTGTCTGTGCAGCAACCCTGGCATTAATAAAAGCTGATGCTGTTAGCAGGAGTAATATATGTTTCATCTTCCAAAAATTAAATTTAGACTTGACTAAAAATATTTACGAAGATATAGTTTTATAATAATGAAAGTAAAAAAGGGAAAAAGATTGTTTCGTTTACTTCACATCGCCTGTGCCAATCAACAGTTGTTCCAGGTTTTTTTCTTTGAAGTATATTTTGCAAATAGAATCGGCTTTAGACAAAATTTCTTTTAATTGTACCTGGTTTTGGCCACACAACTTGTATGCTTTACTATAAGCCTCTGCATCGCTTACAGAAGATGTTTGCTGCAATGCTTCTTTAATGGCAATTACCCGTAAGCCGGTATCTTTCAATTTACCCAATTCAGCAATCATCCAGCTAAGAGCGTAAAAATGATTTTGCTTAAGAATTACAAAATGTTTATTATCTCCGGCATCGGGCATTTTGTTGTAAGGTGATGTAATGATTTCTTTAGTTAAATATTTAGCCAGGTATTTAGGAGCAGTTTTTGTTTTGCCCAGTTGCACACAGCCACGTAAAGCCTGTGGGTAAATACTGAGCCAGCGTAACTTTCTTCTCAATTCATGAACATCGGCTTCCACATTATCAAAATGAAAATCTTCGGCAGTAGCAAAGCTGATGATAGATGCAATTGACTTTAAATAGAATTTACAGATACTTTCCACTTCTTCTTTTTCTTTCATCCAGTCTGCTTCTTCTAATTTCTTTCTTATTTTGATTATGCGTTTATTATCTGCACCAATCCATTCTTCTTCTTTTAATATTTCATTCAGGCTTTGTATTTTTTCTCTTACCTGTGCCTGCAGGTATGAGGTAATGGTTGCAGGTATACTCTTATTTGCAGCAAACTCTTTTGCGAAAGAATCATAATAGTCAATAACACCGAGGCCATCTTCCAGCAATTTAAAATGTTCTTTTAGTTTACTGAATTTCTTTTTATTGTGCAGGCCAGCATACAGTTTACTCAATCCTTCCAGCATAAAAAGTGGAGTACGGGCATTGTTCTGGTAAAGAAAGAGCGCAGGATTTTTTTGTTTGGCAGCTTTGTCAAGTAATACCTGCAGTTGATTAAGCCAGTACTCAAATCTTATTTGTCCATTTTTCATAATGCAATCGTTTAATTTTCAAAAAAGGAGACGCTGCCACCAACCCATTCTTTATCCTTATTATACCTTGTGCCAATCATTTTTCCTTTGCTCAGCCTCGAAAGGTTGTGTACAGCCTTTGGTCTTGCCCAGCCATCTTTCCAGAAATAAAACAAACGTATTTCGGCCTTGGCAGGAATATCAGGCGTTTCAATAACATCGGCATATTTTACTTTGCGTTGTAATATCCAGTTTTCAGGATCTTTCACGTTGTCAATGTCTTCTTGTGTAACATCAATTACAACGCCCATACCTGCAAATGAAAACAATGGTTTCAATACATAGTTTTCCAAATCACCGGGCATTTGTTTGAGCTCATTTAAAAAATATGTTTGTGGCACATAAGGATTGTTTATAAATGGCAACGTAAACTTACTGATGCGGTAAAACCAGTTTGGATGCGGAACCCATTCCACTTCATAAGGTTTGGATAGATCAATGATATTTTCCAGGCCTTCCTGTTTTTCCAGGTCGTCAAAAATAAGACGGTTGTATATTCTTTTAATTTGTGTTTTGGTTCCATTATTATCATAATACAGCTTATTGCCTTCGGCAATCAGTTTAGTTAAGCAAACTGTTTTAATACCCAGCACATCTTCGGTGCAATAAAAATCAATCCTTGTTTTTTGTTGTTCAGGATATATCTCTAAAAGAATTACATGCTCTAGCTTTTGATCGCCTACAACAATTTCTTTCAGCAGTTGCAGGTATGTTTCTTTATTGTATCCGCTTAAATAAGGAGAAAAATTGTCTGGCAGTCCGGCATACTTTGCAGTAAGCTCCGAGTGAAATGCCTGGAAAGCAAATAGGGTAGGGAAGCCCTGCATTTCTATCAACTGGGGTTCAAGTTCTGCATTTGCATTTTCGCAAACACCAAAATCAAAAGCGATGAACTGCGATTGTTTATTTTGTCCCGGTATTTTTATATTATCCGGAATGCTCCGGTCTGTAAGTGCAAGAAATTTTTCATCAGTAATCACATCAATAATGTCTTCGCAGGCATCCAGCATTTTTTGAGTAAAATCTTTGGGGACAAAAATGGGTGTTTCTGCATTCCTGAAATCCAATGTGCCGGGATGAAGGCCTTCCAGTTCGGCCATGTAAGCATCATATTTTTCCTTCGTAAAATTTTGGTTGAAGCGCCGGCGCATTTCTTTGTGCATGAGAAATAATTTAAAATTGCTGTAAACAAATATAACACAGAAATCGCTTAGATGGAAGTTCAATAAAGATAATCAGTACAAGAGGGCGATGCAAGGATGTTGATTGAAAATATAAAGCCCGGACAAACAAAAAAATTAAACCTCTGCCAGTTGCATCTGTTCAATGGCAACATTTAAAAAATTGGGGATTACATGACTGTAGGTAAACATTATTTTATCGGGGTCGTTCAGTTGCTCAATCATTGACTGCCATTTTTCATGGCCATAATTTTCAACAACAGTTTTTTTCTTTTCATCTGTTTGCAAATGAAGGCTCATACCAACCGCATCGGCTTCGGGGTGAAACTGTGTGCCAATCATGTGCTCATTAAACCGCACAGCCATAATGGCTCTTTCCAATGCTACATGCGGCCTTTCTTTTTCTATTGCCAGCACCATTGCACCCATTTCATGCATGCGGTTATGATTTGGTTCTATCACCTGGTAATCCCTGCTGTCAACAGCATAAAAAGGATCTTTCAGGCCATCAAAAATTATTTCTTCTTTTCCCTGCGGCAGCGAGTGAATGGGAAACACCCCAAAGGCAGTGCTTTTGCGTTTGCAAACTTTTGCAATACGAAAATGGCGGCAGGCAAGCTGGTAAGAATGGCAGATAAAAAAAACTTTTTTCTTAATTACATTGCCGGCGTTATTGTTCCATTGCTCCACCTTATTAAGCCAGTTAAAATAAATTTTTTCCCATTCGCTTCCTTCAGTATCTAACGGGCTGCCGGGGCCGCCGCTGCTGATGTAAATATCATAACTTAAATCTGGCGCCTGTTTTTTCAGCCTTACTTCAAATTCATCAAACACCACATCAATATTATTGGCATCGGCATACTGGTTTAAAATTTCACGTATGCAACGCATGCCCTGGTTGGCATGGCCTTCATAAAGGTCAAGTATTGCTACCCTGACAGATTTTTTTTCATTCCAAATCATACATAAAGATAACAATTATTTAAAATCGGGATTGTAGGCGGCTTGCTATTCTTCTAACATTATGTGGAAATGTTTTTTGAACCAGCTTAGGTTCCCTGTATCATCATCGTTGTGTCACTCACTTTTACTGCATACCAATATTGAACTTTAATCATGTTTTGCACAAACAGCTTTACTTAAACAATTTATAAACCACAGCATGTTTTAAGTTCAATATGTTCTTATCATTTTCTATTATGATTTGAGCATCTCTTTCAAAGCTGGGTTTCTTTATTGGCAATATAATATCTGTACCAACTATCATTGCTCTTTTAAAATGAGCAAAATTTTGCCCTGCCAGGTAAAACAATTTCCCGTTTTTATAATTGCCTTTATTTTCATCCAATAAATCAATCATGTAAACTACATCCTGCTTTTTTGAGTAAGTAAAAAAAGTTGTGTTGCTTTGCGGCAGACAATATGGTTTAGTATCATAAATTGCTTCACCATTAATCTTCATCCATTCACCCATTTCTTTCAATCTTGTGTAAGCAGCACTATCCCAATTGCCATTTGCATCGGGGCCAATGTTCAGCAATAAATTACCGCCAATGCCAATAATTTTCACCAGTGTGTGAACGAGTTCATTGGTTGATTTGTATTTATCATTTGGCACATGGCTCCAGCTTGATGCCATTGTCATGCAGGTTTCCCAGGGGTATGGTAATATTGTTGTGGGAATATGTTGTTCCGGGGTTACATAGTTTTCATATTCATACCCAACACTGCGGTCAACCACCAATAAACCGGGCTGGTATTTTCTTGCCATGGAAGCAATTTTGGGCATATCAATATCCTGTTCGTCTTTAATGCTTCGCTGCCATTCAATGGCAGTATCAATTGTATGTTTCGGCCTTACCCAGCCACCATCCAGCCAAAGAATATCCATCTTTCCATACTCACTCATCAGTTCTTTTATCTGGTTGTAAGTAAAATCTTTAAAAGCCTGCCAGCGCTGTGGATATTTTTTTGGGTCATAATTTACGTTCCTGTCTTTGGGAGGAAAATAAGGCCACCAGTAATTTTCATTGTGCCAGTCGGGTTTGCTGAAATAAGCGCCGGTGGCAATGCCTTCTTTGCGGAATGCTGTAAACACTTCTTTGGCAATATTGCTTTTTGCATTGGAAGAAAAAGCTGTATTGGGCGATGTGATCTTATAATCTGTTTGCTTTGTATCAAACATACAAAAGCCGTCATGGTGTTTGGTGGTGAAGACGACATATTTCATTCCGGCATCTTTTGCCGCTGCTGCCCATTTACCGGGGTCGAAATTTTTTGGGTTAAAAGTTTTTTGCAGCTCCTCATAATTTTTTTTATAAT
>JANNAM010000256.1:0-10228 GCA_031384415.1 Bacteroidota bacterium
GACCGCTACCGTAACCACAATCGAGAACAATCCTAAAGAAACAATCATTTCAATGAGAGTGAATCCAGTTTGTTTGTGCCTAGGTAGATTCATAGCATTATTGTACGGCAATTTGTCCGGTTGCTGTAATTTCGATGGTTCTTATGGTGTCATTGGTTCCTAGCTGACCGTTCTTTTGCAAATGGCAATAAACATTACCCTTTTAGCACAGCCTCCCAAAGGCATGGGACAAAATGATCCTGCGGCAAAAAAAGTGCTTGATGGGGTAAGTACAAAATTTAAAACATTTAAATCGGTACAGGCAAAATTCACTCTTAAAATTGAGAACAGCGCTGCTAAAAACCTCGGTACTAAATCGGGTACGGTTTATATGAAGGGCACCAAATACCGCATCAGTGTTACTGGCCAGGAAATATTTTGTGATGGGGCAAATGTATGGACCTACAGCAAAGCAGACAATGAAGTTGTGATTACAAAACTTGATCTTACCAATAATTCCATAACACCTCAAAAACTGTTTACCAATTTTTACGATAAGGACTTTCTGTATAAATTAAACAGCGACGTAAAAGGTGTGCAGGAAATTGAATTAACTCCCATTGATAAAACCAGGCCTTTCTTTAAAGTGCTGGTGAATGTTAAAAAAACTGCCCAGACAATTGCAAGCACCAAAGTATTTGAAAAAACTGGCAACCGCTATACTTATTCAGTTGGTAGCATGAATACTTCGGCTGCTGTTGCGGATGCACAGTTTGTGTTTGATGCAAAAAAATATCCCGGGGTAGAAGTTGTAGATAACAGGTAAAAAGCCTTATCCTTTAAAGGGATATTAACGAAGAATGAAACGGATATTTTGAAATAAGATTATCATTTTCCCCACCTGAAAGTTTTAACATCAATGCCTGCCAGATCAAGCACACGGTCAACAACTGTGGATGTAACTTCTTCAATTGTTTGCGGCCTGCTGTAAAAAGAAGGAGTAGCAGGGCAAATGATTCCGCCGGCAAGTGTTACCGTTTCCATATTGCGGATGTGAATGAGATTATAAGGCATATCTCTTACAGCACAAATCAATTTTCTTCTTTCTTTTAATATAACATCGGCAGCACGGGTGATTAAATCGTTGGAAATTCCTGTAGCAATTCTTCCCAATGTGCCCATACTGCAGGGTATTATAATCATGGTGTTGTATTGTCCTGACCCAGATGCAAAGGGTGCGTTAAAATCCTGTTGCTCATAAAATTTTACAGGTACATTTGTGTAGTCGTGGTTGTCCAGTTCGGTTTTCCAAACTTCTTTTGCATTGGCTGTCATCACAACGGCCAGTTCATCCCATTGCTGTTTTGCTGCCAGTAATTTTTCAAGCAGTAATTTTGGGTAAATGGAGCCACTGGCCCCGGTAATGGCAACTACAATTTTATGCATTGGTTTATCGTTAATGAATCATCTAAGCTACTAAACAATTTTTTATGCAAAAGGTTAAAGGATTTATTGGGTTGATTTTACTGTTGACAATCAGTGTATCTTTTTTTAGCCCGGCTAAAGATAAAATAAACTGGCTTAGTTTAAAAGAATTGCAGGCAGCCTACAGCAAGCAACCCAAACCAATTTTATTTGATGTTTACACCGATTGGTGTGGCTGGTGTAAAGTGATGGATAAAAATACTTATGGCAATGCTAAGGTTGCTGAGTACATCAACGAACATTATTATGCAGTTAAATTTGATGCTGAGTCGAGTGATTCAGTAATATTTGCCTCAAAAAAATTCGGTTACAAAGCAGAGTATAAAGCCAGCGAACTTGCCATTTATTTATTATACGGCAACATGTCTTTTCCTTCCACGGTTTTTTTGTCTTCAATCAATGCACAGCCTGCACCCATACCTGGATATATGAAACCAGCCGAACTGGAAGCACCCCTTAAATATTTTGGCGATGGTGCTTTTGCCAAACAGAATTATCCCGAGTATATGAAATCATTTAAGGCAAGCTGGTAATTTTTTCAAACGCTTTCTCAACAAATTTCCTGTTTCATTGCAGTACTGTTTTTTAATAGCAAGGTAAATTGTAAATTACCTGCTCAATTGTTTTATGTCATCACCAAAACTTCAACGTAGTTTAGGATTATTTCAATCTACTGTTCTTAATATGATTGACATGGTGGGCATTGGCCCGTTTGTAACGCTGCCCATTGTTATTGGTTTAATGGGCGGTATGTTTTTATATGCATGGATTGCAGGTGCTTTACTTTCTTTGGTTGATGCAATGATATGGAGTGAACTGGGTGCTGCATATCCACTGGCAGGCGGCAGTTATAATTTTTTGAAAGAAGCCTACGGCAAAAATGGCATGGGCCGGATGATGAGTTTTTTATACGTCTGGCAAACTGTTATACAGGCACCGTTGGTTGCAGCTTCGGCCGCCATTGGCTTTGCACAATATCTTGGCTACCTGGTTCATTTGGATGTGTGGCAGCAAAAGGCAGTTTCGGGAGCGGTAATCATTTTAATCACCATATTATTATACAGAAAAATTGACAGTATTGGAAAAATAGGCGTGCTGCTTTGGACAGGCGTATTGCTTACATTGGGATGGATAATTGTTGCAGGCATTGCACATGGCAATTTTTTACAACCGCTTAAAGAAATCAATACCGATTTTAGCTGGGGTCATCTTGCTTCATTTGTTTTTGGCCAGGCTTGTATAAAATCTGTTTACAGCTATTTGGGTTATTACAATGTTTGCCATTTGGGTGGCGAAATAAAAAACCCCGGAAAAAATATTCCCCGAAGCATGTTTATCTCTGTTATTGGCATTGCCATTTTATATATGGCAATGAACATGAGTGTAACAAGTGTAATACCCTGGCAGGAGATAAAACAACTGGGTGCAGCAAACAAAGATTACACAGTAAGTATTTTTATTGAAAGGGTTTACAACAGCCATTTTGCCGGTGTGGTTGTTACCATAATGGTTTTGTGGGTGGCGCTGGCATCGTTGTTTGCACTGCTGCTTGGTTACTCCCGGATTCCTTATGCTGCAGCAAATGACGGGGCATTTTTTAAAGTATTTGCAAAACTTCACCCCACCAAAAATTTCCCTTATGTAAGTTTACTAGTGCTGGCTGGTTTAGGATTCGTTTTCAGTTTGTTGTTCCGCATGAGTGATGTAATAAGTGGAATACTGGCCATGCGTATTATTGTGCAGTTCATTGGCCAGGCCGTTGGTGTCATTTTATTGAGAAGGAGAAACGGGACAAAAAATCTTCCTTATAAAATGCCTTTATATCCTTTGCCGGTTATTGTTGCTATTATCATCTGGATATTACTCTTCAGTTGCACAGGCATAAAAAGTATCATTTCATTTGCGGTTGTTATCAGCGTTGGTATTATTGTTTACTTCATTCATGCAAGGCTGGAAAAGAAATGGCCTTTTAGTGAAGAAGTTAAAACGGGGTAACAAAATCTACAAAACCCTACCGTTAATATAATACCTGCCAGTAAAAGGACAAAACGCAGCTGAAATCATCAATTGAGAATTAATTCTGAAATTTTTCATGGCAGGTTATTTTAAAATTTAATTTTAATGCCACCCGATAAGCCAAGTGGATTATGATAAGATTTAACTGCAGCATTTTTATTAATAGATGTTAACGCAAAGTTTGCAGAAGGAGCAATGCTTACAGCAATTTTTTTACTGATGTTATAATCAATTGCAACACCGGCAACGCCGGAAAAATAAACTGGTTTCAATCCCTGTATATCATTAATGCTTCTCCCGGATAATAGGTTTCAAAAGAATATAGTCCTATATTGAAGACAGTATCTTTTGTCATTAAAAATGCTGCTCTTTTTTTTTATTCTTTTTACTTAATTCATCTGTAAGTACAGTACTGTTGGTTTTAATTCCCTGTTGTTTGTAATATTTAAGTCCTGCGGTTTTATCGCTATGCCGGTGTGTAGCAAAACACATTATCACAGTTTTGTCATGCTTTAATTTTATACTGTCGAGTAATGGCTGAAATTGAGTGGTGTCCCAAGGTGTGTCAAACATAACAACGCCATTGTTGGTAATAAGATACATTCCATTTGCTGGTACTTTAGTTTCCAGATAGGAGTTGTAAGTTGTATAAATATAAAAGTCGCCGGTTAAATGTGAGATTTTTAAACTGCTCCCCGGCTGTTGAGCAAAAATATTTACTGAGAAAAAAAGTAAAAGAATGTTGTTGCTATTGTACGCATAATGTTTTTGTTGGAATTAGCCTGGCTTTTTTAGCTTGTTTGGTGGGGCATTGTCCAAGGCTAAGTTTTTAGTTGCTGATATATTTTATCAAATTTATTGGAAAGGCTGAGATATTCATCATTCCAGTTGTTTGCAATTGAATGTTCCTGAAAAGTGGATGTTGGCAGAAAGTGACTCTATGTTTCATCTAAAAATTCCTGGTCGCTATTTCTGAAATGTAAAATATACTTCTCAATATCATTACGCAATGCTTTTGCATTTTCATAGCTGGTCAATACACAATCCGATTCATCAGTAATTTTATCTTTTATTGTATTAAGGATATTAATTGCTTCTTCAAAATGCTGCTGATATGTTTTTTTGAATAGCTTCATAAGTTTCATAGAAAAAAAAGGCATTAATACGCTGAATTTCCAGGGTATTAATGCCTTAACATAATTCTATTAGCCTTAGCTTCCTGCTGCCGGTTCTGGCTTTTGCCCAGAGTCTTGCTGAGTTTTTTGTTTTTCTTTTGCTGCTTCTTCGGCTGCTTTCTGTTTGGCTTCTTCAGCTTCTCTGGCTCTTTTTTCTGCTGCTAATCTTGCTTGTTCTTCTCCGGGCATAATGAGTGTGCTTTTTTATGTTTGTGATGAATTAATGTGATTTTAAAAACTAAAACTAAGTTACATTGTTTTTGTTTGGCGATGAAAGATTTTTATTTGGCACTTGTGATTAGGAAACCTTGCCGGAACAAAAAGAAATTTATTTGCTGCTGGTTAGGAAACTACGAAATAATCGGGACAGGCAAGGCTGCGGCGGAGATGGATGTGGAGATTGGGGGGAAGACCTTGGGCGGCGAAATTCCTTCAGTGAATAATATGCAGTATGATTTGTTGTTGGTACGCTTACACTGCTTTGCCTGCGCTGCATACGCAACAACGGCGATGGGTGGGCTTGCGGGTTGGGGAAACACCAACAGGGCTTAGAGAGATACTGAAACTTTATTAGCGGCTGATTAGGAAACCCCCAGCGGCAAAGAGTATATCTTAAAAGAAATGAGTAAATTTGTTTTAAACAAAAGCTTATATGACAACATTAGCCATTCGTAAAAAATTAACCGATTACCTGCAGGTTGCCGATGACAATAAAGTGAAAGCAATTTACACCATGGTTGCTGATGAAATCAATACAGCAGAAAATGACTGGGATGAAAAATTTGCAAAGGAACTGAAGAACAGGAGCCGGGGTTTTATTAATGGAACAGCCAAAACATATAGCTGGGAAGAGACAAAAGAGGCTGCCATTAAAAAAGTAAAATCAAAAAAGGGCTAATGGCATACGATTTAAGATTGCATGAAAAGGCCCATGATGAGTACATAGCTGCGTATGAATGGTACGAAATGAAGCAAAAAGGATTGGGCGGCCGGTTTATGGCTTGTGTTGAGAAAAGATTAAATCAGATAACAGAACATCCTGAATATTTTGGAAAACGACAGAGCCAATACAGGGAAGCCAAAGTAGAAAATTTTCCCTACATGATAGTATATGAAATTTTTAGGCGAAAGGAGCTGGTGCATATTGCTGCTAACTATCATGGTAAAAGAAATCCCCGGCGTAAGTTTAGAAAAATAAAATAGCTTTTGGAAATTGATTTTATTTGCTGCTGGTTAGCAAAACCAGGCAGCGGCGAAGATGGGTGGGAAGACCGGCAGCGGCGAAGATTTTGTATCCAATTAAACCTGCTTTTATTGTTACATACAATTCATAAATATACAAAACTCTTCGTCTGAAAAGTTCCCCAATGGTATGCCGTACAAGTGAGTGACACAACGCTGATGCCATGAAAAACAAATGCCCGTAACCCCCGAAAAAATCGGGGCAAGCGAAACAACAAACATCAAACCTCAAACCCTCACACAAAACTCTTCTCCGCCATATCCGGTATTTTCTCTGCTTTGTAAGCGCCGGCATCTAATTTCTTTTTGGTTTCTTCAAAAGCGTTCAGGGTTTTTTCTATATCGGCATCGCTGTGTACTGCGGTGGGTATAAGGCGGTAAATAATATCGCCTTTTGGTATAACGGGGTAAACAACAATGGAGCAGAAGATGCCATAATTTTCTCTCAGGTCCATCACCATTTGAGTGGCTTCGGGCACATCGCCTTTCATGTAAATGGGCGTAACGGGGCTGTTGGTATCGCCAATATCAAAACCTCTTTGTTTTAAACCGCTTTGCAGTTTGTTTACATTATCCCAGAGTTTTTCTCTCAGTTCGGGCATGGTTTTAATCATGTCCATGCGCTTTAGCATTCCTTCTACCACCAGCAGCGGAACGCTCTTGGCAAATATCTGCGAACGTACATTGTAGCGTAAATATTTAATGACCGCTTTGGGGCCGCAGATAAAACCGCCAAGGCTGCCCAGGCTTTTCACCATCGAAGAAAAATATAAATCAATACCTTCCTGGCAGCCCTGTGCTTCATCGGCACCAGCGCCGGTGGGGCCCATGTATCCAAAACCATGTGCATCATCTATAAACACCCTGAACTCATATTTTTTCTTCAGTGCAACAATTTCTTTTAAAATTCCCTGCTCGCCATCCATGCCAAACACACCTTCGGTAATTACCAAAATGCCGCCGCCATTTTTTGCAGCAAGCTCTGTTGCTCTTTGTAATTGTTTTTCGCAATCTTCAATATCATTGTGTTTAAATGCGTAGCGGTGTCCCATGTGCAGGCGCACACCATCCACAATGCATGCATGGCTTTCGGCATCGTACACAATTACATCACGGCGGTTTACCAGTGCATCAATGCAGCTTACTACACCCTGGTAACCAAAGTTGAGCAACATGGTATCTTCCCGGCTGGTAAATTCACTCAGCACTTTTTCCAGTTCTTCGTGTTTGGTAGTGTTGCCACTCATCATTCTTGCACCCATGGGATTGCCCATGCCATATTTGGCCGCCGCTTCGGCATCCACTTTTCTTATTTCGGGATGATTAACCAATCCTAAATAATTATTCAGGCTCCATACCAGCACATCTTTGCCCCTGAATTTCATGTGTGGGCCCAGTTCGCCTTCTAACTTTGGAAATGCAAAATAGCCATGAGCCCTGTCCATATGCTGGCCAATAGGGCCGCCATCTTTTACTAATTTTTCAAAAACATCCATGCTTATCAATTAAAAATTAAGAATTAAAAATTATGTTATCAGCTTTAGTTTTTCATGGGGTCATCGTTGTGTCACTCACTTTTACTGCATACCATTGGGAATCTTTTATTGAAGCGTAGATAAATTCCGCACCAATCTTCTCCTTTATCTACCAGTTCCCTCTCCTTCAGGAGAGGGGTTGGGGTGAGGTGCAAATTTAACGCAATCCCCTCAAAACACATAACATAGCCGTAACAACAACTCCCTCAAATTTCCCCAACCTAAGAGTTATCTTTGTTAAAAAGATTGCTTATGCGTTTTAAACAGTTCCTTATTTCTTATTTCTTATTCCTTATTCCTAATTTAAGCAATGCACAGGTAAGCCGTCCCAAATTAGTGGTAGGCCTTGTTATAGACCAAATGCGCTGGGATTATCTATACCGCTACAGCGATATGTATGGCAGTGGTGGTTTTAAAAGACTGCTTGGCCAGGGCTTTAGTTGTGAGAATACCATTATTCCCTACATACCAACTGTAACTGCAGCAGGACATACCTGTATTTACACAGGCAGTGTGCCGGCCATTCATGGCATTGTGGCCAACGACTGGGTGGACAGGGAAACAGGACGATTTATGTATTCTGCCGGCGACTCTACTGTAAGAACTGTTGGCTCTGCAAGTGTGAGGGAGGGTAAAATGAGCCCCCGTAATATGCTTACTAACACCATTGGCGATGAACTGAAACTGGCTACTAATTTTCGCAGTAAAGTAATTGGCATTGCATTAAAAGACAGGGGTGGCATTTTGCCGGCAGGCCACAGCGCCGATGCTGCTTACTGGCTTGATGACAGAACCGGAAAGTGGATAACCAGCACATACTATATGAATGAACTGCCCGACTGGGTAAATGAATATAACGACAGGAAAATACCCGACTCGTTTATGAAGACAGACTGGAATTTGCTGTACGATAAAAGCAAATACATTCAAAGTACAGAAGATGATAAACCTTATGAGAAATTATTAGAGAGCGACAAGAGCCGGACTTTTCCGCATAAATACCAGTCGGTAATTGACAGTAAAACGTATAACACTTTCAGGGCATCGCCTTATGGCAACACTTTTACCCTTGATTTTGCAAAAGAAATTATCCGCAACGAAAAACTGGGCATGGGCAGCGAAACAGATATGCTTTGTGTGAGTATTTCATCTACCGATTATATCGGCCACCGCTTTGGGTCAAATTCGCTGGAGGAAGAAGATACTTACCTGCGGCTTGACAAAGACATTGCTGCATTTCTTACTTACCTTGACAATACGCTGGGTAAAAACAATTACCTGCTTTTTTTATCGGCCGACCATGGCTCGCCGCAGGTTTCGGCATTTTTAAAAGAAAAAAAATATACTACTGCCGGCTGGCTTCACAACGATAGCCTGCTGAAAAAAATAAATACGCTGTGTAAAAATAAATTCGGAAAAGATAGTATCCCCAAAAAGATTTACGACTTCGATTTGTACCTGAACCATAAAGTAATTAATGCAGCCGGCATCAATGAAAAAGAAGTAAAAAAAGTGATAGCAGATTATTTAAAAACCCTGCCCGAAGTGTGGAATGCTTTTGATAAGGAAGATTTGCTGCAGACAATTTTGCCCGAAGTAATTAAGCAAAAAATATCCAGCAGTTATTATTTCCGCCGCAGCGGCGATGTGCAGTTTTTTCTGAAACCACAATACACAGAAAAATCAATGGAAGGCCTTGAGCATGGTACCTGGTATCCTTACGACAGCCATATTCCCTGTGTATTTTACGGCTGGGGTGTAAAACCTGGCAAAACCAACCGGGAAACCTATATGACAGATATTGCACCAACCATTTCAGCCATGCTGCGTATTCAAATGCCCAGTGGTTGTGTGGGTAAGGTGATTACGGAACTAATGAAGTAAAAAGTCTGAAGTCTGACCTCTTACTTCGGACTTAAATCAAAAAAGCCCCGATATTCGGGGCTTTTTTGTTGGGTTACAAGGATTCGAACCTTGACGAACAGAATCAAAATCTGGTGTGCTACCGTTACACTATAACCCAATCGTAAATTGGAGTGCAAAAATAAGGTATCCCTGTTTACATCCCAAATGCTTTTTACACTACTCTCCATCCTCCTTCTCCTTCAGCCCTTTAATCAAATCCAGCGCCTCGGCCACCACATCACACATAATGGTGATTAATGAACCGGGCTTTGCATTGTCATAAGCAAACATGATGGCTTCTTTTTCTTTATAAATGATGTTAATGGGAATCTCTTTTGTTTTTGTTTCATTGATACCTTCTACCAGCAGGGTTACAATTTCTTCTGCCGTGCGGCCACGTAAATTTTTATCCTGGCGAATGATGATTTCATCAAAATGTTTTCCCGATATCCTTCCCAGTTCTCTTATATCATCATCCCTTCTGTCGCCAGTGCCGCTGATGATGCCCACTTTTGGTTCGCCATCCATTTTGCTGATAAAATCGCAGAGTAGTTCCAGCCCGGCTGGGTTGTGAGCAAAGTCAACCAAAAATTTAAATTGTTTAAATTGAAAAAGGTTCAGGCGTCCCGGAGTTTGTGCAGGCGACGGAACAAATGTCTGCAGTGCCAGTTTAATATCATCAGTAGAAATATTGCGCCAAAAATAAGTTGAAAGCACTGCAGGCAAACAATTCATAATATTGTGAATAGCCTTGCCGCCATAAGTAACCGGCACTTCGGTAACTTTTATCACCCGTATTTTCCAAGTGCCTTTCATGATGGTGATGTAACCGTTTTCAAACACAGCAGCATAGCCACCGTTTTTGCAATGATTCACAATCCTTGGATTATT
>JANNAM010000259.1:0-2499 GCA_031384415.1 Bacteroidota bacterium
TAATGCAAATAATGCGATCAATAATTTTTTCATGGTAATTTAATTTTTATTTACTCATAGACCGTCGCAGTTAAACGGGGTTTAATCTGTAAAAAATAGGTTTTGTTAAAGAAAAAATGGTCAGCACTATAAGTGTGCCAACCATTTTCTTTATGTTAAAAAGTGTGCTGAAAAATTAACGTTATTTCTTATTGGCCAATTGGCCACATGCGGCATCAATATCTTTACCACGGCTGCGGCGTACCCTTACATTTACCCGGTGTTTGGCCAGGTAATCGGTAAACTGCTGTGTGGTGTTTTCATCTGGTTTTATAAATGAAGCACCGTCAATGGGATTGTATTCAATTACATTGATAAGGTGGGTAGGAATTTTGCGGTAAATTTTTACCAGGTCCTCAGCATCTTTCAGTGAATCATTTACATCTTTAAACAAAATGTACTCAAGTGTAATGTCATTATTGGTTTGCTCGTAAAAATAATTCAGGGCTTCAATCAATGCTTCAATATTATTGCTTTCGTTGATGGGCATTATTTCATTTCGTTTGGCATCGCTTGCGGCATGTAAAGAAAGTGCCAGGTTAAACCTTACTTTATCATCGCCCAGTTGCCTAATCATTTTTGCAACACCGGCGGTGGAAACGGTAATTCTTTTAGGGCTCATAGCAAGGCCATCATTGCTGGTGATTTTATCAATGGCCTGCAATACATTTTTATAATTTAATAATGGCTCGCCCATACCCATGAAAACAATATTGCTTAATTTTTTGCCGTAGGTTTTTTCGCTTTGTTCATTCAACAGGGCAACCTGGTCGTAAATTTCATCAAAGTTCAGGTTTCGTTTTCGTTCCATTTTGCCCGTGGCGCAAAACGCACAGGTAAGGCTGCAGCCAATTTGAGAAGATACGCAGGCGGTATTCCTTTTTTCGGTTGGTATCAATACACCTTCTATCAAATGGCCATCATAGGTTTTATATCTTGACTTTACAGTGCCGTCGCTGCTGAACTGGGTGGCATCTACTGTAATGGCCGGGAAAGAAAAATTTTCGGCAAGTTTCTGCCGCAGGTCTTTAGATAAGTTGCTCATTTCCTCAAAACTGCGGGCATTTTGTTTCCATATCCATTCATAGGTTTGGATGGCACGGAATTTTTTATCGCCGATTGACTCAAAGTATTCTTTTAACTCTGCTAAAGTGAGGGTGCGTATGTTTTTAACTGCTGACATTGTGCAAAGGTACTTGACAATTATGGGTTATTAAAATTGAGTATATTTGAGTAAATTTTTTTTGTATGGGAGAAAAATTGTTGGAAGAAATACAAAAATTGCCTTTTGAGCAGCAAAAGGAGGTGGAGGACTTTGTTGGATACCTAAAGTCAAAGTATCTTCCTTTGCAGGATAAAAAAGGCATTGCGGAACGCCGCACAAAAAACCTGGGATGGGCAAAAGGGCAAATATGGATGGCCGATGATTTTAATGAAACACCTGAGGATTTTAAAGATTACATTTAATGAATCAGTTTTTGTTAGATACTCAAATAGTATTGTGGATGGCGAATGAGCCTGATAATATTTCTGAAAAATGCTATGAAGTAATATTAAATAATGAAAATCAATTATTTTTTAGTTATGCAAGCGTTTGGGAAATAAGTATAAAGTTGAGTATTAATAAACTGAATTTACATCTTCCCTTGAGTGAATTTATAAAACAAGAAACAGAAAGGCATGATTTAATTATGTTACCAGTTTCTTTACAATCAATTTATTTTTTACAAAGTTTACCATTAATTCACCGGGATCCATTCGACAGGATACTTGCAGCACAATCAATGGTTGAAAATATTCCTTTAATAAGTTCCGATAAATATTTGATGAGTATAACATTAAAAGAATCTGGTAATGCAAACAGTTTATGTAGTTGATGCGGTAAGAACAGCGATTGGTAAATACGGCGGTGCTTTAAGTAATATAAGGCCCGATGATTTGCTGGCTCATGTGATTAAAGTGCTGGTGAAGCGGAATGAGAACATTGATGTGAATGCCATTGAAGATGTGGTTGCCGGCGCTGCCAACCAGAGCGGCGAAGACAACCGCAATGTGGCAAGGATGGCAGCCTTGCTGGCCGGGCTTCCGGTAACTGTAGCAGGCAACACGGTAAACCGCTTGTGTGCAAGCGGCCTGCAGGCAGTGATGGATGCATCAAGAGCAATTGCCTGCGGTGATGGAGACTTGATTATTGCATGTGGTGTGGAAAGCATGAGCAGGGCGCCATTTGTAATGCCAAAGGCTTCTGCTGCATTTGCAAGAGAGCCGCAAATTTTTGATACTACACTGGGCTGGCGTTTTGTAAATAAAAAATTATCAGAGTTGTATTATCCCTACACAATGGGTGAAACAGCGGAGAATGTTGCCAAGCGCTGGAACATCAGCCGAAATGCACAGGATGAATTTGCGATGGAGAGCCAGCAGAAATTTACTAAAGCGCTGGCGGCCGGAAAATGGAAA
>JANNAM010000264.1:0-22743 GCA_031384415.1 Bacteroidota bacterium
AATGGTATAATTTGCCAATGCCGTATAACTTACCGAAGTGGCTGTACCCAGGTTACTGGTTAAATTACCTGCAATCGTCATGGCTGTATTGGGCATGGTTTTAACCACTGCACCCGATGAACCTGATAAAGTAAGATGGCCGTACATTTCGTTGGAAACTGTTTGTGCTGTACCTGCATATTCAGTTGTGCTGGTAGCGCCAAAGGTTTTTACGATCGTAGTTCCTGTTACCATCGCCGAGGTTCCGGTAAGCTTAAAAGTAGCGCTGTTAACAACCTCAAAGGTTTTGCTGGTTGCCATAGCAATGGCAAATCCACCATTGCTGAAAACACCGCTTTGAATTCTTATATCGCCGGTAACAAGGGTTGATGTAACTGCTGCACTTATTGTTACTGTAGCTGCGTTGTTGGAGAAAATATTATTATACCTGATGGCACTTGCAAAACTAACCGACTGTGCTGAAGTTCCATTAAAATTAACAGTACTTGAAGTACCGGGTGTAAGGGTTCCTGTACCATTGGTAAGGGTCATGGTTCCCATAAAGTTAAGCCTGCCTGCACCGCCGCTCATATCAATAACTGCTGTGGGGGCAGTAGTGGCCGATGAATTATAAACAATATTCCCATTTGCATTTAATGTACCTGTTGTTATAGCAACCTTGGCTATTCTGTCAACAGTGGTATTTGTTCCACCAATATTAATATTGCCGGTAACTGTTGCGGTTCCCGAATTTATGTTCCAGGCAATAGTTCTGGTATTTGAAGTTGGCTGATTTATGGTAACACTTCCGTTTACAGTTAAAATGCCTGTAGAAGTTTGTGTAATTGAAGTATTACTGCCACCGGCAACCAGCGTTAAGCCTGTGCAGGTGTTGGTACTGCTCATGGTATAGGTTTTACCATTATTGATGGTAACCGTTCCAAAATCTGTAGTTCCCGTTCCGCTGATGGTTTTTGCAGTACCTGTGAATGTTGTGGCCGGCGAACCTGTCATCGTTCCGCCATTATTAAGCACATTTCCCGAGATTGTTAATGCATATCCTGTGGAAGCAAATGTTCCGCTCAGGAGGTTAAGGTCTTTTAATGCCAAAGCCGCACCAAGTGTTGCGGTTCCCGAAGCTTTATTGATCGTTAAGTAATTATACGTAATGGCGCTGGTTGAAGCTACAGATTGGCTGCCCGTGCCATTATATACAAACGTACTTGTTGTGCCCGGAGTTAATGTACCCAAAGTGCTTACAGTAAAATTTCCCCCCAGGTAAAATGTACCTGCGCCACCGCTCATATCTATTATACTGTTTGCGGCAAGAAAGGTATTGGTCATGCTGATATCGCCATTAACTGTTAGTGACCCCGTTGTAATAGCAACTCTCGTTGTTCTGCCGGAGTTATTGGCAGTAACCGTGAAAATAAGGTTACCGGTTATAGTGGCTGAGGCTGTATTCACGTTAAATGCATGTACCACATTGGCGGCAGCCTGGTTAATGGTTACGTTTCCGTTTACGGTAAAAGAAACTCCTGCTCCCAGGGTAAAGGAATTGGCTACTGCATTGTTGGTAAGTGTAAGGCCGGTACAAGTAGCGTTGTTGTTTAAAGTAATAGTACCTGTTGAAATATTGATAATGGGAAACGCTGTGGCAACAGTACCTCCAATGGTTTTTGTTGTTCCGGTAAAGGTTACGCTGGCTGCTGTAACAGGCGATGCATTATTATTTACCCAGTTTCCACCCACAGATATCGTGGAGGAAGGACCTGTAAAACTGCCATCCGTTCTTGTATAATTGCCGGAAACCGTTATTGAAGCTGTACCGGCTGTTATAATCGTGCCATTGTTACTGTAATCACCTGTTATAGAAACCGTGCTGTTATTTAAATTTAAAGTGCCGCTATTAAAAGTGGCATTTCCGGTTGTTGTTAATGCATAATTACTGGCTGAAGTGGAGAAAGTTCCTCCATCTACCCTGAAATCTGTAACTTTTATGGCAGACCCAAGCGTAGTGGTTCCGGTATTGTTGTTTACCAGTGTTATGGCAATAGCATTTGCCGGGGCTGCGGTATAAAAGGTTTGTGCACCCGTGCCGTTTAAAGTTATTGTAAGTGCAGTTTGGGCCAGTAATGTTATATTATTATTTGTAAAATCGCCGGAAACATTTAAGGTACTGCCTGCTGTTCCGCTAAGATCAGGACTTACACCGGCATCAATAATGAAATTGGAAAACTGCCTGGTACCCGTTGCAAAGTCAGCGGCGGTAGAAGTTCCCGTAAACTGTACAGTACCTGCAGTTGAATTAAATACACTTCCCGTTCCCGGCTTCCAGTTGCGGAATACTTTAAATAATGCCCCTGATGCTGTTTGATTAAAAGTACCTGCACCGGCATTATAATCCTTAATGGCTAAAGTGCCACCCGATTGAGTGAGCGTAGCTCCGGTATTGATAATCAGGTTATCTGTAGGATTTGTACTTGTGTTAGTTGCCATATGAATAACACCACCGGATTGTGTGAATGCGGCACCGCTGTTTAACGTAAGGTTAGATGTTGATGTGATGGTTCCGCCGGAAACCGCTACAATACCGGCTGTTGTAATGCCTGCCAGTGTTGCCGTTCCGCCATTTACGGTAAACGTGCCGTTTGCATTAACGGTTATTAAACCGGAAACGGTAAGCGCCCCGCCGGTTGTTAGGGTTACAGAAGCTCCGGTTCCACTGCTGTTGATGCTGATGGTGTTTATTGAAACAGTATTGTTGATAATGGGATAATTGGTTAGGCCACCAGGGATAAGGGCATCATCACCTGCTACAGGTGCTGTTCCTCCCCAGTTGCTGCCGGTGTTCCAGTCGTTATTAGTAGCGCCTGTCCAGGTTTTTGTGGCTGCCTGCAACATCACAAAAGCAAATAACATCGAAACAGTTAAAGCAAATTTTGCAGTCATTAACTGCTTTGCGCCGGTAAAAAAAGTTACAATAAAATTGAAAAAATGTATAGCTGAAAAATTCAAATTCCTGTTACTAAACTGAGGCTTCCGGCAAGTATAAGATGCCGGGCAGACGTTTGGTAAAAGATGTGCTTGCTTGTTCATCTTGGTTTTTCTGAATAAAGGATAATTGGCCTACGGTATAAAAAACGAAAAATCAAGATGATTATTGCACCGAAATAGAATCTGGAAGCCAAGAAATAGTAAATCTACGCTGGTAATCAATCGTAATAATACAGTATTACGTGTAGAAAAACAGCCACAGCGTAATTATTGCTGTTTATTTTCTTCTTTAAACGCCAAAGAAAGTTTGTTTATATCGGCATTCTGCAAAAAATTTAACAAATCCTGCGCCTGCGGATGAATGAGTGCATTGAGTGGTTCGTTTGGCTGCACAGGCATTTTTGCATCGGGCCGCCATTGCAGCAAATCGTTGGGCGTGCAGTGCAGCAGCAGGCAAATTTTTTCAATATGGCTGAATTTGATGTAAGAATCAGCCCTTTTTAAAATGCGGTTGGCAATGCTGCGGCTAAATCCGTTTTGAATTAAAAACTGCGTTGTGTTGCCAATGCCCCTGAGCGTGGCAATACGGGTAATATTCAGGTAAAGCATTTTGTAAATTTTAATGTAATATAAGCAAAATAATACATAGTGGCTACCACAGTTTACATAATGAGTGAAAAATACTACGGTGTGGTTACCAATTTTTACATAACTCATAAAATAATTACACAGCAGGAACCTAATCTTACATAACGGGTGAAAATTATTACACAGCAGGAACCTACTTTTACATAACGAGTGAAAATTATTACACAGCAGGAACCTACACTTACATAATGGGTGAAAATATGCACATTAAGTAATTTAACCAGTTGGTAGCGTTAATCTTTTAAAGCCTTACATAAGCAGATATACAAATAATTTACTTCTCCTTCTCTACCCTTGTTGGTGTATCCTTACCATTGATGATGCTTGCAGAACTGATGGCAATGGCTTTTATAATAGCTGCCATATTATTCATGTCAAGCGTTTCAATCTCATCTTCCTGGGTGTGGTAAAATTTTTCGCTGTCCATTTTTGATGTGGAGATGGTGTGTGCAGGAACGCCCAGTTCGGCCAGTGTTGCATTATCGCTTCGGTAAAATAAATTTTGTTTGGGATAAGGGTCTGGTTCAAAATGAAATTGTGAACCTGCAAGATTGGCCTGCAGAATTTTGCCCATATCGCTTTTTTCGTAGCCGGTAATGTAAGCACTGTTGGTACCCCATTTGCTTTCGGTGCCAATCATTTCAATGTTAAACATGGCCATCACTTTATCTGCATCCATTTGTTTACTGAAATAACGGCTGCCAAATCCGCCCATTTCTTCGGCAGTAAAAGCAACAAATATCAATGTGCGTTCGTTATTTTTTATTTCGCTGAAATATTTGCTCAGCATAATAACAGCCGTTGTTCCGGCAGCGTCATCATTGGCGCCATTAAAAATACTGTCCTGTGCTTCGTTGGGTTTACCAATGCCCAGGTGATCATAATGTCCGCTGAAAACAACATACTCATCTTTTTTACGCTTGCCCGGAATAACTCCTACAACATTTTTCAGTTGCTGTTCTGTCAAAGTATTTTTTAAGTGCAGTTCAAAAAATGATGGATTAAGATTGGATGTTAAAACAAAAACCTGCGACACAGCAGATGCAAATTTTGCATTGCCTGCAAAACGCTGCATGCTTTTAAACCGGCGGGTGTGGGCGGTATCAACCAACACTAAAACATTTTTTTCTGCATCAAAAACCGGGAAAACTATTTTAGAAAAATCATCTTCCTTTTTAACAACCACCACCTCATATTCTTTTAAAGAAGCAATATTTATTTCTGCCGATGTTGTATTGGCGGCCACATTTTTTTCATTCAGCGCTTCGCCATCCAGCATGCCTGTTATTGATGATGGCTTTGCTTTTGTCATCACAAATTCCTGAAAATACGATTTGCTGTTGCCAAAAAACTGCAGTTTACTTTTTGCAAACTCTGCAGCAATAAAATTGGCTGCTTTATCAATGCCCGGTGTAAATGTTTTACGGCCCTGCATATCATCGGCGCTCAGTATTTTTTCAATGCGTTCCACTTCGCCGGCATTAATAACTTTATCAATGCCCTGCGAAAAAGAAAGCAGGCTTACAAAGCCTGCTGCTATTACTAAAAAAATTTTCTTCATTATCAATTATTAAACGGTTAAAATTTTTGTGTGTTTTAAAGTCCTCCCCTTCGGGGAGGATTCAGGAGGGGCTTTACAGGCTCATCATTTCTTTAAACTTCACTGCCTGCCTGCGGCTTACTTCCACTTTTTCGCCACCTTTTATTTCAAGCAGCAGTCCGCCATTAAAATAAGGTTCCACTTTTTCAATCATACGCAGGTTTACAATATGCTTTCTGTTTGCCCTGAAAAAAACTTTTTCATCTAATCTTTCTTCCAGTGCATTCAGCGATTTTAAGATAAGAGGTTTGTTGGCGCCAAAAAATACTTTTGCATAATTGCCCACACTTTCAAACAAACGTACTTCGGCAAGCTTTACAAACCAGCAGCGTTCGCCGTCTTTTACAAAAACCTGGTCCTGCTCACTCAGCATGCCACGATGAATACCTGATAATGTTGCAGCCATTTCTTTTTCTTCGGCCTGCTGCAGTTTTTGCAGTGCATCAGCAAGGCGGCCCGGCTCCACCGGCTTCATTAAATAATCAAGTGCATTTACTTCAAATGCTTTCAGCGCATATTCATCGTAAGCCGTTGTAAAAATTACATGCGGCGCCCTTTCCAGTTCGGTAAGCATGTCAAAACCTGTTTTGCCCGGCATTTGTATATCCAGGAAAATCAAATCAGGCGAAAGACTTTCTATTTTATCAATACCTTCGGCTGCATTGGCTGCTTCGCCAATTACTTCCACTTCAGGAAAATCCTGCAGCATTTTTTTAAGTTCATTTCTTGCCAAACGTTCATCATCAATTATAACAGCTTTGTGCATAACAAAAATTTATTTTAAACATTAACTGGTAAAATTACTTTGCTTTCAACAGCATCTGCACCCAAATTTTTTATTGAAAAACTTGCTTTGCCATGGTATAAAATATTCAGCCTGTCTTCGGTGCTTTGTATGCCAAAGCCATCACCATTAATTTTGCCATTCAGTTGCCCGCTGTTTTGCACAATCAGTTCATGATGTTTATCTGTAAACAAAGAAGTTATTTTTACAAAGCCGCCGTTTATTCTTTTGCTGATGCCGTGTTTAATGGCATTTTCAACAAGTGTTTGCAGCATCATTGGCGGAATGGGCTGGCCCAGTGTATCTTCATCAATATCCAGTTCCACTTTCAGGCGTTCTTCAAACCGCATGTGTTCAAGCGCCAGGTAATCTTTCACAATAGCCAGCTCTTTTTCCAGCGGAACAGTTTCCATTTTTTCTACCTGCATGCTGCTGCGTAAAATATTGCTCAGCTCTGTTATGGCAGTTCTTGCCCGTTGCGGATTTTCATCTACCAATGCCCTGATGCTGTTAAGCGAATTAAAAATGAAATGCGGATTGATATGCGACTTGATGGTTTTTAATTCCAGTTCCTTAACGGTGCTTTCTAATTTCAGGCGGTCGAGCTGGTCATTGCGGTTGCGTTGCACATAATGGTAAACAATGTAAATAAGCAGCCATAAAGCAACAAGCAAAAGGTTTTGATAAATGCTCAGCAGTTCCGTTTTGTTTTCATATTTCCAGTCGCCATTTTTATTGCGGTACCACCAGGTACTTTTTTTAATATCGGCTACCGTTTTTTGGGTTACCGAATCAGTTGCTTTTTGAATGCCGGTGTAATAATTCGTTTTACTTAGCCCTGCATCTGCTTCAATTTTTTTGGCTTTGTCAAGCCTTTTGGCCTGCATAAACTTTTCGTAGGAATAGGGTGAATTTGCATCTACTGTTTTTTCGCTAAAATGCAACAGCAGGCCGGCAGCACCAACACCCACAATAAACAACACGACAATATTGTTGAAGGAATACTTTAACCAGTTTGTTCTTTTAATTACTATTCTTAAAATATGGGTACACAAAATACCCAGCGCCAAAAAAGATACCAGGCTTACCAAATATTGATTTTTACCTCCCTGCTCTTCGAAACGGTCGCCGTAAATAACAAAATTAAAGTAGAGGATTATAAGCCCCCAAACGCCCCAGCCCAGCACCTGGCAAAGCCAATATCTTACATTAATTTTTCCCATTATTCTTCAAAATTACCTTTCAAGATACTCAATTTACCGGCAGTTTTGATTAATGGTGAAATGCTGTTGTGAAAGGCTTGCCGTAAAAGGACATAACCACAATTGGGAGATAATTCGATTTGTGTAACTATTTATCAGTATCGTATCTTAATTTTGAAACAATAAAACAGGTTAATTATGTCTTTTAATCTTTTGGAGGATGCCAGTGGGGTTTTTAATGATGACTTTGTAAACAAAGCGGCATCCTACCTTAACGAAAGTGAAACGGGTGTTTCGAAGGCTTTAAGCGGTATTTTACCAGTTGTAATGAAAAGGCTTTTAGAAAAATCGTCCGGCACTCATGGCATTAATAAAATTGCCCAGCTTGCACAGGAACATTATAACAACGGCATTGCAGAAAACCCGGCAAGTTTTTTTGAAGCAACGGGTGGCAGCATGTTAAACAAAGGTGCCAAACTTTTAGGCGGTTTGTTTGATGATGACACAGATGAGACTGCCGCAACCATTTCAAATTTTTCGGGTATCAGGCCGGCATCAGCCACTACTTTAATGAGCATTGCAACACCGGTTGTTTTAGGCTTGCTTGGCAAACATGCTGCAAAAAATAATTTAAACGCTGCCGGGCTTGCATCATCACTCGGCGTTGAAAAAAAAAATATTACTGCCATCATACCATCTGGTTTAGATATGGAACTTATAAATGCAGCAATCATTACACCGGATGCTGTAGTTATAGCAGAAGAAGAAAACAACAATGGATTAAACTGGCTGCTGCCTTTGTTATTATTAGTTTTATCGGCAGCAGCTATTTTATATTTTTGGTATGGCACAAATGATAAAGAAAATACGAATACGGTTCCCGTAAAAGACACTTCTGCTGTTATTACAACTCCTGTTACTGCTTATGCCGACAGGGCGCAAGGAACGGTAGATGCCGATGGAAATTTTATTTATTACGAAGGCGATACTGTTACCATTACATTGCCTGGAAAAAATGGGGAACTAACATTTGGCAGGTATAGCACCGAGGCAAAGCTGCTAACTTTTTTACAGGATAAAAGCCCAAATATTGATACAGTAAAAGGCAACTGGTTCGAATTGACCAATGTTCGTTTTAAAACCGGCGGCGCAGTAATTGAAGATGCATCATCAACCCAGTTAAAAAATATTGTTACCATTACTAAAGCATTTCCGGCTGCACAGTTTAAAATTGGTGGATACACAGACAGCATAGGGTCAGCCGCAGCCAATATTGCGCTGTCGCAAAAAAGGGCAGATGCGGTGGCTGCAATGCTGATAAAACTTGGTGCAAATCCTGCTTCAATAATTGGTGCTAAAGGTTATGGCCCTGAACATCCTGTTGGAGATAATAAAACAAAAGAGGGGAAGGCAATGAACCGAAGGGTGGCGCTTAATGTAAAAAGAAATGCTTCGATACATTATTAAAAAAAATCCGCTGCAGTTACAGCGGATTTTTTTTGTTGATTATTTTTTTAATAGCTTAAATGCATGCGTCCATTGATTGTGTAAAATACCGGGAATGCACCAAAGAATACACAAAGGCTCAATCGCCCTTGCCGCTTCATTTTTTCCCATGTCTTCAGTTTCCCAGCCAAACGCATCTAAAATGCCGGTCACTATTCTCTTTGCTTCTTCATCATTGCCGCAAATAAACATGGTAGGTTTTATGCCTCCAAAATCGGGTTTGTACATAAATGCATTACCAACGCTGTTGAATGCTTTTACCAATTTTGCATCGGGGATAACAGCCTGAATCTTCTCCATCAATGATTCATCGGCCGCTGTAAAAAATGAAAGCACCCCATTAACCGGAGGCAATGGCGCAATGGGATTAGTGGCATCTATTACAACTTTGCCCGAAAAATTTTCAATGCCTGCAAGTTTAATGGCTGCTTCGGTAACAGCACCACCGGTAGCCAGTACAATAATTTTCCCGAAAGAAGCCGTTGCAGCAAAGTCGCCGGTTTGGCCGCCTGCATTTTCATTTTTCCATTTTACCACTTCTTCTTTGGTAACGTCTCTTGTGCCCAGCATTACTTCGTTTCCTTCTTTGAGGAAAGCGCTGGCCAGCACACGGCCAACAATACCACTTCCTATTATTCCAACTTTCATAAAAAATATTTTGATGATTAATAATTAGCTTTACAAAGTTGATTAAAAAAAGTTCATGGCCAATTCCAATTTAAACAGCGATAAAGAATTATTAACCCCCGCCGATAAAGAATTTGAAAACAATATCCGGCCATCTGCCATTGATGATTTTAGCGGACAGCCTCAGATTATTGAAAACATTACCATCTTTATTAAAGCCGCCAAACTTCGTGGCGAAGCATTGGACCATATTTTATTTCATGGGCCGCCGGGGCTGGGCAAAACAACTTTGTCCCGAATTGTTGCAAACGAACTGGGGGTAAACATAAAAGAAACCAGCGGCCCTGTAATTGAAAAACCCGGCGACCTTGCCGGCCTGCTAACCAACCTGGAAGCCCATGATGTTTTATTTATTGATGAAATACACCGGCTTAGTACTGTGGTAGAAGAATATTTGTACGCCGCCATGGAAGATTACCGCATTGACATTATGATTGACAGCGGCCCTAATGCAAGAAGTGTTCAACTGAACCTGAATCCTTTTACATTAATTGGTGCAACCACCAGAAGCGGTTTATTAACTGCGCCGCTGCTTAGCAGGTTTGGTATAAAATCGAGATTAGAATATTATGATGCGGCAACGCTTAAAAATATTATCCTTCGTTCTTCAAAGATACTGGGCACAAAAATTACCAGCGATGCTGCAGATGAAATTGCAAGAAGAAGCCGTGGCACACCGAGGATTGCAAATGGTTTATTAAGAAGAGTAAGAGATTTTGCACAAGTGATTGGCAATGGCGTAATTGACCTTGCAATAACAGAGCATTCTTTAAGGGCATTAAATGTGGATGCTTATGGACTGGATGAAATGGACAACCGTATTCTTTCTGCCATTATTGATAAGTTTAAAGGCGGCCCTGTTGGCATCACCACCATTGCCACTGCTGTTGGCGAAGAAACCGGAACACTGGAAGAAGTGTATGAACCATTTTTAATTCAGGAAGGATTTATTATGCGTACACCACGGGGAAGAGAAGCAACAGAAAAAGCATATAAGCACTTAGGAAAAGTGCCGCACATTGGCGGCACTCAGAACAAATTATTTAATAGCTGATATTATACAGCCGGAACCACCAGCCTGAAACCATTACCGTGTATATTCACTATTTCAATAGTAGTATCTTCTTTTAAATATTTACGCAGTTTGGCAATGTACACATCCATGCTGCGGCCATTAAAGTAAGTATCGCTGCCCCATATTTTTTTCAGTGCAATTTCCCTGCTCAGCAAATCATTTTTATACTCACTCAGCATTTTAAGCAATTCATTTTCTTTGGGAGATAATACCTGTGTTTTGCCATCGGCACTTAACTCCCTCAGGCGTGGGTTGAAGTGATATTTACCCAAATCAAACTCAGCATTGTTTTCTTCTCTGTGCTGTTCTTCGTTGCGTTTTAAAATTGCTTTTATTTTGTGCAGCAACACTTCGCTGTCGAAAGGTTTGGTGATATAATCATCGGCTCCCAGTTTGTATCCCTGTATAATATCATCCTTCATGGTTTTTGCACTAAGGAAAAACAAAGGCACATCGGGGTTTACATCCCTTATTTCTTCAGCCAGCGTAAAGCCATCCATGTGGGGCATCATTACATCCAGCAGGCAGATGTCGAACTTCTCTCTTTGAAAAGCAGCAAGGCCAAGGCGGCCATCTCTTTCCAGGATAACATCATAATCGTTCAGTTCTAAATAATTTTTCAAAACACTGCCAAGGTTGTTATCATCTTCGCAAAGTAATATTTTAGGTTTTGCTGTTTCCATTTTATTATTGGTTTATTGGCAAATAAAATTAAATCAATTTGTATGCAGCGAAGATAGTGCCTAATTTTTTGTTAAAGGTAATTTTGTAAGTGCACCATTATTACAGCGAACAAAAAAGCCATCCCTTTTTGAGATGGCTTTTATAAGGAAAAAGAGTTTTATTTAAAATCTTCGTCGCCCACTCCTTCATTAAATTTTATAGAAGAAATTTTTATGGTAAATTCCTGGCCGCCAGCATTACGTGTAATTTCAAAAGGCATCATAATGTTGCCTACTTTTTTGTAATTGCTGTAATCAATTACAACCGAAACATCTGCTCCGTCCTGTTTGCTGGTTGTTTCTTCATGCAAAAGGAAGCCGGTTTTGGTAGAATATTCCTGAACAGATAACCTGCCGCTTGGCATAACCACTTTCAGGCGATAGGTTTCTTCGTTGTTTATTTTTCCGGTGCCAACGTATTCAGTTTTATAATCGGCGCCGTTGTAATACAATTGCGGTATTACGCCTTTGTCGTCCTGTATTTCTTTTATTTCATCTTCAGTCAGTTCTTTTTTTTGCGGCCCTTGCGCCTGGTAACCTGTAAGCCCGTTGAATACATTTTTAAAGATGGTCATCTGCCCCATCTTCAATTCTGTAAGCTGTTTGCTGGGGTTCATTCTTTTGTCAACACCATCAAATGTTCTTCCCATCATTTCCAAGCCAATAACAGAAGAAACAGTGCTTATCTTTTTCACTTCTTCTTTGCCACCAATGGCTTTTAAATAATCTTCAATGATATTGTACGCCGAAACTTTATCGCTTGTTACCGATGTTATTTCAACCTTTGTATCCTTTTGTTGCTCCATAACCGGCTCGGCATATTTATCATATTTCTTAATGGGGTAACCAAGCCTTGCCAGGTTAGGCAATATTTTTTTGCCGTTTCCAACAATTACAATTCTGCCTCTGTCTTCGCTAAAATAATTTTTTGCCACTCTTTTTATATCATCAATAGTAACTGCATTAATTTTTTGCAAGTAAGTTCTGTAAAAATCTTTAGGCAGGTTATTGATTAAAATATTGGAAGCATAAGTGGCGGTAGTTGCCGGATCTTCCATACGCAATGCATAAGAACCATTGTATTTTGCTTTGGCAATATCTAACTCTTCCTGGGTAATTTTTCCGTCTCTCATGTTGAGTATTTCGGCAATCATTTCAGCAATAGCGCTGTCAACTTTGTCCGTTCTTACAGCAGCGCCGGCATTAAACTGTGTTTGAAAACGGCCGCTTCCTACTCTTGAATAAGCCCCATAGGTAAACCCATGCTTTTCACGAAGGTTCATAAATAATTTGCTATCGGCACCGCCACCCAAAATCTGGTTGGCAAGCAACAGTGCATGATAATCTTTACCGTTCATTGGGTTGGTTATTAAATTGCCAGCATTTAATTCGCCCTGAACAGCGGTTGGCAAATCAATAAAATCAATTTCAGTTTTTTCCGGGTTCTGAACATCGGCAATGATGGGGAGTTCAATTTTTTTACCGCTCCATTTTGCAAATGCTTTTTCTGCCAGCGCTTTTGCAGTTGCCGGGTTTATATCGCCAACAAAAGTTAAATAAGCACGGGAAGGTGAAATGTAATTTTTATAAGACTCTTTCACATCATCCAGCGTTAATGCTTTTACACTTTCCTCGGTTGTAAACTCACCCAGGGCTGTTTTTTTACCAAAACTTAAAGCTGTTGAAACTCTTCCAGCAATGGCAGAAGCACTTTTTTCCTGGCTTTTTAAACCGGTAATTGTTTGTGATTGTAATTTTTTAAAAGACTCCTGTGGAAAAGAAGGATTTTTTAATGCATCGGCCATCAGCATAAATGCTTTGTCAAAATATCTTGTAAGTGCTGCTACATTTCCACCGCCAGAAGTTAGTGCTACATCGGCACCAATGATATCCACAGCTTCATCAAAAGCAGCTTTGCTCATAGTAGTTGTTCCTTCGCCCAGCATTTGCCCCATCAAATCCATCACACCTGCTTTTTGCCCTTCCAGTACCGGGCCTCTGTCAATATTTAATGTGGCATTTACTTTTGGCAGCTTATGATTTTCTACCACCAGCACTGTCATACCATTGGATAATGTAAAAATAACCGGGTCTTTGATGGTGACAACCGGTGCAGGGCCGGCAGCAGGTTTTTTGCTGCGGTCTATTTTTATTTGGGCAAAACTGTTTTGCAGTAAACAAACAGCCAATGCCAGTATCGTTATTTTTTTCATTGTAATCATTTTAATAAGTTGAAAGGAAGAAGAATTATTTTTTAGGCAGGTAATACAATAATACCCGCTGGTTTTTATTCATGTATTTTTTAGCTACGTTTTGAATATCCTGTCTTGTGATTTTTCTTAATTCTTCCAGCTCTGTATTAATGGCGTTGGTATTTTTATAAAATGTGTAACCATCGGCTAAATTTTCGGCCACACCCAGCATACGGTTATTTTTATCTACATACTGGTTTTCAAACTGGTTTTGCAGTTTGGTAAATTCTTTTTCACTGATGAGCTCAGTTTGCAGTTTTACAATTTCATCATCCATGTCTTTTACCAGTGTATCTAATGGAGTTTCATTATTTGGTAATGCATACGTAAAGTAAGCGCCATAATCTTCCAGTGCATAACTAAAAGAACCAACCTGCAGCGAATTCTTTTTTTCATCCACCATTTTTTTAAACATGCGGCTGCTGCTTCCCTGGCTCAGCACAGCCGATGCCATCTCCAGCATTTTAGATTCTTTGCTTGTCATGCCCGGAATACGGTAAGCAGCAATTACAGCAGGTATTTGTATGTTGTTGTCAAATGCAGAGTCAATTATCTCTTTGGTAATGGGTGCTTCAGTATATTTTGTTTTAACTACCGGGGCACCGGCAGGTACTTCCGAAAAATAAGCTTCCACAAGTTTTTTTGTTTTGGCAATGTCAATATCGCCGGCAATTGCCAGCACTGCATTGTTGGGTACATAATATTTTTTATTGAAAGCTTTAAATTCACCTAAAGTTGCAGCGTCAAGATCTTCCATGCTGCCAATGGGTACCCATGTGTATGGATGTTTGGTAAAAAGACGCTTCATTACTTCGCTTAAAAAATTTCCATAAGGCTGGTTATCTACTCTTAATCTTTTTTCTTCTTTCACCACTTCGTTTTGTGTTTTCACACCCACTTCATTTATCACCGGGTGAAGCATTCTTTCACTTTCTAACCACAAGCCAGTTTCTAATTGGTTGCTGGGGAATATTTCGTAATAAAAAGTTCTGTCCTGGGTTGTATTGGCGTTGTTTTGTCCGCCATTGGCGCTTACAATTTTCATAAACTCACCCCTTTTAATATTGTCTGAGCCTTCAAACAACAGGTGTTCAAAAAAATGTGCAAAGCCGGTTCGTGCTGGTATTTCATCTTTGCTGCCCACGTGGTACATAACACTTACTGCCACCACCGGGGCGCTTTTGTCCTGGTGCAGTATTACACCCAGTCCGTTTTTAAGTTTGTATTCGGTGTAGGCTACTTTTTGTGCCTGCGCCGAAACCGCCGCTATCATCAGCGACAAACCAATAATTCCTTTTTTCATATTTATAAATTGAGAGAGCAAAAATAGGGAGTTATTATTTGGGGCAAAGAGAAAGCAGGGGTTTTTGATGGGTGGTAAATAAGTTTAAAATTTTTATTTCAACAGCAGTTTGTAACTTTCGCAAAAATTATAGTATGCCTGATAAAGATGTATTTATTCAAGCCATTGCAGCCGGCTACACATTTAAAGGAGAAGCTGTAAAAATAGGCGCTGCGGTTTTAGACGGAGTTGTAGTTCCCGAAGCTGTAGTAAGCCTTCCGTTAAAAACAATGAACCGCCATGGATTGATTGCCGGAGCAACAGGAACAGGCAAAACCAAAACCCTGCAAATGATCAGTGAGTTTTTGAGTGATAACAGTGTGCCGGTTATGCTGATGGACATCAAAGGCGATTTAAGTGGCATTGCCGCACAGGGAACGGCCAATGATAAAGTGAACGACCGCTATCAAAAGCTGAACATGGAATACAAACCGGCACTGTTTCCTGTGGAACTGATGTCGCTGACGGGGCAAAAGGGAATTCACCTGAGAGCAACGGTAAGTGAGTTTGGCCCGGTGCTGTTAACTAAAATTTTGGGGCTAAATGATACCCAGGGCGGCGTGGTAGCTTTAATATTTAAATATTGCGATGATACACAACTGCCTTTATTAGATTTAAAAGATTTTATTAAAGTATTGCAATACATAGGTGATGAGGGCAAGGCCGAAATTGAAAAAACTTATGGCAAAATTTCAACTACTACTACCGGAACCATTTTAAGAAAAGTGATAGAACTGCAGCAACAGGGTGCGGATATTTTCTTTGGTGAAAAAAGCTTTGAAGTAGATGATTTAATGCGGATGAACGACGAAGGCCGTGGAATGATAAGCGTATTAAGAGTAACAGATCTTCAGGATAAACCTAAACTCTTCAGCACTTTTATGCTGCAGTTGCTGGCCGAGTTATATGCTAGCTGTTCGGAGGAAGGCGATTTGGATAAACCTAAATTAGTAATGTTTATTGACGAGGCACATTTAATTTTTAATGAAGCCAGCGAAGCATTGCTGCAACAAATTGAAACCATCATCAAACTCATCCGCTCCAAAGGCATCGGCATTTTCTTTTGTACCCAAAACCCAATGGATGTGCCTGCAAGTGTGCTGGCGCAATTAGGTTTAAAAGTGCAGCATGCCCTGCGTGCCTTTACTGCAGCCGACAGAAAAGTGATAAAACAAACGGCTGAAAACTATCCTGAAACTACTTTTTACAAAACAGAAGACCTGATTACGCAATTGGGCATTGGCGAAGCACTGGTAACTATGCTTAATGAAAAAGGCATTCCTACACCCCTTGCCCATGTTATGTTATGTGCCCCAAGAAGCCGGATGGATGTTTTAACAGATGATGAAATAAATGCTATTACCGGAAAATCAAAACTGGTAGCTAAGTACAACCAAACTATTGATAGCGAAAGTGCTTACGAAATATTAAATGCCAAGCTGGAAGAAGCTGCTGAAAAAACTAAAGAGCAGGAACAAGAGGCTACAACTTCTAAACCAAAGAAAGAGGAAAAATCAACAATAGAAAAAGTGGCCAACAATAGCATTGTAAAAAGCATGGTTCGAACTGCTGGCAATGGAATTGTGCGTTCTTTACTGGGCGCTTTAGGGCTGGGTGGCAGAAGCAGGAAGAAAAGCAGTGGCTGGTTTTAAAATAGCTTCAATAAATTGTCATATAAAGCACCCGGCTTGTTGTTCTTAAATTAAATCACTCCAATAACCTGCGTCTAAAGAGTTGATTGCCAGCAAAATTTTTGCTGGTTTTGTGTCACAACTACACATATTAAAGAAAAATAACTAAGCTTTTTCTTGCTTATTAAAGTTTTCCCAGTTATCTTTACATCGGTTTTTCATAGGATATTGGATTTTAAAGCGGGACTAGATTTCTATCTTGGTCCCTTTTTTTATTTTATGCCTTGCCAAAGCCTGCTTTCAGGTTAAAATATCTGTTCAAATTACCTGCCTGCTGCTAATTTCACCTTCCCTGTTTACGCTCAGTTTTTGTTCGGCCTGCAAAAAGTCAATCACTTTCCAAATCTTTTCCTTTTTTATTCCTTTTAGCCTGCTGAATAAATCGTTCATTAAATGTGGTTGCTCGTTTAATAAGCCGGATATTTTTTTCGAAATAAACTCAAATTCTTCGCCTGAAAGAACAACAGCTTTCATGTTAATACAATTATCACAAATGCCGCAATTTTTTACACCACTGTCGCCAAAATATGATGCAATCAGTTGGCTGCGGCATTTGCCCGTTTCATCAATATAACTGAGCATTGAAGCAACCCTTTTTTCATAATTCTCTTTCTGCTTTAGGTATAATGCTGAATTGATTTTATAACTGTCGGCATACATACGATTCATCAGTAAATTAACCTGTGGTGTTTCTTTTTGGGGCGAATAATTAACGACCTGGTATTGATGCAAAATTTCCAACTGGCTTTTTACCTTTTCATAAGGCTGTTGCAAAAATTTTGAAATATTACCTTCATAAACATTTGCCGGAAAATCAAAGATGCCTTCATACATACGAAGAAGGGCTTTAATTAAAGGTTCGAGTGCAGGATTCGTTTTTTCAAAATCATTCAGTGCTTCTTTACTGGTTGTAAATAAAACAGCCGATGGTTTAAAAAAAAGTTCAGAAAAACTCAAAAGCCCTTCCTGCTCCAGCACTTTAATTGCGTAGGTAACAGTAAGAATATTCAATTTAAATGTTTTTGCAAAACCAGCAATATCAAAATCATAACTCATTCCTTCGCCGTTGCCGGCAGCCACCTGCAGGTAATTCATTATTGAAATGTAAACCTGTTTTATTTCTTCTTCCTTTGGAAAACGTATATCAGTTTGCTTTTTCAGATCTTCCATTTCCCTTCCGGCAAATAATAAAACAGCATAAGCTTTTTTTTCATCTCTGCCTGCCCGGCCTGCCTCCTGGTAATAATTTTCAAGACAATCAGGCACATCATAATGAACTACAACTCTAACATCGGGTTTGTCAATTCCCATTCCGAATGCGTTGGTACACACTATCACCCTTGTTTTGTTTGCAATCCAGTTTTGCTGTTTTGCATTTCTTTGTTCATTGTTTAAACCTGCATGATAAAAATCGGCGTTGATATTATTCATCCGCAACAAGTCTGCAATTTCCTTTGTGTGTTTCCTGCTTTTGCAATAAACAATGGCAGTGCCGGGAACATTTCGCAAGATTTCTAACAGTTTATTTTGCTTTGAGGGAACATTAAAAACACTGTAAGAAAGATTGGGACGCTCAAATGATTTTTGAAACCGCTGTTGGTTTTTTTTAAAGAGTAGTTTTTCGCAAATATCTTCCTGCACTATTACAGTTGCAGATGCAGTGAGCGCAAGAACCGGCACAGCAGGTAAATGTTCCCTTAAAGCTGCAATTCGCAGGTAAGGAGGACGAAAATCGTAACCCCATTGCGAAATGCAATGTGCTTCATCAACAGCAACCAGACTAATGTTCATTGCCGGCAGGTATTCTAAAAACAAATTTGTTTCCAGTCGCTCCGGAGAAACATACAGGAACTTATAATTTCCATAGGCTGCATTCTGCAATGTTTTTTTCACTTCCATAAAACTCATGCCCGAATAAATGGACAAGGCAAGTATTCCCCTGGCTTTTAAATTTTCTACCTGGTCTTTCATTAAAGCTATTAAGGGACTAATCACCAAACACAAGCCGTCTTTTGCCAATGCCGGCACCTGGAAGCAAATTGATTTACCGCCACCTGTTGGCAGCAACGCTAATGTATCTTTCCCTTCCAACACAGCATTGATGATGTCTTCCTGCATGGGGCGAAAAGCATCGTAACCCCAGTATTGTTTTAATATGGAATGAATATCGGGCAATGAAACAAAAAATGTTGAAATATGAAGTTATAAAACCTTTTTTACAAACAATCTTACAGAATTAGCTGCCAAAACCACATCACTTAAACCCATGGCCAGTGCACTAAATGTGGGTGTAAGAAAACCTAAAGCCGCAACAGGAATGGCTACTATGTTATAGAAAAAAGCCCAGAAAAGATTTTGTTTGATGGTGATATAGGTATGTTTTCCCAGACCCAATGCCTTGGGTAAATTTTTCAACCCATGATTCATTAAAATTACATCGGCGCTTTGCATAGCAATTTGCGATGCTTCGCTTAATGAAATGCCCAGCGTTGCTTTTGCCAATGCCGGTGCATCATTGATTCCATCGCCAACCATTGCGGTTGGCTTTTGATTATTGAGGTTTGCAATTGTTTGCAGCTTTTGTTCGGGCGACTGCTCTGCAATTATTTCATCAATACCCAACAATGCGGCCACCTGTTCACATTTATCATTTCTGTCGCCGCTTAATAAAATTGTTTTTATATTTTTTGAGCGAAGCCAGTCAACAACCAATTTTGCTTCCGGTCTAATTTCATCTGTCACATCAATCCAGCCAATCAGTATATCATTTTTTAAAACAAAAACATTGTGATTTAATTCTTTGGTTTTATCAATTAGCAATTTGTGAGATCCTGCCCAAAAAACATTCCCATCTGCATCAACCGCTTTCATCCCAAGCCCTTTTATTTCTTCAATAGTCTTCCAGCGAATTTCTTTGTTTGTTTTAAATTTATCACTGATACATTTTGCAACCGGATGATTGGAATATTTCTCCAGCGAAAAAACAATTTGCTTAAAATCTGCTTCGTCAATTTCTGAATGAAATTTACTCATTGAAAATTTGCCTGTAGTGAGTGTCCCGGTTTTATCAAACACCACCTGCTGAATGTCTTTAAAAGTTTCAAGGCTGGCGGCATTGCGAAAAAGTATCCCGTTTCTTGCCGCCCTGCCAAGGCCAACTGCAATGGCAGCAGGTGTTGCAAGACCCATTGCACAGGGGCAGGAAATAACAAGGACGGCGATGGCCCTCATTAAAGAAGCTGCAAAAGCAATGTCGAAAGCAAAATAATTTAACAGAAAAGTAATAACTGACAAACCGATAACAACCGGCACAAATATGGCACTGATTTTATCGGCCAGCTTTTGCATCGGCGGTTTTTCAGATTGTGCCTGTTTTACCATTTGCAAAATGCCGGATAATACAGTGTCTTTTCCTGTGGCTGTTACCTGGGCTTTTATAGTTCCGTTTTCCAAAACACTTCCGCCAATTAAAAAATCTTTTTTTTGTTTAAAAACAGGACTGCTTTCGCCGGTAACGATTGCTTCATTTACATTGCAGTCGCCCCATAAAATTTTACAATCAATAGGAACCTGCTCGCCATTTTTTATTAAGATTAAGTCTCCTGTTTTTAACTGCGTATTTTCAATTGGAAAAATTACTTCTTTGTGCTCATCATCAAAAGCAATCATATTGGCGATTACCTTTTGCGACTTTGCCAAAGCATTAATTGCTCTTTGAGTAGATTGAATGGAAGCATCTTCTAAATAATTACCCAGAAAAACAAGCGTAATGATAGAAGCTGCAGTTTCAAAAAACAAATATTCCGGGCCAAGGTTAAGTAAAGCCCCCGTGAGGCTGTAGCTAAAAGCGGCCAACGCTCCTAGTGCCACCAGCACATTCATGTTGGGCATTCCATTGGCAATACTCTTAACAGCACTTCTGCCAAAATACCACATGCCAATAATAAATACCGGCAGGCACAATGCCATCTGTAGCCAGGGGTTCATCAACCAGTGAATATGCCACCATTTATCGAGCATGTGCAGCATTAGCACCAGCGTAAACGGCAGGCAAAAAAGAAAACGCTGTTTATTTGTTTGCAGCAATTTTATACCCTCTTCTTCTTGGTGATGATGACCGTTTTCTTTTACCTTAAAACCAAGGCTGTTAATTCCTTTTTTTATTTTTTCTTCGCTGAGGTTTATGGTATTGGTAAAACGAACTTCGCCATCTATGGGATTTACTTTTACATCCTGAAGCCCTTCTTTTTGTAAAAATTTAGAAATGGTAAGTGCACAATTGCTGCAGGTCATGCCTTCTACTTTCCAGTCTGTTTGTTGTGCTGTTGATTCCACTTGTTAGTTATTTACTTTGATTTGCAAAATTACCTTTCATTAATTTGTATAACTTACCATAAATGGAAAATATCTTTGCAACATGGAGGTAATTTTTACTTTAGATAAAATACAGCAGGCAGCCACCGAATTTCTTGCAGCAACAAAAGATTATAATGTATTTGCTTTTGATGGCGAAATGGGCGCAGGCAAAACCACTTTTATTCATGCAGTTTGTGAAGCAATGTGTGTTACAGATATAATTGGCAGCCCAACATTTTCCATCATCAACCAATATAAAACAACCAATGGACAAACTGTTTTTCATATTGATTTGTACCGTCTCAAAGATGAAGAAGAAGCTTTTCAGGCCGGTGTGGAAGATTGTCTTTACTCGGGCAATACTTGTTTTGTAGAATGGCCTGGTAAAGCGGCTGGCATTTTTCCAAAAAACACATTGCATGTAAACATAGAAGCAATTGATACAAATGCCAGAAAGCTGAAAATTAATTTGTAATTTGTAGTTCACTATCAGCAATTGTTATGGCTACTTCAAAACCTTTTGTATCTCCATCTTTTACCTACGAAACACTGGAAGAAACACTGGATATTAAACCCAAGGGTGAATCTTTATACATCGGTATTCCAAAGGAAACTTCTTTTAGCGAAAACCGGATTGCTTTAACCCCCGAAGCAGTTGGCGTATTGGTTGCAAACGGCCACCGGGTGGTGGTGGAAACAAAAGCCGGCCACGGCAGCAGCTACAACGACAGGGATTACAGTGAAGCAGGTGCAAAAATTGCTCACAGCCAAAAAGAAGTTTTTGAATGTGATATATTGGTTAAGAGTGCACCTATCAGTGAAAGCGAAGTTGAACTGCTGAAACATAACCAATATGTTATTTCTCCCATTCATTTAGCCGTAATGAAAAGAGAGATTTTGCAAAAGATGATGGAGAAAAAAATTACAGCATTGAGTTTTGAAAACCTGAAAGACGACAGCGGCCACAATCCTATAGTACGCAGCATGAGTGAAATTGCAGGCAGTGCAGTAATGCTGATTGCCGGCCAGTATTTAAGCAATGCAAATAATGGTAAGGGTGTTTTGGTGGGTGGCATCAGCGGCATTCCGCCAACAAAAGTTATCATTATTGGTGCAGGCATTGTGGGAGAATATGCGGCAAGAACAGCATTGGCAATGGGAGCCAGTGTAAAAATTTTTGACAACAGCATTTACAGGTTAAAACGTTTGCAAAATAATATTGGTGTAAGAATGTGGACCAGTGTAATTGAACCAAAAATACTGGCCAAACAATTAAAAACATGTGATGTGGCAGTGGGTGCTTTAAGCGGCGATGGCGGCAGAACACCTATTGTTGTTACGGAAGAAATGGTGAGCCAGATGAGACCCGGCACTGTCATTGTAGATGTCAGCATTGACCGTGGCGGTTGTTTTGAAACAAGCGATGTTACCACACATGAAAAACCTGTGTTTATAAAATATGATGTGATACATTATTGTGTGCCCAATATCCCCAGTGGTTTTGCCAGAACAGCATCGCAGGCAATAAGCAATGTGCTGATGCCGCTGATGCTGGAGACCGGGGAAGATGGTGGCATTGACAATGTGGTTTGGTACAAGATAAATATCCGCAGCGGCATTTATTTATTTAAAGGAAGCCTTACTAATTTTTACCTGAGCGAAAGGTTTGATTTAAAATATACCGATTTGAATTTGCTGATAGCAAGTAAGAGATAAGCGTTCATTTTCTTCAATTATAAAATGTAATTTTATATTAGGGTAAAATTTGAAATTTCGTATTTATGAGCAGCGCAATACCAAAGGGAGACAGAAAATACAGCTTTGCAGAATATATGGCAATGGAAGAAGCCAGCATTGACAGGCATGATTTTTATCATGGTGAAATATTTGCTATGGCAGGAG
>JANNAM010000161.1:0-33106 GCA_031384415.1 Bacteroidota bacterium
GGGCAGGCCAACACCTTTGTTTTTAGCAGAGCGGTTGAGTGCAAAGTATGGCGCCAAAATTTATTTAAAGCGGGAAGATTTGTGCCATACCGGTGCACATAAAATCAACAATACCATCGGGCAAATTTTATTGGCAGAAAAATTAGGTAAGAAAAGAATTATTGCAGAAACGGGTGCTGGTCAGCATGGTGTGGCGACAGCAACGGTGTGTGCTTTAAAAGGTTTGGAGTGCATAGTGTATATGGGTGAAGTTGATATTGCACGGCAGGCACCCAATGTTGCCCGTATGAAAATGCTTGGTGCAACAGTTATACCAGCAACCAGCGGCAGCAAAACTTTAAAAGATGCTACCAACGAAGCCATACGTGACTGGATAAATAATCCTGTTGATACGCATTATATTATTGGCAGTGTGGTTGGGCCACATCCTTACCCGGATATGGTGGCAAGGTTTCAAAGTGTGATAAGTGAAGAAATAAAAAAGCAGTTGATAGAAAAGCTGGGAGATGAGAACCCTGATTATGTAATTGCATGCGTAGGTGGCGGCAGCAATGCGGCCGGTGCGTTTTATCATTTCCTGGATGAGGCTTCAGTAAAATTGATTGCAGTCGAAGCCGCAGGTTGTGGTATTGACAGTGGCATGAGTGCTGCCACAACACAACTCGGAAAGCCGGGCATTTTGCATGGCAGTAAAAGTTTGCTGATGCAAACTGCAGATGGACAGGTAACAGAGCCACACAGTATTTCTGCAGGATTGGATTATCCCGGCATCGGCCCTTTGCATGCACATTTGTTTGAAACCGGCCGGGCAATATTTTTAAGTGCAACAGATGAAGAAGCATTGGCAGCAGCATTTCAGTTAAGCAAACTGGAGGGCATTATTCCTGCATTGGAAAGTGCACATGCTTTACATGTTTTGAATACAATGGAGTTTAAAAAAGATGATGTGGTTGTAGTTTGCTTGAGTGGGAGGGGAGATAAAGATTTGGGGACTTATATGAAATTCATATGACCTCACCCCAACCCCTCTCCTTCAGGAGAGGGGCTTTGTACCCTGAAATTTTGAGTAAGTATTATGTTCTTTAGCAGCGACAGAATGAAAGGATACAACAATAATCTTCATGGCAATTCCAAAGCATCAGTATATGAAAATGCCCGCTATTTGCGTAAAGTTCATACAGTTGCTGAGAAAATATTATGGGAAGCAATACGCAATGATCAGGTATGCAATTTAAAATTCAGAAGACAGCATGCTTTTGATAATTATATCCTTGATTTCTATTGCCATAAAATGAAACTGGCTATTGAAGTGGATGGTGGAGTTCACAATGACACTGAAGTTGCAGCCTATGACGAAGCAAGAACCAGGAATCTGAATGAAAATAATATTACCGCTCTAAGATTTACAAATGATGAGGTTGAAAAAAATATAAAAGCAGTAATTAAAAAAATCGAGGACTGGTTTCACGAAAATGATTTTGTTGATTTAGGTCCTTATCCGGATGAATGATAAGCGGCCACTGCTGGAATAAATAAAAGCAGAAGTAAGTTTGCAGAGTCCTAAACTCACCTCTCCTGAAGGAGAGGGGTTGGGGGTGAGGTTAAAATTAAAACATAAATTATGAAATATCTTTTTATCATTTCTCTATCCTGCTTTCTCTCCTCCTGCTCCGATTCCTTCATCAACCATAAATTAAAAGCAGAAAAGATGGGTGAATGTATAGGGCATACAACTTCCATCAAAATAGAATCCAATATCAACGGCGAACGTTATGAATTTGAATATTGCCTTGATAACAGCTTTGATGGTAAAAATTATACCGTGGATAGAAAAGGCGACAGTCTTATTGTAAGTTTTCCAAAACCAGTTGCTAAAACTGCACTGTATAAATTAATATTGGATATTGATGCAAAGCCGGCTTACCATCATATTGTACTGGGCGATAAAACACTGGAGATAGTTCCGGCACAAAGATAAAATCATGAAGAGGATAGCAACATTATTTGAGAATAAGCAATCAGGCGTTTTAAATGTATACTGCACGGCGGGCTACCCTCAATTGGAATCAACCATTGATGTAATAAAAGCATTGCAGCAAAATGGTGCCGATATAATTGAACTCGGTATGCCTTACAGCGATCCGCTAGCCGATGGCGAAGTAATTCAAAAAAGCAGCAGCATTGCTTTGGTAAATGGAATGACGATTGAAACTTTATTCAAACAATTGCATAATCTTCGCAATAGCCCTTCCACGGGAGGGGCTGAGGAGGTTTTGCCTGTTATTCTGATGGGCTATATGAATCCCGTTTTACAATACGGCTTCGAAAAATTTTGTGCCAATGCAGCAGCAGTTGGCATTGACGGATTAATTTTGCCCGACCTGCCCATGTATGAATTTGAAACCATCTACGGTGCTGTTATAAAAAAATACGGACTCGATTTTATTTTTCTCATCACTCCCGAAACTTCTGAAGAACGCATTAAGCAGTTAGACAAACTTAGCAGCGGTTTTTTATATGCGGTTACTTCTTCTTCCACCACCGGCGGTGATAAAAACATGGTTGATGTTACCAGTTATTTACAAAGGCTGCAAACTTACCGGTTAAAAAATCCTGTATTGGTAGGCTTTGGCATCAAAGACAAAGCAACTTTCAATTCTGCCTGCCGGCACAGCAACGGAGCCATCATTGGCAGCGCATACATAAAGGCTTTGGAAAACAGCACAGATATTTACCATACAACTAAAGATTTCCTAAATAGCATCCTCCGTTAATTCATTTTGCCTAAAACAAAGTAAATTGCGGCTTCAAAATGAAAACAATGAAAAGTTTTTTTCTGCTCCTTATAATGTTACCGGTGCTGGCCATTGCCCAAATAAAACCAGCGGCAAAGCCAAAGCCAAAACAGGTAACCAAAGTAAAAATGCCCGGCATGCAAAAAGCAAAGCCAGTTGTAAAGCCGGCAGCACCTGTGAAGGCGGCAGATGAATTTATTATTGATGCCACTGTAATTGGTTATCCCGATGGCACTCCCGTAGCATTGCTGAATGGAGCAACCGGTGCTCCCGAAGTGCAAAGCACTATTCAACAAAATAAATTTACACTCAAAGGAAAAACTGCTGTTCCCGATTTTAAAATTATCCTTTTCAATAACCAGCCGCCTTACATTACTATATTTTTAGACAACAGCTTTGTAAAAATCAGCGGTTCAAAAGACAATATTGCAAAATCAATCATCACCGGTTCAGCATCTCAGAAAGAGTTTGAAGATTTTAATGCAGCTATTGATGCCTATCAACCCGTATTTGCCGAAAATGCACCTTACGATTCTGCTGCCTTCGCCCAGGCTGAAAATGTTTGCATTGATTTTGCAACAAAGCATCCCACATCTTTTATAACACCGCTGGCCATCATCCGCTATCACCAGATTGCAGATGAAGGAAACAAAACTGAACAATTGTATGATGCAATGACCCCCGAATTAAAAAACTCTTCAATGGGTGTTTACCTTGGCCAGTTGGTGGCGCAGGATAAAGTGAATGCTGTTGGAACAATGCTGCCCGATTTTACGCAGGCCGATACGACAGGCAAACCCGTTTCGCTTTCTTCATTGCGTGGCAAATATGTGCTGATAGATTTTTGGGCAAGCTGGTGTGGCCCCTGCCGCAAAGAAAATCCCAATGTAGTGGCTGCTTACAATAAATACAACAGTAAAAATTTTACCATCCTCGGCGTATCACTCGATAAAGCAAAGCCAGCCTGGATTGAAGCAATCAATATGGACGGCCTTGCCTGGGGCCATGTAAGCGACCTGCAGGGATGGGGCAATGCAGTGGCACAGCAATTTGGCATTGGCAGTATTCCACAAAATTTTTTAATAGGCCCCGACGGAAAAATTGTAGGAAAAAATTTACGTGGCGCTGCATTAGACAGAAAGCTGGCGAAGATGCTGAAGTAATTTTTGGGGACAAGCTTTAGTAATTCTGTTTAGCATTCTTGCGTCGCACTCTTGTACTGAATACCTTTCTTGAACTTTTATCAAAGCGCATGTAGTTGACGTTTGTAAAGTTGCATTGTATTCTCCAGCCCCAAATAAATAGCATCGCATATCAATGCATGCCCAATAGAAACTTCCAGTAAGCCTGGAATGTTTTCAGTAAAATATTTAAGGTTGTGCAAATCCAGATCATGCCCGGCATTAATGCCAAGGCCAAGTTCGTTTGCTTTTTGTGCGGCTGCAATGTATGGAGCTATAGCAGCTTCTTTATTACCTGCAGCAAATTGGTGGGCATATCCTTCAGTATATAATTCAATGCGGTCGGTGCCGGTGGCTTTAGCGCCTTCAATCATTTCCACTGCTGCATCCACAAAAATAGAAACCCTGATGCCGGCATTTTTAAACAGCGCCACTTTTTCCTGTAAATATGTTTTGTGTTCAATTGTATTCCACCCGTGATTGGAGGTAAGCTGGTTATGCCCATCAGGAACCAATGTTACCTGTGCAGGTTTATTGGCAAGCACCAAATCAATAAAACTTTGTTCGGTGCAGTTGCCTTCAATATTAAATTCGGTGCTAACAATTTTTTTAAGATCATACACATCCTTGTAACGTATATGTCTTTCATCGGGCCTTGGGTGTACAGTAATACCATCGGCACCAAATCGTTCAATATCTTTTGCAGATTGAATTAAATCCGGGTTATTGCCGCCACGTGAATTCCTTAGTGTTGCTAATTTGTTTATGTTAACCGAAAGTTTTGTCATAATTCTTATAAATGGAACCAATAAAAAAATCTTTGTTCATCCTTTTAATAAGTTTAATGAGTGTTCTATCTAATCTTAATCAAAGTTACGCCATGCGGTGCAACCTTTGTAGCAAACATCGCATCAAAACTGCCCAAATCTTTTTGCCTCCACAAATCTCTAACCTTATAATTTTTTTCCAGCCCCAAATCCTTCCAGTGAAAACGGACAACATCATATTTATCGGTCATGTTAAAAATGGCGAGTGCTTTGTTGCCTTCTTCCAGGTCTTTTATCCATATCTGGTAATTGGCTGCTTTAATTACCTGCCTTGCCTGTTTGCCCATCGGGTCCTGGTTAATATCAATCACTTCATCATTGGTTAACAGGTTCAGCGTAAAATCATCCAGCTTGCTTAAATCGCAGCCAATTAAAAGCGGTGCACTCAGCATGCTCCATAAACTTACATGGGTGTATTGCTCATCCGGTGTAAGTTTTGTAGGATGCAAATTATCGCCCCAGCCAACCTGGCCAACAATCATCATGTCGGGGTCATTCCATCTTCCGGGCCCGCTGTAAGGATATTGTTTTGTTTGATTAAAACCAATACTGCTCAGGCTTTCCCAGGTATCGGTAATATCACCAGTAGTACGCCAGCAGTTTCCATTTACCTGGCTTCCCCAGAGCCAAACATCTTTCATTCCATACTGGCAGAGGCTGTACACAATATCCCTTGGCTGTTTTTTTAAAGCATCTCTCATTATTTCATATGGCTTTGTATAAGATGCCAGCGATTCATCTTTGCCTCCGTGAATATCTCCATAACTGCACCAGTCGTATTTTAAATAATCAATTCCCCAACTGGCGTAAGTTGCAGCATCCTGTTCTTCATGCTGGTAACTTCCCAAATAATTGCCGCAGGTTGTTGGTCCCGGCGAAGAATAGATTCCGAATTTTAATCCATTGCCATGCAGCCAGTCGCCCAGCTTTTTCATGTCCGGAAATTTTTTGTTTGCAGCAATTTTTCCATTGCTTTTTCTTGCAGCAGCTTCCCAGCCATCATCTATGTTCATATAAGTCCAGCCATGGTCAATCAATCCTTTATCAATCATTGCCCGGGCCGATGCTTTTAATTTTTCATCACTCACACTTAGTCCCCAGCAGTTCCAGCTATTCCATCCCATAGGGGGCGTTAGCGCAAGCAAATTGCCGCAACGTATTATCAATCCTCTTTTTCCCACACCAAAATCATTGTTTGCCACCAGCACAATGCTGTAATCTCCTGCATTTTTAAACGAGCCGGTTATTACACCATTGGCAGGATTTATTTTTAATCCTTCGGGTAAATTTTCTGCACTGTATCGCATGGGCTTTTTTCCGGTGGCCGCAATTTTAAATAAGAATGGAGCGCCGGGGCGAACACCAACGATTTTTGCACCGTTTATTTTTGGTGCATCTGCTGGTTTTGGGGTAAGAATGTAAGGCAGCGTTTTACTCAGTGTAATTACTTTTTTTGTTTGTTCTTCAGTAAAACTGCAGTTGATACTAATATGGTCTTTGTCTTTTGGGCGCTGTATAAAAGTGGGGCTGTTTGTTTTTCTGCCAGCAGTAATTTTTTTGTCAATAGTTGATAAAATTTCGTTTGATTCTTCATCTGCTATTTCAATTTTTAAATTTCCTGTTATTGGAGCAGTAAAACTATTTTTTACCCTAATACTCAGGCCCGTGTTGCCAGGTGCAGTTTCAGCTTCAATAGTTATTCCGTCTATCAAATCAATCATATTAATATAAGGCATGCTGCCAAAAATGCCGCCAGCACCTCCACCATCATATACTTTTACTGCGATGATATTTTCTGCATCCCATTTTACCAGCAGGCTTTTTGCCGCCACATGAATTTCCTGCACTTTGTTCCAGGTGGTGATGTAACCATTTTTTTCTTCGGGCAGCGAACCCGATTTACTTATTAATGTTCCGTTAAGATATACTTCGCTGCAGTCGTCAACTTTTGCCAGGTAAATACGCAGCGAATCTTTCAGGAAAGAATTTTGCTTTATCAAAGACGGCAGGGTAATGTGAAAACGATACCAGGCAAAGCCATTGTATTCGTTAAATCCCTGTGTTTCCCAGTTGGCATTTGTTCTCAAATTCTGCCATTGGCTGTCATCAAAGCCCGGAAGCCTCCAGTTAATATCATTGCCGGTTTTAAATTTTGCCATTGGCATTTCTGTTTTTTGGGCAAACAGGCCGGCAGTAATCAATACCAGCAGCAATGAAAATATAATTTTCATATCATCAATTTTTTATGAAGATAAATTTAGTGGAAATTTTCATTGGCATTTCTAACGAAGAGAGAAGTCTATTATAAGGCCTTAATAAAGATTTCTCCTGTTGGTAGAAATGACAGCACAATACATTCTTTCAAACAAGAAGGAGAACAACATTAGGGAGTCATTATTTCTATAACTGCGGCACCAAACACTCTGTATATATACCAATTTCTGAATGGCGGGGTTCGTTCTTTAACTGCAGTGAAAGTTCCTCTACATCGGCTTCCTCTACAAAAAATTCGAGGATATAAGAGTAAGTACAACTTTCGTAATAAGCTTCGTAAATATTCAGGTAAACATAGCTCTCCAAAGCAATAAAGGGGGCAATATCATACACTGCTTTGTTCAGGAACAGTAATATTTTAATAGCATTTTTGTCTTCGTCATGGCTGCATTCAATTTGCATTGGTTTGTAACCTCCGGCCTGCACCACTCTTATTTTAGTTTCTGGAAAAGTAACTGCAGGTTTTTCTTTAGTGAAGGTAAACTGGAAATCATCTTCGGGCCACACATGCTGCGATACATATTTGTATTTGTTTTTTGCAGCCATTTGCTGCAGCAGGTTTGTTTTTACCTGCTTAGTGTCAAACTTTTTTACGTAATGTTCCCAATGTTGTATGAAGGCATCAAAGGCTACGCTTGTTTCGAAACAAACAAACTGAACAATGGTTTCTTTTTTCATTATTGATAATTAAAACAGCGGCAAGATCAGAGAGAAGCAAGGCCGTAAATAAAATGAAGGAGCCTGATATTTAAATATCCGGTTCCTTCGGAATGCCTGCAAGGTAAGGCTTTTAAACCGTATTGGGGCTTTTAATAACCCCTGATGTAATATTTGATGCCATTGCTCATTACTATTTGCGAACCGCTTTTCATTCTTCCACGGTATTCCTGGCGATCGAAAGAAGAGTAATAAGTAAAGGAAGTGCTGCCAACACTTTTTATTTTTCCTTTATAGGCTTTGTCGTCGAAAGAAGCATAATAAGTAATGGATGTTGAACCTGAAGCTTTTAATTTTCCTTTTATCGCTTCATTGTCAAATGCACTGTACCATGAAAAAGAAACCGGCCCCGATGTTTTTAGTTTTCTTTTATAAGCTGCATCTTCAAAGTCTTTATAATAATCTAATGTGCTTGTGCCAATACTTTTTACTTTTCCTTTAAATTCATCGCCATCATAAGAAGCGTAATAAGTTATTAATGTTTTGCCAATGTATTTTACTTTTCCACGAAAGGCTTCATTTTGTGCAGTATCGTAATACTCTGCCCTGCCCATAAACTTTTCCAGCTTTTCCTGGTAATTTTCAACTCCCCTTTCCTTGTAAAGATCAACACCCCAGTTGATGATGGTGCCGTCTTCGTTTAAATTAAGCACTGCATTGTCATCTACCTGGTAAGCTATTGAAACAATGCTGCCATTGTCGGCAAAAGTTATTTTGGTAATGGTTTGGGCAAAGGCTGGCAGCATTAACAGGGTAATTACTGTAGCAATCAATAATTTTTTCATGACGGGTTTGTTTGAAAATGTCTGATGCAATTTAAGCATAAAATGTCATTCTACGCTTCGATAAAAGCTTAATAAAGCTATGCCATACAAGTGAGTGACACAACAAGAGCTTAATAGCAAACCTGCCGCCGGCAACCCAAAAATATCCGCTAAAATCAACTACCTTCGCCCATCTTAAAAAAGGAATCTGAAGTAAATGAAGAACATTAGAAATTTTTGCATCATTGCTCATATTGACCACGGCAAAAGCACTCTGGCAGACCGCTTACTGGAATTTACGCATACCATTGGGGAACGGGATATGCAGGCGCAGGTGCTGGATGATATGGACCTGGAAAGGGAAAAAGGTATTACAATTAAGAGCCACGCTATACAGATTGATTACAAATGGAAGGGGGAAGAATATGTGCTGAACCTGATTGACACACCCGGCCATGTGGATTTTAGCTATGAAGTAAGCCGGGCACTGGCTGCCTGCGAAGGCGCATTGCTGCTGGTGGATGCAAGCCAGGGCATACAGGCGCAAACCATTTCTAATTTGTACCTGGCTATTGATAATAACCTGGAGATTATTCCGGTGATTAACAAGATTGATATGGACGGTGCCATGATACCGGAAGTAACCGACCAGATTGTGGAGCTTGTTGGCTGCAAACCAGAAAGTATTTTATTAGCAAGCGGCAAAAGCGGCATTGGCATTGAAGAAATTTTAACTGCTATTATAGAACGTATTCCTGCACCAACCGGAGATATAACAGCTCCGCTGCAGGCACTGATATTTGACAGTGTTTATAATTCTTTTCGTGGCATTATTGTTTATTACCGCATTTTTAATGGCACGTTGAAAAAGAATGATAAAATTAAATTCAGCAATACAGGGCTGGAATACGGAGCAGATGAAGTAGGCATTTTAAAACTGGGCATGGAAGCAAAAAGCGAAGTGAGGGCCGGCGATGTGGGATATATTATTACCGGTATAAAAAATGCGAAGGAAGTAAAAGTGGGAGATACAATTACCACAACAGTTAATCCATGTAAGGAATCAATCAAAGGGTTTGAAGATGTGAAGCCAATGGTTTTTGCCGGTATCTTCCCTGTTAATACAGATGAGTTTGAAGAGTTGAGAGATTGTATGGACAAGCTGCAACTGAATGATGCATCGCTTACGTTTGAACTGGAAACATCGCAGGCGCTGGGCTTTGGTTTTCGCTGCGGATTTTTAGGAATGCTGCACATGGAAATAATTCAGGAACGTTTGGAAAGGGAGTTTAATCAAACGGTGATAACAACTGTGCCCAACGTAAGTTTTATTGCCACTACTACCAAAGGCGAAATAATCAGGGTAAATAATCCTACCGAAATGCCCGACCCAAGCCGCATTGAAACGATTGAAGAACCTTTTATTAAAGCACAGATAATTACCAAGCCTGAATACATTGGCAACATAATGACGCTTTGCATTAACAAACGTGGCATTTTAACCAACCAGGGTTACTTAACACCCACAAGAGTTGAACTGAGTTTTGAAATGCCGCTTACTGAAATTGTATTTGATTTTTATGATAAACTAAAAAGTATAACAAGGGGTTATGCTTCTTTCGATTATCATCCCATTGCATACAGGGAAAGTGATATTGTGAAGATGGATATTTTACTAAACGGCGAAAAAGTGGATGCACTGAGTGCTTTGATACACCGTGGCAGGGCGCATGAATTTGGAAGAAAGCTTTGCGAAAAACTAAAGGAACTTTTGCCACGCCAGCAGTTTCAAATTGCTATACAGGCTGCCATTGGCGCCAAAGTGGTGGCCAGGGAAACCATCAGTGCCATGCGTAAAGATGTTACGGCAAAATGTTATGGCGGCGATATAAGCCGAAAAAGAAAACTGCTGGAAAAACAAAAGGAAGGCAAGAAACGCATGCGCCAGATAGGAAATGTGGAAGTGCCACAGGAAGCTTTTTTGGCAGTGCTGAAACTGGATGATTAAACCACCAAAGCCCACCTATTCTCCCGGAGGGGAGGATAGTGGCGAGGATTGATGAAAAGATCGGGTTTTGTATTTTTGTGAGACAAGCTTTAGTAATTCTGCTCATCATCCTCCCCGCCCTGGCGGGGCTCACTTGTGCTGAATACCTTTACTTAGCAAAGCTCATTTTATTTATTCCTGAGACTAAGAAACAATGTGTGCTTTAGAAATATTGTATGCTATTACAGTGTATCGAATCTTTTTTTGGAATTTTTTTTAAAGAATCTTTTTTAGCAACTTGGCCTGTTATCACTGGTAGTCCCATTGTTGGTATTTCATCTAATATTGTATCAGCCTTCATTATTTCAGGCTTACTTACAGGTTCTACGGGTTGAATTGCAATGTCTCCTTTGGTGAATGATGAATCATAAATCGCTGAGATACCTGTGGTAACCGTACAAACAGGAGGGGTGATAATATAAGTAGGTCCTAATTTTGTAAATGCAATTCCTGTATAAATTCCTTTATTTTTTTCTGTTTTAATTTTCTCTATAACAGATGGAATACTCTCATCTATCTTGACTGTTTTACCATTAATACTAGTATTGCAGGAAAATATTGTAGTACTGAAAACAACGAGGCTTGCCACTAAGAATTTTTTCCAGAAGGGTAATTGGATATAAAAAATATTTTCGGGCAAATCAATTGTAATACGGTGCAGTTGCCCATTGCGAAACCTGCCGCAAACCCTTTCTTCTTTTTTATTAAGGAAGAAGTATTTCACTTCTTCATCACTCATGCCTGTAAAGTCAACAACTGTTTTTGCACAAGAATTGCAATGCCTGCCATGTTCATTGGGAGTCATCCTGCCCCAGTCTTCGTGGCATGGTTCGGGGATGGAAATTTTGAGCATAGAAGAGATTTACTTTTAGATGCAACAGGTTCAGTAAATCCATAAGCTGTAATCAGCCACCGCCATTTTTCTTTGGCGTCACTTTAGGTTTTGGCTTTGTTTCTATCTTTGATTTTTTTCGGGTGGCTGTTTATCATCATCATCTTCATGGCCCTTTAATTTTGTGGGGTCAACATTTCCATCTGCATCGTAAATGGTATTGGCCAAAATTTCGCTGTTATCCCTTTTTGTGTAGTTGCGTACATTTTCAATATGTATCCATTTTCCGCTTTGCCAGCGGAAGCCTTCATAATCTCCATCGGGTATGTAAGTAAATTTTTTTGCAGGTTCATTGGTTTCTGAGTTTAAATGGCCGACTAAAATTACATTCAGCTCTGGGTCATAATTTAATCTGGCACCGGCACCATCTTTATATTCCATTACATACCGGCTGATGGAAGATTTAAAAACAGCATCATTTTCAAAACTGAAATTCCTGCTTCCGAATATGGGTTCTTCGCCGGTAAAAGTAAGCACTTCAATTATTTTACGGTCGCTGTTGATGTTGTGTTCATCAAAGCCAAGAAGTGTATAAAATTTTTCGTTGCCGCTTTTAGTTTGCAGAATGCGGTAATAAACAGCACCAATCCATCCTTTGTTGTTGCCAATGGTATCCTGCAGTTTTGTGGTTACGTCCGACTTATCTATCAGCGGAAATAATTTTAATGACCCGTCAAAAGTTCGCATTTGTATGGCACCATGCTGGCGAACTACAAAATCATTTACCACCAGTTGCCAGGTGTAAATACGAAAGCTGCTGTCGGGCGGGCATAGTTTAGAAATGGTTGCTAATGAATCGAAAGGATAAAAAAATGAATTGCTGGTTTTTAATGCCCTTACAAACATTTTTGTAAAAAGGCTGTCGGCCTGAAAACGGTCGTTGGGTGTTTTTCCCTGCACAATTTTTTCTGCAAATCTTTTAAGTGAGTCTTCTTTTTTGTGTAAAAATTTTTCATCCGCAGCATGAATGCGTTGAGAAAAAGATGCTTGAATACTAAAAATAAATAAAGATAAAATCAACAATTGCTTCATGCCTTAAATTTAATCAATCCTTTAACAAGTGAGTGGCGAAAATATTGTGTGGGTAAAAAATTTAACGAAAACTTATGTTAGCCACGAAGTACACGAATTTGCCGAATGGTTTCAAAGGTCTAAAGCAAAAGCAATTAAAGAAGGATAAACTGCATCAATACGTTCATCGTTGGTATCAACTTCGGGCCGGGTGGTGGGGAGGAAAATTGTTTTTGCCCCAATGTTTTTCCCAAACTGCATATCACTTAAAGTATTGCCCACCATAATTGTTTTACTGAAATCAATTTCGGGGAAATCTTTGAGTGCCTGCACGCCCATGCCGGGGTTTGGTTTCCGGTTAGGGCTGGTTTCATCCATATCGGGGCAAAAATAAATGGCGTCAATCTTTCCGCCGGCTTTTTCAACTTCGGCCTGCATATTCTGATGAATGATTTGCAAGTCTCCGGGTTTTGTGTGGCCCTTGGCAATGCCCCGCTGGTTTGTAATAATGATTATGAATTTGAATACTGTTGAAAAAATACTGATGGCCTGCCTTGCTCCTTCATAAAAAACAAAATCATCCCAGGTGTTAATGTACTCTTTGTGTTTTTCATGGTTTATCACTCCGTCCCGGTCCAGAAAGAGTGTCCATGATTTGTCTATTTGCATTAAGTCAAGTGGCATTTTTTAAATAATTTATTCTGCAAGTTCCTTATTTGCTCTTGCATAATCTTCTGGAATACCAATATCAATAAAATATTCATCCTGCACAAGCCCGTACATTTTTCTTTGCTTAAAATAATTTTCTAAATAATCTTTTTCAAACGAAAATTTTTCCGGTTGTCCTTCCAGCAAAAATCTTTCAACATTCAAAGCATAAACTCCCCCGTTTATTAAACCAGTTTCGTAAAATTGTTTTTCTTTAAAGGAAGCAATGGAATGGTCGTCATTCAGTTCAACTACTCCATAGCGGTCAAATTTATTCATTGGTTTAAGTGATAAAGTGCAATCGGCATTGTGCTTTGTATGAAATGCGGACAGTTTATCCAAGTGAACAGAAAACATTGTATCCCCATTTAAGATGAGTACATTTTTTTCAATTGCTTTACTGCAACTCAGTTTTATTGCTCCACCAGTACCCAAAGGTTCTTCTTCAATTGAGAATTGTGCATTTAGGATTGGGTATTGAGTATGTATAAATGCTTCGATGGCTTCATACTTGTAGCCAACAGAAAAAATAAATTTGTCAACTCCTTGTTTTTGCAGGTGTTTAATTACATAATGAAGAAATGGTTTGCCTGCAACAGGCGCCATGCACTTTGGTAAATCGGCAACAACAGAACGCAGCCTTGTGCCTAAACCACCTGCTAATATGATGGCTTCACTGATCATCCAAAAATTTGTTCTTCTACCAACTGGCAAATAATATGACCCAGCAGGATATGACTTTCCTGGATACGTGGTGTGTCGCTTGAAGGTACATTGAGCAAATAGTCTGAAATTGTTTTCATTTTACCGCCAGTCTCACCAGTGAAACCGATTGTTACCATTCCTTTTTCATGAGCAACATCAAAAGCATTGATGATGTTTTTTGAATTGCCTGATGTTGATAATCCTACCAACACATCTCCTTTGTTGCCAATGCCTTTTATCATGCGGCTGTAAATAACATCGTAGCTGTAATCATTTGCAACTGCAGTAAGATAGGATGTGTTGCAATGCAATGCTTCGGCAGGCAATGCATCCCTGTCGGTATAAAATCTTCCGCTGAATTCGGCTGCAAGATGCTGTGCATCGGCAGCGCTGCCGCCATTGCCGCAAAACAAAACCTTGTTGCCGTTTTTAAAAGCTGCTGTAATTACGGCAATGCAATCGCTGACAGTTTTTATCAATGCTTCATTTTGTAAAACATGCTGCTTTACATTGATGGAAGACTGGATGATGTTTCTTATTTGGTCTGACATATAGTTTAGGAAGTTATTAATTAGTCTGTGCAAAGATAAACAGAATATGGTCTGTAATGATGCCCAATGGGATGTGGTATAAGTGAGTGACACAACGCTGATGCCATGAAAAACAAATGTCTGTTACAAAAATAAATAACATGGCCTGAGCTTGTTACACACTCCAGGTCGTCAATCCATATTTTGTAAACGAATATTTTTTTACTTCGCCGCCAAAAGTACTTAATGATTCGATGACAGCATAACGGGTGTTGGCCGGGCAATAAAATATCATAAAACCTCCACCGCCTGCGCCACTTATTTTGCCGCCGGTAGCGCCTGCTTTTTTTGCCGTGTTATAAATTTCTTCAATCGTGCTGTTAGAAATATTTTCGGCCATCAGCCTTTTTTGCTGAAATCCAAAATCAAGTATTTCGCCAATCTGGTTAAGCTTTCCCATCAGCATGGCTTCCTTCATCCTTTTTGCCTGCTCTTTTAACTGGTGCATGGCTTCAATGCTTTTTTCGTTTTTGCTGTTTACGTTTTTTACCTGCTCTTTTATTATGGAAGCGCTTTCCCTGGAAGTGGCGGTAAAAAAAAGCACAAGATTATTTTCGAGTTCATGCATGTACTCGGGGCGAATACGTAATGGATTTACAATTACTTTATCATCTTCGTAAAACTCCATAAAGTTTACGCCACCAAACATTGCAGCGTACTGATCCTGTTTGCCGCCGGCAAGTTGCAGATCGTTGCGTTCAATATCAAAAGCATAATGAGCAATGTCGTAATCGCCAAGCGGAAGTTTAAGCATTTCAACAAACGCACCTAATATGGCAACAACTAATGTGGAGGAAGTGCCCAATCCGCTGCCGGCCGGCGCATCAACAAAGGTGGAAAGGCGAAAACCTTTTTGCGGAATGCCATAATCTTTTTGCACCCGGTTGTAAACTCCTTTCAGTAAATCCAATGTTCCATCAATGGGTAATGTTTTACTCCATTCGAATGTCTGCTCTTCTTTTCTGTCAAGCGCCTGCACAATGATTTTATTTTCTTCAATGGGTTCAATGCTGGCGTAGGCAGAAAGCGAAATGGTGGCATTTAAAATAGCGCCGCCATATTCATCGCTGTAAGGGCTTACATCCGTGCCGCCACCGGCAAGGCCAATTCTGAGGGGAGCTTTGCTTCTGTAAATCATGTGTGCAAAATAGCAATTTATTGGTTGGCAATTTCAATAATTGTAGCGGTCATTTTTGTCCAGCTGTATTTTTTCTTTTCTTCTTTTAAATGAGGCAGAAAATAATCTTCGCCTTTGTTAAAATACTCAATTATTTTTTCGGCAATAGATGCGGCATTGGGTTCTGCTACCAGCCCAACTTTGCCATCAGGTACCAAAGAAGGCAATCCGCCAACATTGGTAACAATCATTGGTTTTTCGAAATGATAGGCGAGAGGAGTGACACCACTTTGTGTTGCATTGCGGTATGGTTGTACCACTACATCAGCAGCGCAGAGATAATATTTTACTTCGCTGTCGGGGATGAAATCGGTGTGTAAAATTAAACTGTCTTTTATGCCAAGCCTTTCTATCTGTTCATCATAACTTTTTCTGTCTTCATAAAATTCGCCAGCAACGAGTAGTTTGAGGTTGGAATTTGGAGTTTGGCGGTTGTGCAACAATTTCATTGCATCTAATAAAATATCAAGCCCTTTATAATTTCTGATGAATCCAAAGAAGAGAATTATTAATTCTTCATTCTTAATTCCTAATTGATGCCTTGCTTGCTCCTTACTAATCTTTTCTCCAAAATTATCATAAAGCGGATGTGCAACAAACTTTGCAGGTTTGGTTACATGGAACAATTTTAAATCGGCCAGTACTTTTTCACTCATGGTGATAAAAGCATCCACTGGTTTTATAAAATATTTTGTGAAGGGTTTATCGCCCAATCGTTTTTCATGCGGAATAATATTATCGGCAATGCAAACAATCTTTGTATGCTTGTTCTTTTTTACCCTTCGTAAAATAGTGCCCAGGCATGGCCCCATAAAAGGCAGCCAGTAGCGAACCACAATGATGTCGGGCTTTTCTTTTTTAAGGCGGTTGCCAATTTTTATCCAGTTAAAAGGGTTAATTGAATTGATACAAACATTAATTTTTATATCAACAGGCGCTGGCTCTGAGCTAAACTGTGTTGTTCCCGGAAATAAAAAAGATGGATACTGTAATGAAAAAGTATAGATGCTTACTTTGTTGCCTTCATCCTGAAATTGCTTTGCCAGCCTTTCGTTGTAAGAAGCTAAGCCGCCACGAAGAGGGTGTGCCGGGCCGATGATGACGATATTCATACTCCGGCTTTTTCTTCAATCAAATAATTATTTCTTTCAGGCGAATTTCTTGAAATCAACTCACCTATAAAACCTGCTAAAAATAATTGTGTACCAATAATCATCATCATAATGGCAAAGAAAAAAAGCGGACGTTGGGTAAGTCCTGTGTGATCTAAAAAGAATTTAGAAACTGCCAGGTAAGTAAATATTGCCAGGCCAGAGAAGAAAGCGATTGAACCCCATAAGCCAAAAAAGTGCATCGGCCTTTTACCAAACTTGCCCACAAAAAATATGGTCATTAAATCCAGAAAGCCATTTACAAAACGACTCCAGCCAAACTTGGTAACACCATATTTTCGGGGACGATGTTCCACTACTTTCTCCCCAATTTTTTTAAAGCCACTCCATTTGGCAAGTACGGGAACATAACGGTGCATTTCTCCGTACACTTCTATGCTTTTCACCACTTTCTTTTTGTAAGCTTTCAATCCGCAGTTAAAATCATGCAGTTTTATTTTGCTCATGTTTCTTGCAGCGGCATTAAATAATTTACTGGGAATATTTTTTGTCAGTGTATTGTCGTAACGTTTCTTTTTCCAGCCGCTCACCAAATCAAACCCATCTTCCAAAACCATGCGGCGCAGTTCAGGAATTTCATCCGGGCTGTCCTGCATGTCGGCATCCATTGTAATAATCACATCGCCTTGTGCAGCTTTAAAACCTTCATTCAATGCAGCGCTCTTGCCATAGTTACGTTGAAATTTTATTCCCTTTATATTTTGATTGTTGTTACACAACTCTCCAATCACTTTCCAGGAATCATCAGTGCTGCCATCATCTACCATAATAATTTCATAGCTGAAATTATTTGCCTGCATCACTTTTTCAATCCATGCAGCAAGTTCCGGCAGCGATTCGTCTTCGTTTAAAAGCGGTATTACAATTGATAAATCCATAATTATTTTTTTGTAACAGGCATTTGTTCTTTAATCAGCATCGTTGTGTCACTCACTTGTACTGAATACCTTTATTGAACTGCGGCCTTCTGACTTAAAAAGCCTGCTCCAATCAAAGATATCAATGCTCCAAGAAAAAGATATTTAAAGGTAGCTATCCCAATCATCACGGGCATAAATAGTTTTTTTAGCTGTTCTGCATTTGCTGCAATTTCAGCAGGGGTTTTATTCCCTTCTTTTAAAAGCAGCCTGTTGTTTTCTTCTATTGGACCATCTCTTAGCTGCAAATTAAACTTGTAAAAAATAAATGTAAACAACACCATGATAAGTACAACTACAATAAATGTTTTGAAACCAGCAGAAAAGTAATCTTTAAACTTTGCATTCGCAGGGGCTGTTTTTTTATAATCAAACAAACTCCATAAAATGCCGGCGATGTAAACTGCATAAATAATAAATTCTGTGTTTCCGGTTACTGGCTTATGCAAGCCATAAAATAACAATAACAGCACTGCACTCATCAATAAGCCAGTAATAATTCCTTTATTCCTGGACGAAATATTTTTCATCATCAGTTCAGTTCAATTTTATTGCCATTAATAATTCCGATCACCTTGCCTTTTAATTTTTTACCAATAAAAGGCGTGTTTTTCGATTTTGATTTTATCATTGACTCCTCAAAAACATATTCAGTATCCGGATTAAATAAAGTCAGCACCGCTTTTTCACCTTCTTTTATTTCAGGAACTGGCAAGTCAAAAACTTGCCTTGCTTTTACTGCCTGCATCTCTACAAAAGTTGAAACTTCCAATCCTGTCTCCCGAATAACTCCAAACATGGTTTCCAGTCCTATCATTCCGTTTTTGGCATATTCAAATTCACACACTTTGCTGTCGGTATTCTGTGGCAGGTGATGAGATGCAAAGCAATCTACAACGCCATCTTTAATTCCTTTTAACAAGGCTTCCCTGTCTATTTTTGTTCGAAAAGGTGGGTTTACTTTTAGGTTTGTATCGTACTGCTGCAAATCTTCATCACAAAAATAAATATGGTAAGGGGTTACAGAACAGGTTATTGCGATGCCATTTTGTTTTGCTCTGTTGATGTATTCCAGGCTTTTAGCCGTAGATACTCCGGTAAAATGCAATTTGCTCTCAGTATATTTTGCCAGTTTAATATCTCTTGCAACCATCAGTTCTTCTGCAATGGCAGGTTTGCCAGGCAGGCCAAGTTGGGTAGAGATAATTCCTTCATTCATCAAACCATTTGTTCCAATTGTTTTGTCATCCGGTATTTGAATGATGGTGCCGTCAAAGCTTTTTACATATTGCAATGCTTTCAATAATAATCCTGCATTTTGAACGGAATTAGTTCCGTCTCCAAAAGCCAAAGCACCGGATTGCTGCATGTCATACATTTCAGCCAGCTCTTTTCCATCCGCATTTTTTGTAGCAGCGCCAATAGGGTGAATATTCACAGCCAGTGATTTTGCCTTCTGAACAATGTATTCTATTTGCGATTTATTGTCAACAACAGGCTTGGTATTGGGGAGAAGCATTACATCGGTAAAACCACCAGCAGCAGCAGCTTTTGCACCGCTTTCCAAAGTTTCCTTGTATTCAAGCCCGGGGTCGCAAAAGTTGGCAAAGCAATCCATCCAGCCGATGCTGAGGCATAGGCCGCTTTCTTCAATAATTGTATCGGCAGTTTCTGTAACAGAATCTGAAATGGAACTTATAACGCCATCTGTAATTAAAATATCTTTTACTTTTCCGTTAAAAGGAGAGGAGAAACAAATGATGGTGGCTTGCCTGATTAAAACCTTCATGAATTAAAAGTTGCGCTAAGATAAGACAAGTTGAAGTTTTTAAAGTTGAAATTTTCTATTACATTTGCCGTCCCTTAAACGGGAGGTAGTCCCGCCCATTGCAGGACTCATGTCTGAGGGGAAAAATAAATTTCGGGATGTAGCGCAGCCCGGTAGCGCACACGTCTGGGGGGCGTGGGGTCGCAAGTTCGAATCTTGTCATCCCGACTGTAAAAAATCCCATTAATGAATGGGATTTTTTTATTCTGTTTTGCTATAGTATAAACAATCTAAATGTCTGTTGAAAAAAAACGATTCTTAATTTATTTTATATTTTCCTTATCCCAATTTATATCTGGAAAAATAATAGCTCAATGCAGCACACCTCTTTCCACTTTTCCCTACACAGAAGATTTCGAAGCAACCAATGGTAGTTGGACTGTCGGTGGTACAGCTTCCGATTGGGCATGGGGCACTCCATCAAAACCAGTGATAACCGGGGCAGCATCAGGCAGTAAATGCTGGATAACCGGTGGCCTCTCCATAAGTTCCTACAACAATAGCGAAAATTCCTGGCTGCAAAGCCCTTGTTTTAATTTTTCTTCACTTGTGCATCCTCAAATTAGTTTTGCTGTTTTTTGGGAAACAGAAAGAAATTATGATGGTGCTTCCTTTCAATATTCAACAAATGGTGGAAGCACCTGGGTAAATATTGGTGCAGTAAATGAAGATACCTGCCTTGCAAAAAACTGGTTCAATAATGGTGCTGTTAATTTTTTGGGTAGTCCCGGCTGGTCAGGTAATATTCAGTCCAATGCAGGTTCATGCCTTGGCGGCAGCGGCAGTAATGGCTGGCTTGTTGCAAAACATGATCTCTCGGTGCTTGCAGGTGCTGCAACTGTTCAGTTTCGTTTCAGGTTTGCTGCCGGAGCTACCTGTAATAATTATGATGGATTTGCAGTAGATAATATAAAGATTGATGAAGCGCCGCCTGTGAGTGCAGATTTTACCTACAACTGCGGCACGAATAATACGATTGCTTTTACTCATGTTGCTAGCGGATGTCCATCAGCTTATTTATGGGATTTTGGTGATGCAGCTTCCGGCACTAACAACACTTCTGCTTTGTCCGACCCGGTTCATATTTTTTCGGCACCGGGCATTTATACGGTTTCTTTAACCACCAGTTTTTTAAACAATCCAGCTATTACAGCAATTCATACAATCACCATTTTGAATGTTGCAGCAAATATTACCAATACCATAAAATGCAATGGCGATATGAATGGCGCTGCAACAGCAGTTGTTTCCGGCGGCAGTGGTTCCTATAATTATTCTTGGAATACAACGCCGCCGCAAACAACAGCAACTGCCAATAATCTTGGTGCCGGAACATATTCGGTTACTGTAAGCAGCAATGGTGCCTGTACAATAACTGCTACTGTAATCTTAATGGAGCCTGCGGCTTTAAATTTATCTGCCAACACAACTGATGCAAAATGCGGTAAAAATAATGGATCGGCTAATGCAACTGTTACTGGTGGCACTCCTCCTTATACTTATAGCTGGTCAAACGGTGCAAACTCTTCTTCTATTACAAACCTTAGCCCCGGAAATTATTCTGTTACAGTTACAGATGGAAATGGCTGCATGGTTACAAAAAACAATTTGCTGGTTACAAACATCAATAACACAGTTGCTGTAAGTTTGGGAAAAGATACTGTGATTTGCCCCGGACAATCATTTGTTTTAAGCCCCGGCAATTTTGCCTCTTATCAATGGCAGGATAACAGTACAGCTTCTACTTTTACTGTAAGCAGCTCAGGTTTATATTCTGTAAAAGTTACTGATATTGACGGTTGCATTGGCTCTGCTTCTGTAAATGTAATTGCAGATTGTTCCGATATTTATTTCCCTTCTGCATTCACACCCGATAAAAATGGATTGAATGATTTGTTTGGCGCATTGGGCAATATTGGAGCAGTAAAAAATTACAGTCTCCATGTTTACGACCGCTGGGGCAAATTGATATTTGCCACAACTAACCCTGCAGAAAGGTGGGGCGGAACTTATAAAGGCTACGCATATAATACAGGAAGTTTTGCCTGGTTTGCTACTTACAATATTAACGGAGGCACTCAAAAAATGCAAAAGGGAACCATCACAATCATCCGGTGATGTTTTAAGAATCATTTACGAAATCAGAAAAGTCTATAAAATTTGTAGAGATATAAACATCTTATCCTTATATTTGTTTTACAAACATCAAAATAAATGTTCATCGCAGTAAAAAATACGAAAGCTTGTTGTTGCTGTCATATGCATCCGGGTAGTATTTTGGTGGACAATAATTTTTTGTATTAACAGACTTTACTAAGTGATTATAAAAAAACTCCACCATCAAAAGGTGGAGTTTTTTATTTTATTCAATTGAAGCAATATGATAGAAGCATTAACAATAACCGGCAATAATTTGTTACAGCAGGTAAAATATCTCGGCAGGTATATTGGCAATACGCCCATTCACCATGTAGGTAATTTGTTTACCAAAAAAGGGGTTAAAATATTTGCCAAGAAAGAATGGCAGCAGTTCTCGGGCAGTGTAAAAGCAAGGGCTGCTTATCAAATAATCCGCTCGGCAATTGAAAGCGGCGAACTACACAGGGATAAAGTTTTATTGGATGCCACCAGCGGCAACACAGGAATTGCTTACGCAACCATGGCACAAAAACTTGGTATTAATGTAGAACTCTGCCTTCCTGAAAATGCTTCTGCAGAAAGAAAAGAGATACTGGCATCGCTTGGCGCAAAAATAATTTTTACTTCAAAGTTTGAGGGAACAGATGGTGCTCAGCAAGTGGCGGCAGAAATGGCAGAAAAATATCCCGATAAATATTTTTATGCCAATCAATATAAAAACAACAACAACTGGAAAGCCCATTATTATGGAACAGCGGTTGAAATTTTCCAGGCTTTTCCCGGTATTACACATTTTGTAGCTGGGCTTGGCACCACAGGTACTTTTACAGGAACAGGAAGAAGATTAAAAGAATTTAAACCCGTCATCCAATTAGTATCGCTGCAGCCAAATTCGGCCTTACATGGGCTGGAAGGCTGGAAACACCTGGAGACTGCAATCGTTCCATCTATATATGATGAGCATTTAGCTGATGCAACAATTGAAGTGGATACAATGGAGGCTTATAAAATGATTAAGGATGCTTACCGCAAAGAAAAATTATTACTCAGTCCTTCATCGGCAGCTAATTTAATTGGTGCTATAAAACTGGCAGAGCAAATTGAAGAAGGAATCATTGTAACAGTATTACCCGATGATTCTGAAAAATATAAAGACATTATCAAAAAAATATTAGCATGATTGTTATTGAACCCAATGTAAAAAAACTGATGCTGGAAGATGTTGTAAAATCGTATCCTGACGAATGCTGTGGTTTTTTGTTTGGCACAGAAAAAAATGAAGACAGAACCATCACTGCAATTTTAATTGTAAACAATGCCAAAGACGGGGATAAAAGAAGGCGTTTTGAAATTGCCCCCAAAGATTATATCAAAGCAGAGCGTTATGCCGATGAAAATAATCTTGCATTGCTCAGCATTTATCACTCACATCCCAATCATCCTGCCATACCAAGTGAACACGACAGGGTGGCGGCTCAGCCTTATTTCTCTTACATTATTGTTTCGGTAGCCGATGCTGATATTAAAACAATCCGTTCGTGGCGGCTGAATGATGAGCAACAGTTTGAAGAAGAAAAAATTACAGTGTATCAATTTGCATAAACATAAAACAAATAAAAAATGGCAACAATTATTATTCCCACACCGCTCCGGAAATTTACAAACAACACTGCAAAGCTGCAGGTGAGCGGCGGCACCATCGAAGAAAGTATTCAAACACTGTCAACCGATTTTCCCGATTTGAAAAAGCATTTGCTGGATGAGCAGGGACGCATTCGTTCTTTTGTAAACATTTTTGTAGGCGACGATGACATCCGTGACCTGCAAAATGAAAAAACAGTTTTGCAAAATGAAACGGTTGTAAGTATTGTGCCGGCAATTGCAGGCGGAAATTATTAATATTTTTTTTTGAACCAGGCTTTTGTGCTGCTATGAAGCTTCATTGGCGTCGCACCCTTGTACTGCAGTTCTTTATTCAACTTTTAAATCGAAGTTATCATGAGTTATCAAAGTGTTTCATTCAGCAAAGAAGAATTAGCCCGGTACAACCGGCATATTATTATACCCGGCTTTGGGCTGGAGGCTCAGCAAAAACTAAAAGCTGCCAAAGTGTTGGTTGTAGGCAGTGGTGGTTTGGGAAGCCCGGTGCTTTTGTATTTGGCTGCAGCAGGCGTTGGCACAATCGGCATCGTAGATTTTGATGTAGTGGAAGACAGTAATCTGCATCGCCAGGTTTTATTTGGCGTAAATGAAATTGGAAAACCCAAAGTGGATGCTGCCAAACAGCGATTAACAGAACTGAATCCGCACATTCAGATTGTGGCGTACAACACACAATTAACTTCTGCCAATGCACTGGAAATAATTAAAGATTACGATGTAGTGGCAGATGGCACCGATAATTTTCCAACAAGATATTTGGTGAACGATGCAAGTGTGTTGCTTGGCAAAACAAATGTGTATGCTTCTATTTTTCAGTTTGAAGGGCAGGTTGCTGTTTTTAATTACAAAGATAAAAATGGAGCATACGGTCCTAATTACCGTGATTTGTATCCAACACCGCCGCCGCCAGGTTTGGTTCCCAATTGTGCCGAAGGCGGAGTGCTGGGAGTGTTGCCTGGCATCATCGGAAGTTTGCAGGCAAGCGAAGTGATTAAAGTAATTACAGGAGTGGGTGATGCATTGAGTGGCTGCTTCTTCACTTTTGATGCACTGAGTTTTGAAACCCGGACGTTCAATATCAAAAAAAGAGAAGACAATCCTTTGAACGGAAAAAATCCAACCATTACTGCGTTGATTGACTATGAACAATTTTGCGGAGTGAAAGCTGTAGAAAAGCCAATTAAAGAAATCACTGCAAAAGAATTGTATGATTTGCAGGTGAGTGGCGAAACTTATCAGCTTATTGATGTGAGGGAACAGGAGGAATACGAAAAAGTAAATATCGGGGCCGAGTTGATTCCGCTGGCAACAGTTGCTGCCAATGCAGACAGAATAAAAGGCGACAGGAAAGTAATAGTACATTGCAAACTTGGTGGCCGCAGCGCCAAAGCTATCAGAGAACTGGAAGAAAAATTTGGTTTCAGCAATTTGTACAATCTAAAAGGCGGCATTTTTGCTTTTATTGATGAAGTGCAGCCACAGTTAAATAAGTACTAACTCAGGTTTTTAATATGCGAATAAAAAGTGGTAATGTTTATTACCACTTTTTTAATTCTGTTTTGTAAAAAGTATATTCGGGAGTTTCAATAACGTTATCATCATTCACTTCGTACCAGGGTGATAGGTTTTCATTGGCAGGATTTACCAGCACATGAATATCCTGCGCCGGCATAAAACCCTGCGCCAATAAATATATTTTCTTCCCCTTAGCATTTTTTGCCACTTCCATCACCATTACAGCATGGCCGGGAAAACCACCACGGATTATAAGATCGCCAGGTTGGATGGCAGAGAAGTTACTGACAGGTTTTAATTGTTTGGATAAAGAAGCAGAACCACACATGCCAAAAACCCTTTCTAAGTATTTCATAAAATTTTCCCTGTTATAAGGCAGGTCGAATTGATAAACTGCTCCATTGTTATCTTTAAAAACTATCTGACTGAATTCTTTTTGTTTAAAAAGATATTCAGCCCTCAGCCGCATGGCTGCATCGGCACATTGTTGTAAATCTTTATTTCCTGTTGAAATGTTTAGTACTGCAAACTGGGCAGACTGGTTTCCTTTAGGCTCTCCATTGTATTTGTAAACTGTTTTGTCTTTTTTAAGATTGATATTGCTGAGCCATGCTGCAAAACTGTTACTGTCTGCTGCAATTTTTGTAAAGCCATCGGGCAATGGTATTTTACTGATTGAAGGATATGGGTTTTCGTTTAAGGGGCTTTTACTGTTATGTAATGACTGACTTTTGCCTGTTGCAGGTTGTTTGCAAAACGACAATGACAGCAGTAATACAAAAAGCAGGAATGGTTTAGAATGCATAAAGTGCTATTTTTGAGGGTGCATAATAAAAGTTGAATAATGGTATTCGGTACAAGAGAGTGACACAAGGATGATGCTATGAAAAACAAATGCCGGTTACATAAAAACAACTATTAGAGAGCATTTAATATTTCTTCCACATAAAAAATTTGTTAAAAGAAAATGGCGAGTATTTTAATTATTGATGATGAAAAGGCAATCAGGAAAACCTTATCAGAAATTTTGAGTTACGAAGGTTACAAAATTGATGAGGCCGGCGATGGTGAAGAAGGGCTGAAACTTTTTAGCTCCAAAACTTATGACGTTGTGCTGTGTGACATTAAAATGCCCAAGATGGATGGCATTGAATTTTTAGAAAAAGCAAAAGAGATAAATGCAGATGTGCCGGTGATTGTCATCAGCGGCCACGGCAATATTGATACGGCAGTGGAAGCTGTAAAAAAAGGCGCTTTTGATTATGTGAGCAAACCACCCGATTTAAACAGGCTGTTGATTACTTTACGCAATGCTTTGGATAAACAAAGCCTTGTTACCGAAACCAAAGTGCTGAAACGCAAAGTGGGTAAGGTGCAGGAAATGGTTGGCGAAAGCAGCCCCATAAAAAAAATTAAAGACACCATTGAAAAAGTGGCCCCAACAGATGCAAGGGTTTTGATTACCGGAGAAAATGGTGTGGGTAAAGAAATGGTGGCAAGATGGATTCATGAAAAAAGCAACCGCAACAGCGGCCCGATGGTGGAGGTAAATTGTGCCGCCATACCCGGCGAATTGATAGAAAGCGAATTATTTGGCCATGAGAAAGGTTCATTTACTTCGGCAATAAAACAGCGCATTGGCAAATTTGAAACTGCCAATGGAGGCACTTTGTTTCTGGATGAAATTGGCGACATGAGCCTGAATGCCCAGGCAAAAGTGCTGAGGGCTTTGCAGGAAGGAAAGATAACAAGAGTGGGTGCCGATAAAGACATAAGTGTGGATGTAAGAGTGGTGGCTGCAACCAATAAAGATTTATTAAAAGAAGTAGAAGATAAAAATTTCCGGCTCGATTTATATCACAGGCTGGGAGTTATCATTATTCATGTTCCTTCGTTGAACGAACGCAGGGAAGATGTGCCGCTGCTGGTAGATTATTTTTTGGAAATGATAGCAGGCGAATATGGCCAGCCAAAAAAAGTGATAGACCAAAAAGCAATGGATGCTTTGCAGGAATATAACTGGACGGGAAATATAAGAGAGCTTAGAAATGTGGTGGAACGGTTAATTATTTTGTCGGGCAAAACAATTACAACGGCCGATGTTGAAAATTATGTGTTGCCAAAATAAATGTTTGAAAAGCAATTTAAATAATTCGTGAAAAAAATAATTTACTGCATCAGTGGCCTCGGTGCCGATGAAAGAGCTTTCTCAAATTTAAAAATTGAGGGATACAAGCTGAAAGTTATTCAGTGGATAGTTCCCCGGCGTAATGAAACGCTGCAGCATTATGCAAAAAGAATGAGGGCAGAAATAGATGCTGAAAACCCGATACTGATGGGACTTTCTTTTGGCGGGATGGTGTGCATCGAAATTGCCAAACAGATTCCTGTAAAAAAAATTATTATTATTTCCAGTATCAAATCTTCGCTGGAATTGCCAACATGGATGAAAACTGTTGCCTGGCTGAAACTGAATAAAATTTTACCGGTGGGTTCATCTAAATTAACTGAGCCACTTCAAAACAGAATGCTGGGCATTTCGACCAAAGAAGAAAAAAGTATTGTAGCCATATCACGAAAGAATGCCAATAAGAAATATGTTACCTGGGCTGTTGACCAGGCTATCAACTGGAAAAATGACTGGCAGCATCCGGAAATTTATCATATTCATGGCGACAATGATAAAATGTTTCCCATCAGCAAGATAACACCAACTTACACATTGAAAGATGCCGGGCATTTTATGATTATGAACCGGGCCGGCGAGGTGAGCGACTGCATCAACACCATATTGCAGACCACATGATTTTTTTGTTAAACATTTTAAACAATTTTTAGCCAAACCCTTGTCAAACGGTTTATTATGGTACTTTTGGCACTCCAAAATAATAAAATATAACTATGGGCTGGATAATTTTTATAGTAGCTGCTCTTGGATGGCATATTGGTATGTATGGCATGTTTAAAAAAGCCGGCATCGAAGGATGGAAAGCATTCATACCGTTTTACAACACCTGGAGCATGGTGCAAAAAATGGAGCTGAAAAAATACTGGTTCTTTTTTCAATTGGTTCCTATTGCAGGGCAGTTTATCACCATCTGGATAACCATCAAATTTGTTGAGCATTTTGGACGCTTTGGTTTCTGGCATCATGCCGCTGCGGTTTTACTGCCGTTTATATATTTTCCTTACATGGGTTTTAGCAAAGGCGAACGTTATGGAGGAATTGCTGTAGTAAAAAATTATAAAAAATCAACGGCAAGGGAATGGATTGATGCAGCAGCATTTGCTGTTGTGGCAGCCACAATAATCAGAACTTTTGTTTTTGAGGCTTACACCATTCCCACTTCTTCTATGGAAAAAACCCTGCTGGTGAATGACTTTTTGTTTGTAAGCAAAACTGCCTACGGTCCACGCATTCCAAACACCCCCATTGCAATGCCATTTGTTCATCATACCATTCCGGGCCTTAATGTAAAATCTTATCTTGAGTGGGTACATATTCCTTACACAAGATGGTTTGCATCGCCGGTAAAAAGAAATGATGTGGTGGTATTTAATTTTCCGGGCGGAGATACATTAACTGCAGAGTATGATTCAAAATTTCCTTATTACGATTTGGTACGGGCCTACGGGAGCAGGGATGCGGTGTGGGAAAAATTTACAATCAAAACAAGGCCCGTTGATAAAAGAGAAAACTATGTAAAACGATGTGTTGCGGTTGCAGGCGATTCGGTAAAAGTAATAAATGGCATGTTATATATTAACGGTGCACCTTCTTCTTTTAAGAACACTACATTATTTTATACGGTGAAAACAAAAAACCTTCAGCTTGATGAAGACGTATTGAGAGAAAAAGGTATTCACTTAAACATGAATGAGGAAGAAGATGAATCGAATGATTTTCACAGCATCGGCACGGGTGTGTACAGTATCAACTTAAGTGAAGATGAACTTGACCTATTAAAAGCAATACCCGGGGTAGATTCTGTTTCAATTATACCAGACACAAAAGATAATACTTATCCTTCCTGTTATACCGGTGTAAAACTTGGCTGGACAACAGATAATTTTGGCGGCAATGGTTTATGGATTCCTAAAAAAGGCGCTGCCATTAAATTAACTCCCGAAAATATTATTTTATACCAGCGCCCAATACAGGTGTATGAAGGAAACGAATGGGAAGTAAAAAACGGCAAAGCCTTCATTAATGGAAAAGAAGCCGACAGCTACACTTTTAAAATGGATTATTACTGGATGATGGGCGACAACCGGCATAAAAGCCAGGACAGCCGATTCTGGGGTTTTGTTCCCGAAGATCATGTGGTGGGCAAAGCATCTCTTATCTGGTTTAGCTGGGATGGTGGCCCACGATGGAAAAGAATGTTCCGCTGGATAAATTAAGGATTATGGGTTTATACAATAAAGTTTGTATTTTTAAATAGTTAAAAGTCCTCCCTGCAGCAATGCAGTGAGGATTTTTTGTCTTGCTTAAAATTGTAATTATGAAAAAACAGGAATACCAGTTTGATTATGAAGTATACGATTCCGTATCAGAACTGAATGAAAAGGATGCCGATTTACTGAATCAGGCAAAAGCAATCACCGCAATTGCTTATGCACCCTATTCAAATTTTTTGGTAGGTGCTGTTGCCCGGCTGGTAAATGGCGAAACGGTAAAAGGTACCAACCAGGAGAACGCTTCTTACCCTGTGGGCATTTGTGCCGAAAGAGCGCTGCTTTCAGTTGCTGCCAATTTATTTCCTGAAATTGCTATTGAAACCATGGCGATAAGTTATAAAAATTTGAATGGCCAGAGCGACCGGCCGGTTTCGCCCTGTGGCATGTGCCGCCAGGCATTGGCTGAGTTTGAAGAAAGAACAAAACATGGCATCAGGCTTATTTTAAGCGGTATGGAGGGGCAGATAATTGTAGTAAAAAAGTCAAGCCAGTTGCTGCCCTTCAGTTTTGGAGGCGATGATTTGAAACAGGGATAGAATTATTGGTGCCAAAAATAAAAATAGAGAAGCCGGTTCAATTAAGAGCCGGCTTTATCATTTATGGATAGTTCTTATTGTTTTGTTACAGGGATATCTAAAATGATAGTAACATCATCACCAATGTCTCCGTCAATTTTGCCCACATTGTAATCGCTTCTCTTTACAGTAAATGAACCCTTAAAAGTTCCGGCATCTTTTGTTCCTTCAAAAGTAAATGGAAATGTAATTTGTTTGGTACTGTCTTTTATCAGCAGGTTGCCTGTGGCAACATATCCCTCTTTGTTTTTTTCAATTTTGGTAGCAACAAATTTCAATTCGGGTGTAGTGGCTGCATCAAAAAAACCTTTTGCCTGCAGGTGTTTGTCCCTGGCTTCAATGCCGGTGTTAATGCTGGCAACATCTACAGTGCAGGAAACCGATGAAGCGTCCAAATCTGTTTCATCAAATTTAATTTCGCCTTTAGCAGTTTTAAAATTTCCAATCAGTTCCTGGCCATGAGCCTTCATAGTAAATTTTACCTGTGCTTTTTCGGCATCAATTTTCCAGTTGATAATTGCCTGGATTGTAAAAGCCGAAGCCATTAAAAATAATACCGATCCTGTAATAATCCCTAATACTTTTTTCATGTATGATAATTTTTACAGCAAATATAGATGTTGTAACATTGATTTGAGCAATAAAGTTGTTAAACCGGTTAAAATAATGTCTGAACCCCGTTTTCATACTTCCCTTCAAGCTCCAGCAGCCATTTTTTTCTCCAAAGATCGCCGCCATAACCCACCAGGTCGCCGTTGCTGCCAATAACCCGGTGGCAGGGAACCACAATGCAGATACTGTTGTTGCCATTGGCAGTACCCACCGCCCTGATGGCTTTTACATTGGCCAGCCTTTTGCTAAGTTCAAGGTAACTGATGGTACGGCCATAGGGGATATTAAGCAGTTCTTTCCAGACAGACTGCTGAAAAGCTGTACCTACCTGTTCTATATTAAAACTGAACGTTTTTCTTTTGCCTTCAAAATATTCATCCAATTGTTTGATGCAGGTTTTTATAATGGGAGATTTTGGTTTTACATAACTGAGGGTTTCTTCATTTACTTTGGCACCTTTCCAGGAGTTGATAAACAAAATATCGGATATGGCATTGCCGGTGCTTCTTATTTCTAAAGTACCGATGGGAGATTTGTAGTATACAATTTCAATGTGCATAGTTTTTGTTGCCACTGATTACTCAGATTAACACAGAAACATTTACTGAAAGCCTGTGAAAAAAAATGTTTATCCAATCCTGCAGCCATTTTTTACAGGCAGGGAAGGAGCCAATAAAACTACATCATTATTTTCATTGTACACCCCCAGCACAAGGCATTCGCTGAAAAAATTGGCTATTTGTTTGGGTGGAAAATTGACAACGGCTATTACCTGCCTGCCGGGCAGTTCTTCTTTTTTATACAGCGTTGTTATTTGGGCAGATGATTTCTTAATTCCAAGCTCTCCAAAATCAATTGTAAGCTGATAAGATGATTTTCTTGCTGCAGGAAAATCATTTGCTTCAATAATAGTGCCTGCTCTTATTTCTACTTTTTCAAAATCATTCCAGGTAATCATGTTTTATTTTTTATTGCTCAGAGTTAAAAAGAGAAAAGGAGCGTATTCTCTTTTGCCTCTTTTCTCCTTTACACTCTTAGCCATTTTCTTCAACATCAACTACAGCATCTAAATTAATTCTTCCAAATACATGCGGAAACTCTTCATTAACCGAAGGTGCCAGTTCGTATTTTAGCGGCGCTGTTAGTTTGCTTTCTTCAATATGCAGCAGCAATAAGTCAGTTTGATTTTTGTAGTAGCGTTCCAGTACACCTGCTACCTGTTCTTTTTTGCTGCAGTGGATAAAGCCTTCTAAAGCAAGGGATGCAGCTTCGTAAAAGCCTTGTTGCCGGGCGGCTTCCCAGCTTTGTCTGGTAACTACGTGGTAAATCATTCGGCAATAAGGTTTGCAAGAAAAAGCAGTTCATCCATTTTATAGCGGTTGCGTTCGTTGTCAAAACATTTGGCCAATTCTTCCAACAAAAAACTGATGATGCGTTTATTATTTATCTGCCTGAAATAAGAAGTGGTGGGAGGAACAGCAATGCGTTTAAAATAATTTTCTACATCCTTGTGTGTGTAAATCTGGCCATTTAAAGGGTCTATATAAAATTTTATTTTTTCTGATGCATGACCAACAGGATTCAGTATATCGTACTGCATATCAAAATAACCAAGAATAAACTGGCGTGGTATGTTGATAGCTTTTATCGGAACATCCAGCAGTTCGCAAAGTATTAAATAGATAATGCCATTGCTGATGGCATTGCCTTTTTTGCTTTCCAGGGCTTTATTTATTAAATAATCATCGGGGGTATCGTAAGCAAACTCAACACCTTTTTGTTTGTTGTAATTAAAAAAAATACTGCCAATTATATTCACCTGCTCCATCGGCGTAAGGTAAGCGTTCATCTCCAGCCAGGTATTGCGGCGGAGTTTTTCAATCTCCTGCATTACGGCGCTTTCCAGCATATCGGGATAATGGTATTTGGCAACAAGTAAAGCACCTTTGGTTAAATCGGCCCGGTCGTTTTTCCAGTTAGTAAATTCTTCTGTAAGATCACGGAAATGCAGTTTGTGTATCAGTGTTTCAATGCGTTCCTGTATTTCTTCGCTGGTAGTGTTTTCCCATAAATGTTCCAGGTTGGGGATGATGCCTTTGCCTAAAGAGATAATTCTTTCGCTTACTGTGCTGTACACATCTTCATCGGGATCGTCAATGAGATGGAAGAGGGCTGATATTTCTTTTGTGGAATCCATGTTTTTAATTCGCTATAAATTTCGTTGTACTAAATTAAATATCCTTTTATTTTTTTCCACAATGGCCTGTTTTTTCTTAATAATAAAAAATTTGTTAAGAAGGTATTTGTAAGTTTTTTTGTAATAGATAAAAAGATGGCATCAGCAACAACCAAAAAAGTAATTAAACAGCATTCAGGTATAAACTAGTAACGGACCAAAGAGGTTTATTTGTATAAAATTTTAATGAGCGTTATTAAATTTTTTTAAAACAGTTGCACTAAGCATAACTAAAAAAAAGTCCCCAAAATATTTTGGGGACTTTTTTTTAGTTATGCTTAGTGCAACTGTTTTAAAAAAA
>JANNAM010000034.1:0-2340 GCA_031384415.1 Bacteroidota bacterium
CGGCGATTGTACTCCTTCGGGATTGCAGTCGGGCCAGGGCTTCAGCAATAAAGGAAAAGAATTTTGGGTGGGTTATGGCGCTACAGAAAAAATGTACAGCGATAACAGCCAGGACATGCGTTTTACTTTCAGCAATACCAACAATGTTGCGGCAACAGTTACCATTTCAATTCCAAACAAACCAACTTTTACACCGGTTGTTTATACCGTTCCGGCAAATGGAAGTATAACAACCAATGCCAATGATTTTCCCGAAAGCGGTGTTAATGATTCCCGTTTAATAGCAGAAGGAGTTTATACAACAGGAATAAAAATTGCAAGCGATACGCCGGTGGTGGTGTATTGCCATGCCATTACATCACAGGTGTATGCAGCATCGGTTTTATTCCCCACACCAACGCTGGGAAGGGAGTATACTTCTTTAAACTTTAACCAGCGAAGCAATTATTCTGGCGCCCGTTCTTATTTATTTGTGATAGCCACAGAAGATAATACACAGATACAGGTAACACTTCCTGCAGGCGTGGAAACAGAAACGCATGGCCCCGGTACAACCTTTACACAAACATTAAACAAGGGTGAGATATTGAATCTGTTTGGTAAATATATTGGCCAGCCAAACCTGCACACAGGAAATGATTTGACAGGAACAGTGGTTAAATCTATCAGCGGAGTTGGCACCTGTAAACCATTTGCCATGTACAGTGGCAGCAGTAAAATAACCATTGACTGCGACAACGGATCCAACGGAAGTGCTGATAATTTATTCCAGCAAATGTTTCCAAAACAGGCATGGGGCACAAAATATGTTACCATTCCTACTTTACCATTGCCGGCCAATTATTACCGCATATTGGTAAGCGACCCTTTAACGGTGGTTAAAAAGAATGGTGTAGTAATGGGCGGATTAATCAATGGAAAATATTACCAGTATTTTAATGACGGCCCTGTAATTGATGTGCTGGAAGGGGATAAGCCAATTATGGTTGCAGAATATATGACTACGCATGGCGAATGTGGAAACGGCGGAAGCAATGGCGATCCTGAAATGATTTATTTAAGTTCGGTGCAGCAAACAATTGATACCATTTCATTTGTTGCTTCTCCATTGGGTAATTCATCGGGCCGTTCTCATTATGTGAATGTAGCCATCAGAACAAGCGGCGTGGCCGGATTTAAATTAGATGGTGTTACACAGGCAGGATTGTTTAACACGGTTCCTTACGATCCAACCTATTCTTATGCAATGATTCCGGTTACGGAAGGTTTTCATAATCTTACATCAACTGCAGGCTTCAATGCAACTGCCTATGGCATTGCAGGCGATGAAAGTTATGGATACAATGCAGGAACGAATGTAAAAGATTTGCTCACCGGTTTTTCATTACAAAATCAGTTTGGCACCGGCACAGCTTCTAATGCCTGCAGGAACAATGAGTTTTATGTGAAGGTTACATTACCGTACAAACCTACCAGCATCGTTTGGAATTTTTACAATAATCCAAACCTTACACCCAATGCAAACTTTACGCAAACAAATCCAATAGCTGAAGATAGTTTTACTGTAAATAATCAGAAGTTGTATGTTTTCAAAAATCCAACTCCTTATATTTATAATCTTGTAGGTTCATTTCCTGTGCAGGTGTCAGCAACAAGCCCAATACCAGATGGATGTAATGGTGTGCAGATACTGAACTTTACAGTTACAGTAATAGCTGCCCCAACAGCAAGTTTCAATTATAGCAGCACAAGCGGTTGCCTTGCACCCATACAGTTTACCGATAATTCTACAGCACCGGGATTAAACCTTGATTTATGGCAATGGAATTTTGGCGACCCTGGCAGCGGTGGAAACAATACATCAGCTTTACAAAATCCTTCTCATACTTTTTCTGCTGGTGGTAGTTTTTCAGTTACTGAAAGAGTAATAACATTAGAAGGTTGTTATGATGACTCGGTAAGAGTAATTACTTTGTCCGGAGTTCCCGCCGCCAGCTTCACCGCACCGGCGCAGGGATGCCAGGGACAGCCAGTTACCTTTACCAATACATCAACTGTTGGTTCGGGCACTATAACAACATGGACATGGAATTTTGGTGATGGTACGCCGGTTGTTGTTGCTAACAATGGCAATCCGCAGGTGCATACATTTGCCAATGCCGGAACATTTACTGTTACTTTAGTTGTTGTTACTTCTACTGGTTGCACATCAACAGTGTTCAGCAAACAAATTATTATTAATGCTTTGCCCGCTGTAACCTTTGCAGCTTTGGCAGGCACCTGCACCAATACACAGCCATTTGCATTAACGGGCGGAAGCCCTTCAGGCGCGCGGTGCGG
>JANNAM010000069.1:0-11157 GCA_031384415.1 Bacteroidota bacterium
TATAAGTATATGCTTCAGAATGATTTTTCTTTACAGGATAAAAAAGGGCTTCAGCCCGGCACCTGTATGCTACTGGTAAACAATCAAATTATTGGTGATAAAAAAACCGCCCTGTAAATATAGAGCGGTTTTAAATATTAATACAGTTAAGGTTTAATGTACAAACACTTTGCCTGTTGCAATGCGTTTTCCTTTGTCATCCATCAACACAAGGAAATAAACACCCGACCGGTTCCTGCTTAAATCAACAGCCATTTTATCGTAAGCAACTGTGCTGGCATAGGTTTGTGCAAATACTTTAGCCCCCACAGCATCATAAATAACAATTGATTTTGGCGTATTTGTAAAATACCTGACCTGGAAGTTGCCGGTATTTGGATTTGGATAAATAAACAGTTTATTAATAACTGAATCGCCAATCACAACAATGTTGGAAGTGTTGGAGCAGCCTTTAATATCTGTTGCTGTCACTTTGTAACTTCCAATTCCGTCAACATTCACCTGCAGAAAATCTGCAGTGGCCCCGGGTACAATTACATTGTTTTTGAACCAAACATAACTGCTGCCGGCATTGGGCGTAACAGATGCAAGCAGGTAAGTGCTTATGCCCGGATAAATACGCTGGTAAGGGCTTGCAATCAAAGTAACAGTTGGTAAAGGATTTACCGAAAGTGTTACAACATCCGAAACTGCAGCGGGCAAACAGGTGCCCGTAATTATACAGCGGTATTGATAACCATCCATTGAAACAGTGGGTGCAGCAATGGGGAATGTGGTAGCATTAGCGCCGGTTATATTGCTAAAAGTGGCACCTCCATTTGTGCTTATTTGCCATTGATAAGAGATACCTGCTCCGCTTCCTGCAATATTGAAACTTGTACTGCTTCCAATACAAACATTGGTATTAACAGGCTGGGTGGTTATTAACGGCGATGCGGTTACAGTAAGCGTAGCTGCATTGGAAGTAATGGCTGGTGTGCAAGTGCTGCTTGCAACACAGCGGTACCTGTTGTTATTCATTGCAGGAGTAACATTTGCCAGTGTAAGAGCAGGTGCAACTTCACCGGTAATATTTGTATAAGTTGTTCCTCCGTTGGTGCTGATTTGCCATTGATAATTCATATTGTTGCCCGAAGAGCTTACAGTAAAAACTGCTGTGTTGCCCGAACATGTATTTACATTTGAAGGCTGACTGGTTAGTGAACCAGTGATACAAAGTGCAGGTATTTTTGCAGTAAAACATCCACGGCCATATGTGCCGGCTGCAATGGTGCTGTCGCTTGCCCTTAATTTTATGGCGCTCACCCTCACATTAGGCACACCATTTTCAGGCACCCATAAAGTGGATGCGCCATTTATTAAATTGGTGGCCCAAACTCCTGTTTCTGTTGCCAGGTACATTTTTGTGTTATTGCCCGGCTCATACAGTGCCCAGCGAATGGGCATATCGGGCAGGTTACCATCAATAGCAGTCCATGTTGTTCCACCATCAGGAGTAACCCACACATTGTTTACACCGTAATTGGTAAAAACAACAACTAAGTTATTGTCGTTGGTTCCGGTATTTATACAATTAATAGTGCCCGTAGGAAAACTTGCTCCGCCAATTGAAGTGGTGTTGGCATCAATGTCTGCTGCAACAACAGTAGCTGCATTTTCCAGTTTATAAACTTTTCCATTATTGGTACCCAGGAAAACCCTGTTGGCTGTGTAGGGAGAAACCTTAAATGCAGTAAGTGAATTGGCAGCGCCAACTGCGGCAATGGGAATGGTAGTGCTTACATTGAGTGTATTGGCACTGGGCCATCTTCTTATTTGGCCTGTAGCGCCGTTGCTGCAGTACATAATATTCTGCCCGTCATCGTAATCAAACGGGTTTACAAATAATCCTGCCGAGCCTGAAAGGTTTACCGATCCCCAGGTAGCACCGCCATTGGTGCTGCGGCGGTATTGATTGTAAACATAACTTCCAAACTGTATTTGTGGGTCCTGCTGATTGATATGAGTGATGCATCCGTCGCCGCCGGTTACTTCTATCGAATAACTCAGTCCGGGATTTTTTAACTGGTGCACACCATTGTCCTGGGCACCCGCCAGTAAATACGGTGAGCCTGCTGCCGGATGAATTGCTATTCCATAAAATTGTTTTAAAGAAAGGTTTTTGTTTTTATCTACAAATGTTGCCCCGTTGTTGGTTGAATAATAAATGCCACCATCGCTGGCAATAATCAATCTTGTTTCGCCATTTTTAAGCCAGTATTGCATGTAATGATGGTCGGCATGAACATAAGGGGCGGTGCTAACCCAATAAGTTATCCGTGTCCAGCTTTGTCCGTCATTAACACTTCTGTAGGCATCGAGGCCGCCGCTTATTAATTCAGATGTATTGGCAGGATTAATGGCAACGGTTAAATTATACCAGCCTTGTCCGCTGCCAAGACCTGTTGGCATAACAGTGCTGTTTTGTTTCGTCCAGTTAATACCACCATCAACCGATTTATAACAACTGTCGGTGTTGTAAGCAGTATTAATTGTAACAGCATAAAGTACATCGCCACTTACTGCAAGCTCAGTAAACACTGCAGCGGTATTTGAAACCCTGAATCCATTACCTGCATTCCACCCTGCGCCGGGTGTAACAGTTGAAGGGTTTGCTGTATAACGATGATTAACTACAGTACCCAAATAACCAAACATGGCATTTAATTTACCCGAAGATGTAAATTCAATGTCGGTGCAGGTGAGGTTAGAAGTTAAACCTGCCGGAGTAATATTTACCCAGGAAGCGCCGCCATCTGTTGAACGCATTAAACCGTTTGGCTGTGCAACCGGTGTTGTTGTTACCCTGCATGCTAAGTAAACATTGCCAGCAGCATCACAGGCAATTTTATAGTTCCTGATAAAGCTGGTTGTAGTTGGCAGTTGAGAAAATGTAGCACCTGAATTGGTAGATTTCCAAACACCTTTTCCAAAGGCAGCATCGGCATTACTGGTTGCTTCGCCGGTGGCAAAATAAATGATAGATGGAGTAACAGGGTTTTGGCAGATAGAAGCAATTGCAAGGTTATCAAAAAAATCATTTACCGGAACCCAGTTAACAGTAGTGGAAAGAAAGTTATTACACTTCCAAAGGCCGCCTGCTACGCCACCGCAAAATGCTGTGTTGCCGGTTGGGTCATTTAATGTATCTAACAAAAATGCCCTCATTCGTCCTGATGTGTAAGCACCAGTAACTCCTGTGCCACCGCCACGGCCATTTCCATTGCTGGGGCCAACGCTGTCGTAAATGGGTCCCCTTTCTATCCAGCTAAGTCCATTAATATTTTGGGGCGAATTGGCGGCAGAATTTTTTAAATTTTCTGTATAAAGCATGGCATCATACAGCCTGTCGTAAGGAACATAACCCAATGCAGGGTCTATCATTTTGTCGGCTTCCTCTTTATCCCTTATCATGGGGTTGTCATATTCCCCATTTTCTTTTTCACGCCTTGATTCTTTTTTGGTTGTAAAACAGGAGAAAAATAATGATGACGTACAAATGAGTAGTAGCAGTCTTTTCATGACGCAGTAGTTTTGGTTTATTAAATAGTATTAAAAAATGCAGTAGTAAGAAACGAATATACTTCAAAAGAGCATATTCAAAAAAGTAAATTTCCGTTTTGAGCGAACTGGTTGATGCTCACTAAAACTATCAAATCAGAGAAAGATATTCCATACAGCCTGCTGGCCCCAGGTGCCCCAGTTTTTGGTTCTTTCTTCCACCGTTTTTCTTAATTCCGTGGCTATTTTCTTCCTCCCTTTGGTGGGTGCGGCAATTAGTTTTTCATCAATACCATTTACTGAAACTTTAGTGGCCAGCCAGCTTGTAAACATCCTGGGAATGGTTATGCCCATTATCATGCCTGGCAGGCCATGCAGGCCCATAGGACCGCCGCTTACGGTTATTTCATCGGTGTAAAAAGCAAAAACATATACACTGTCAAACAATCTTCCTACAGCTTTGCGGCAGTTAAAACCTGCAATCTCACGGCTTTCGTTGGTTATCTTCCAGTCAATTTTTACCAGGCTGTCAGTAAGCAGGTAATTATCACCAAAAACATTTTTCAGTTGCACAAAATCCGACTGTTCATAGTCATTGTACCAAAGATTGTCTTCATCTCCTTCATTGCCCCAGGGTAATTTATTCTTGTCATCAATGCGGTTGTATTTGTAAACACTTTTGTTACCTGCAAAAGTTAGCTGGAAATATTTAATGGTGAATTTGGGCAGTTTGTCTTTCATCATCTCTGCCCAGATGCCATCGCCAAATAATTTATAATTATTGCTTTTTACTTCGTATTCAATCATGCCTTTATCAATAAATACCTGGCTGAAAGATCGGGTTGAAATTAAAACAAACAGAATCAGAATTATTTTTTTCATTAATTAAAATTTAAAAGCCGGAAGCTGGTTTACCGTTTTTGCTGAAATTCCAAACCAGGTTAAGCATCCAATACCTGCGTAAGGTGTTGTAATAGGTTTCTGAAAAATTATAACTGCTGAAACTCCTGTTGTAACCCCGGTTCTGGTCAAGTATATCCATCATGCCAAGCTCTGCTCTGAAGCGGTCATTTTTGAACTTCTTCTGTATAACAGCATCCCATTTTGTGTAATTATTATTACGGGCAAAACGTGGATCTTTTTGGCGGGCTTCAAAACTCAGCGTAGTGTTCAGTTCAATTTTCCCAGGCAGCGTAATACTTCCATCGCTGTATAAATTAAACGACCAGTAATCGGCATTGGCCGATTTGTTTACTGAAGCTGTTGAATGATTGATGCTGAACCTTGGGTTGATGGAGAAGTTATATTTATTTTCTTTCCATTTGCCAACATTCAGGCTGATGCCGTAGCTGTTTGTTTTGTTGATATTGCGGATGCCATTTACAAAATCAATATTCTGGTTTACATTAATATTGGGGCCAAAGCCAAGCCTGATGCCCGGTTTTTTTAGTTTGAAACCATAATTACCATAAATACTTGCATAGTAATTACCATTGGTATTTACTGTTTGATAATTTCTGCGGCCAAGGCTGTCAATAAAACTATATTGAACGAAAGCATTTTTTGTGGTGTTGAAATTAATGCCGCTCCAAAGATTTTTTTCATCCAGCACATTGTAAAAGTTATAACTGATTTGTGCATTGTGCGAAAAAGACTGCTTCAGGTTGGGGTTGCCTTTGTAAATATTCAGGGGGTCGGTATTGTCTTTGGTTGGCTGCAGTTGTTCAAGCGTGGGCGCATTTGCCGAACCATTGTAATAAACCCTTAAATTTTTATTCGATTTCATTTTATAATTAAATGAAGCAGCCGGGAAAAAGTTTACAAAGTTGTAATTATAGTTTTTATTTTTTGTTATATCTTTTTGGGTAAATTGATTGAATGCAACTGATGTGCCAACAGAGTAACTGTATTTCTTTTTATTAAGCCTGAATGTTACACCGGGTTTATTGATAAGTCTGCCAAACTTAAATGAATTACTAAGCGTATCTGATAAATTTTCATAATTGCCATTATTGTCTTTGGCGTTTACAATTCTTTCATTGCTGTTGTGGTTATAGCTGATGGCATAACTAAGTTCCATGAAAGCATCTTTAAACAAAGGTTCGGTATAAGCAAACCTGCTGCTTATGCTTTGTGTGTTGTTATTGCGTATGTTCTGCTGATCCACTGTATCTTTTCTTGTTAAAGTGCCGCCAGTGTAAAAATTAGTGAGGCTGTACTGGTAACCATCGTTCTTCGATTCATTCCATCCAAAATCTGTATTCACTGATAAAGTGCGGTACAGCTTTTTAAACTTATGCTTCCACAGCAACGAAGTACTTACGCTGTTGTTATCTGCCTCATTGGTGCTTCGGCGGTTGCTGTTATTAATGAAATTAGTTTTGTTGTCAATTGCTTCCGAATAATATTTGCTGCTGGTTTTTGAAGTATTGTTGCCGGCTTTGGCTGTCCATTTTAATGAATTGAGTGAATCAATATTTATTTCATAAGCTACATTAAATGCATGTTTTATTTTGGAAGAAAAATTCTGGTTGTTGCTGTTGTTAAACCAGCTTGTGTCGGGTAAAAAAGTATTGGAATAAACATTGGTGCCACCCAGTGCATTCACTTTCGAAAATTTGTAGCCGCTGTTAATGCTTTGTTTGTGATTGTCGTATTTGTTACTGTAATGCAGGCCGCCGTTCCAGTTTTTAGGAATACCATTTCTGCCGCCCCAGTAACCATCATCACCACCTCCACTATAGCTCATATACATGCCACCATCATCCGAAATTCCCATTTCCATTCCATCACCCGGGCCGCCGCCATAGTTTTGTGCATCATTCCAGTCGAGGTTTGTTTGCCCGGTGTTGCTCATAATGCCATAAGCAGCAATTTTTCTTTTGTTTTCAAATGCGTTAATCATGGCGGTGTTATTATAATTATCTTTTAACCCGCCGGCCAGTTCTGCTTTACCAAAAAAACCATGTTTGGCTGCATCTTTTAATTTAAGGTTGATGGTTTTGTTTTTTGTTCCGTCGTCAATGCCGGTAAACGTTGCCTGGTCGCTTTTTTTGTCAAACACCTCTACTTTATCAACCGCATCTGCCCTTAAATTTTTAGTGGCAATACCCGGGTCGTCTCCAAAAAATTCTTCGCCATCCACCAGCACTTTTGTAACCTGCTCGCCCATGGCAGTTATCTTTCCGTTTTTATCAACCTGTATTCCTGGTAATTTTTTTAATAATTCTTCCACGTTTGCACCCTGCCTCACTTTAAAACTGTCGGCAGTATAAACAATGGTATCGCCTTTTATTTTGATGGGGCTGCCGGTTTTTATAATTACTTCCTCCAGCAGTTTACTTTTATTGATAACAGCTACAGTGCCCAGTTTTGTTTCGGCATCTGTTACATTAATGCTGTCTAAAAAATCGGCATACAGCGGATGCGTTGTCATTAAAACATAATTGCCCGGCCTTATGTTTTTTATAGAGAAATTACCTGCCGCATCTGTACGGGCAAATTTATAAAGAATAGAATCTTTGGGCGTAAGCAGGGCAACAACGGCATTTTTAACCGGCTTTTTTTCTGTAGTATCTTTTATTGTTCCGGTTAAAAAGATGTTTTGGGAATACGAGGTTATAGTTATTATTAACACAGCAACCAGTAAACCAGTTAGTTTGTACATGTAAGGGTTGGTTTGTTTAAATGGCTATGCTAAAAGTCGCCTTTTAGTTTGTAAATTCACCAAACGGTTTTCTTAAATTTACGTTAAAGCAAAAGTGCCTCTTTATCAGACACTGGTTTTACTAATTTCCATAAATGGCAGTATCAAAAACACAAGTGGCAAAACAAATAAAAGCTTCATCGGCAACCGAAGCTAAGGTTACGGTAGTGCTTAAATACGAAGAGCAGCATTTTGTTGATACAGAAAAACAAGTATGGAACTATTCTTTTTTTAGCGATGAAGACATCAGCAATTATCAAAACGGAACGCTGTACAATGCTTACCAGAAATTTGGCAGCCACCAACATACCGTTTTAGAAACCGAAGGATTTTATTTTTCGGTGTGGGCACCCAATGCAACGGTTGTAACTGTTGTAGGTGATTTTAACGGCTGGAATAAAAAATCGCATCCTTTATTTGTACGCTTAGATAATTCCGGAATTTGGGAAGGCTTTATTCCCAATTTTATAAAAGGCGATGCTTATAAATATCATATTGTTGGTTACAAGGGAGTAAAAATTGATAAGGGCGATCCTTACGCAAATTTTTGGGAGCTAAGGCCTGGCACTGCATCCATTGCTTGGAATTTAGAAAACCATTGGAATGATGGAAGCTGGATGAAGAAAAGAAAAAAGAATAATTCATTGGATGCGCCATGGAGTGTGTATGAAGTGCACCTGGCAAGCTGGATGAGGCCCGAAAAAAACAATGAAGAAAGTTTTAACTCTTACACACAAATAACTGAGCGGCTGGTTCCTTATGTTAAAGAAATGGGTTTTACGCATGTGGAGCTGATGCCGGTAATGGAACATCCTTACGACGGAAGTTGGGGTTACCAGGGCACAGGATATTTTGCACCAACATCAAGGTTTGGAACACCGCAGGAATTTATGGCGATGATTGATGCTTTTCATCAAAACGACATCGGCGTAATTTTAGACTGGGTGCCTTCGCATTTTCCTTACGATATACATGGGCTGTTTATGTTTGACGGAACACATACTTATGAATATGCCGACATGCGAAAAGGATATCACCCCGACTGGAACTCTTATATTTTTAATTACCGCAGGGGCGAAGTAAAATCCTTTCTCACCAGCGGCGCAAGGTTTTGGTTCGACAAATTTCATATTGATGGGATAAGAGTGGATGCAGTAAGTTCAATATTGCGGTTGGATTATTCAAGAAATGAAGGCCAGTGGGAGCCAAACGAATTTGGCGGCAACGGGAACCTGGAAGCCATCCAGTTTATCAAGCATTTGAATGAAACGATTTACAGAGATTTTCCGGATGTGCAGATGATTGCCGAAGAAGCAACCGACTGGCCCAAAATTTCGAGACCAACTACCGAAGGCGGGCTTGGCTTTGGTATGAAATGGATGATGGGCTGGATGCATGATACGCTGGATTATTTTAAAATGGATCCTTACTTCAGGCAGTTTCACCAGGATAAATTTTCTTTCAGCATGGTGTATTTTTACGATGAAAATTTTATGCTGCCGCTCAGCCACGATGAAGTGGTGCATGGAAAATCGCCGATGCTTTATAAAATGCCTGGCGATGATTGGCAGAAATTTGCAAATCTGCGGTTGCTTTACACCTATATGTTTACTCATCCCGGCGGCAAATTATTGTTTATGGGAAGCGAATTTGCCCAAACCAGTGAGTGGAATTATAAAAGCGAATTGCAATGGGAACTCCTTCAGTTCGACAGCCATAAAATGATGCAGCAATGTGTGAAGGATTTAAATGGGTTGTACAAAAGCCAGCCAGCCCTGTATGAACTGCAGTTTAAGCAGGATGGTTTTGAATGGATTGATCTACACCACCGAAGCGAAGGAGTAATTGTTTACAAAAGGAAGGGTAAAAATGCCAAAAATGACATGCTCATTGTTTTAAATATGACACCCGTAGTAAGGCGTGACTGGAAACTGCAGGTTTACGGAAAAGCAGTATGGGCCGAAGTATTTAACAGCGATGATAAAAAATACTGGGGCACCGGTGATGTTTTTAACCCTGCCCCCGAGGTAAAATTGGTGGACAAAAAGAGCAGTTTATATGAAATAAATATTCATCTTCCGGCGTTAGGAGCATTGGTATTACGCTAATTGGTGTAATATTTGCATCCAAAAGAAAACAATAAAATGAAAAACCTTTTCATCCCTTTATGCCTTTTGGCATCCTTTCCTGTTTTTTCACAAAATTCCGACAGCGCTCAATACTATTACAATATTGGTATGCAGGAGCAAACTGCCAAACGATACATGGTAGCATCTAAAGCTTTTGATAAAGCCATTGCTTTTAACCCAAAACATATTGATGCTTATTTGCAGAATGGCTATGCAAATTTAGAAATGCGTAAAACAGACAATGCAAAAAGTTATTTTGCAAAAGTGAATGAACTGGAGCCCGGCAATGCTGCTGCCATTAAAGAGCTGGCGCAATTATATTTTGGTTATCACCAGTACCAGTTGGCAAAAGACATGGCACAAAAATGTGCCACCTGCCCCGGCAACGAAAAAATTATTGCTATGAGCAACTATCACCTCGAAGATTTTGCCGGCGCTGTAAAAGGGCTGTTGTCTTTTTTGAAAAAAAATCCCAACGATGCCGAAGCAAATTACACCATTGCCTCAAGTTATCTTGCCATAGAAGAAAATGCCAAAGCTGCACAGTATTACGAAAAAGCCATTCAGTTAGACGACACAAAAGCCGGCTGGATGAATGAACTTGGCATTGTGTATTACCAAACCGATAATTTTAAAAATGCTGCCATTGCGTTTAGTAAGGCTGCCGAGCATGGTTTTCCGGTTACGGCAAGCTTCAGCGAAAACCTTGGTTACTCTTATATATACAGCGGCGCTTATGACAAAGGCGAAAAAATATTGCTGGATTTGTGGGCAAAGAAGCCGGGTAATAAAGATATACTCAGAGATATTGCCGATGTATATTACCAGGGAAAAATGTATGACAAGTCGCTGGAGTTTTGCCAGAAAATATTAGAGAAAGATATGAACGATGCAAAAGCTTTGTATCAGGCAGGGCTTTGTTTTCAGAAAAAGGGCGACAAAAGCCGTGGCCAGCAAATGTGCGACAAGGCCATTGAAATGGATCCCTCATTAACAAGCATGAGAAAGCAGCAAATGCTTAACCCCGGATTATAAACAGCACATTTTTTTCGATTGATATTTATTGACTGCCGCCTCGGTGAAACCGGGGCGGTTTTTTTCATTAATGCCCCTTTCCAAAATTCTTCTCCCCAGCCTTTATAGCCACTGTAAGATAATTTTCTTTTGGCGGCACAGGGCAGTTGTATCCTTCGCTGTAGGCGCAATAGGGATTGTATGCTTTATTAAAGTCAAGAAAAAATAAGCTGCCTTTTATTTCAGGAATGGTAATATCAATATAGCGGCCGCTGCCATAAGTTTCATCGCCGGTAGTGGCATCTGTAAATGGCACAAAAAGATAATCTTTGTACTGCGGGTTTTTCATCAAATCTTTCGACTGATAAATGGTAAGATACTGTATGGTATCATGGATTGTAAAGGTTAGCCTTCCGTAACGGGTGAAATATTTTTCGGGAATTTTTTTACCACTCGTTTTAATGGTTACGGTTGTGGTATCATTGTTTTTTTCAAATACACAAAGCGCTGTGAAATCTCTGGCCGGTTGGTAAAACTGCAGGTATTTTCTGTCTTTGCCTTTTACCACTTCGTGGCTGGCAACATATCTTTTCTGAAACGCTTTGATCGAATCTTCAAAAGCTGTATTATTTTTCTGTGCAAAGGCTGATTGTAAACAAAATACGGTCAGCAGTAAAAGAGGAAATTTTTTCATAAATTTTTTATTTGTCATTTCGAACGAAGTGAGAAATCTACTTGATTTTTTTATCAGATTTCTCACTTCGTTCG
>JANNAM010000035.1:0-4922 GCA_031384415.1 Bacteroidota bacterium
GTTTTTTTTGAAGACATCAACTTTGCAGCAGATGGTGGCCTGTATGCCGAGCTGTTAAAGAACCGTTCTTTTGAATTTCCCATGCCGCTAATGGGTTGGAAAGAAAACAGATCGGGTTATCAGAAAGGAAGGGTGCTTATCATTAATAATGCAGCCGAAAATGCAAACAATACCAGGTTTGCAAGAGTTACCATAAATACCGCAGAAGGAAATTATTCGCTTGCCAATGAAGGCTTCCGGGGAATGGGAGTGCATAAAGAAAAGCAATACGATTTTTCAATTTCGGTAAGAAGCAAAACAACTTCTGCCTTAAAAATAAAAATACAGTTGCTTAATTCTACAGGGCAAATAATTGGCAGCACGGTTGTTGAAAATTTTACTACCGGCTGGAAAAAACACACAACTTCTTTTATAACAACCGATACGGTACAAAAAGGAAAATTGAATCTGGTCTTTGAAGGAGTTGGTGAAGTTGATATAGATAATGTTTCTTTATTTCCACACGATACCTGGAAAGGCCGCCCCGGAGGTTTACGTAACGATTTGGTGCAAAAAATTGCAGATCTGAAACCGGGTTTTATCCGCTTTCCCGGTGGATGTATAGTTGAGGGCAGGGATTTAACGAACCGATACCAATGGAAAAAAACAATGGGCGAACCGGAGAACCGGAAATTAATTTTAAACCGCTGGAATGTAGAGTTTAGAAACAAACAGGCACCTGATTATTTTCAAACTTTTGGACTGGGGTTTTATGAATATTTTCAACTGGCCGAAGATATGGGTGCTGCACCCTTGCCCATTTTAAGTTGCGGTATGGCCTGCCAGTTCAACAGTGGCGAAGTAGCGGCCATGGATGAACTGCAACCTTATATTGATGATGCACTTGACCTGATTGAATTTGCCAATGCTGCTGTTACAACTCATTGGGGAAAACTGCGAAATGACCTTGGGCATCCGGCACCATTCAATTTAAAATTCATTGGCGTTGGTAACGAACAATGGGAATCTCAATACATAGAACGTTATAAAGTTTTTGAAAAGACAATTCTTTCTAAGTACCCTGATATTAAAATTGTATCGGGTTCGGGGCCGAACCCGGATGGCGAATATTTTAATTATGCCTGGAAGGAATTAAGGCAATTACAGCCTGCATTGATAGATGAACATTATTACAAACCACCCGCCTGGTTCTTCGCCAATGCAAACCGCTATGATAATTATGACCGCAACGGTCCTAAGATATTTGCAGGCGAATATGCTGCTCATTCAAAAGAAGCTTCTGATGCCGAAGGCCGCAATAACTGGGAGAGTGCACTGGCCGAAGCGGCTTTTATGACTGGCCTTGAACGCAATGCGGATATAGTGCAAATGTGTTCCTATGCTCCATTGCTGGCGCATGTAGATGCCTGGCAGTGGCGGCCCGACCTGATCTGGTTTGATAATCTCAAAACAGTTGCCACGCCCAATTATTATGTACAAAAATTATTCTCCACCAATAAAGGAACCGATGTTGTAAAAATTTTGCAGGATGGAAATATACTGGCCGGCAAAGATAGTTTGTATGCCAGTGCTGTGCTGGATAAAAAGCAGGGAGAGCTGATTATTAAACTGGTAAACATTTCATCTGTTGCACAAAGTATTGAACTGGAACTGGCTGGCATAAAACCTGCAAAAAAAAATGGGGTAATGCAGGTGCTTGCATCTAACGATTTATACAGTTACAATAAACTAAGTGAGTTGGATAAACTTGCGCCTACAGAAAAAAGTTTTTTGTTGCAATCAAATAAAATCAAAGAGCAGTTGTTGCCTTATTCGCTCAGCGTGTTTAAAATTCCATACATCATTAAATAAGTATGAAAAAATTACTGGCTGTTATATTGATTGTATTTTCATCTTCATCCTTGTTTGCACAAAACAGCAACCTTACACTTTGGTATAATAAGCCTGCAAAAGACTGGAACGAAGCATTGCCTGTTGGTAATGGAAGGCTGGGTGCAATGGTTTTTGGGAGGCCGGATACAGAACTGATTCAATTAAATGAGCAAACACTGTGGACAGGTGGGCCGGTTAATTTAAACCCCAATCCCGACGCACCAAAATATTTACAACCGGTAAGAGATGAGTTGTTTCGTGACAGCATCAACAAAGCAGTTCGGCTTTTGAAAAAAATGCAGGGGCCCAATACTGAAATGTACCAGCCGCTAGGTGATATTGTTATCAAACAAAAATATGCAGGAGAGGCGACAAATATTTACCGTGATTTGAATATTGGTACGGCAGTAGCTTCTACAAAGTTTACCGCAGGCGGCGTGGAATATTCCAAAGAAATATTGACATCTGCACCCGACCAGGTAATTATAATAAGATATAAAGCAAGCAAAGCAAAACAACTAAATTTTTCTGTGGATGTTTTCCATGAACTGCTGTATAAAAAACTGGTGACAGAAAACAAAGAGCTGGTATTAAAGGGCAAGGCAAGGATCACCAATGATGAAAGAAGAAATCCCAAACCACTTATCTATGAAGACAGTGCAAATTGCGATGGCATGCGTTTTCAGTTTCGGATAAAAGCTTTTACAGCCGATGGAAAAATCAGTTCAACCGATACATCACTGATAATTTCTGATGCTACCGAAGTGCTGTTATTTGTTTCGGCAGCCACCAGTTTTAACGGGTATGAAAAATGCCCGGTAAGTGAAGGAAAGGATGAAGAAAAAATTGCTGTTGAATATCTGCAAAAAGCCTTTCAGAAAAATTATCAGCAATTATTGGATGCCCACATAAAAGATTATCAAAAATATTTTAACCGCCTTTCTTTATCGTTGAATAATGCAACTGCTCCCAATATACCAATTAATGAAAGGTTGGCCGCTTATCAAAAAGGGAATACTGATTTTGCACTGGAAGAATTATTTTTTCAGTTTGGACGTTATTTGCTTATTTGCTCATCACGGCCCGGCGGCATTCCGGCAAACCTGCAGGGAACCTGGTGTAACCAGATCCGTCCATCATGGCGTAGCAACTACACCACCAATATCAATTTAGAAATGAATTACTGGCTGGCTGAGCAATGCAATCTTGAAGAAATGAACCAGCCGCTGATAGAGCACATAAAGCGATTGGCAAAAAATGGAACCGCCACAGCAAAAAATTATTACAATATGCGTGGATGGGCTGTGCATCACAACTCGGATATGTGGGCGCAAACAAATCCTGTTGGTGAAGGCAATGGCGATCCCAAATGGGCCAACTGGAGTATGGGCAGCCCCTGGCTTAGTCAGCATTTGTATGAGCATTACAGGTTTAGTGCCGATAAAAATTATTTAAAAAATGTTGCGTATCCATTAATGAAATCTGCTGCAGAATTCTGTTTGGATTGGTTGGTAGAAAAAGATGGCAAGCTCATTACAGCACCTTCAACCTCTCCTGAAAATGTGTACTTGCATCCCAACGGATTTAAAGGAACGGTAACCATTGCATCGGCGATGGATATGGAAATCATCTGGGATTTATTCACCAATATTATTGAAGCGGATAGTCTTTTGAATATAGATAAAGATTTTGCTGCTTTATTAAAAGAGAAAAGAAGCAAACTAAACCCGTTGAAGATTGGTAAGAAGGGGAATTTAGTAGAGTGGTATGATGACTGGGAAGATGACGAGCCACACCACAGGCATGTATCTCATGCATTTGGTTTGCATCCGGGAAGGGAAATTTCGCCATTGAGTGATAAAAAATATTCGGATGCGCTGACAAAAACGCTGGAGATACGGGGAGATGATGGCACCGGCTGGAGCATAGCATGGAAAATAAATTTTTGGGCAAGACTGCTGGATGGTAACCATGCATATACTTTATACAAAAATCTGTTGCGCTTAACAAAAGAGTACAGTAAAGAAGTTTATACCGGCGGTGGTGGTGTTTATCCAAACCTGTTCGATGCTCATCCGCCTTTTCAGATTGATGGTAATTTTGGCGCAACAGCCGGTGTTGCTGAAATGCTGGCGCAGAGCCATCTTTCGGAGATTCAGTTATTGCCTGCTTTGCCAACTGCCTGGGAAGAAGGGCATGTGAAAGGGTTGATAGCAAGAGGTAATTTCGAAATTGAAATGTGGTGGAAGGATGGAAAACTTACAAAAGCTTTCATCATTTCCAACATGGGAAATGTTTGCATGTTAAGAACAAATCAAAAGATAAAAGTGAAAGCTGTTGATTATAAATCAGCATCAACTGAAATAACAAAGCAAAATTTTGTTACAACATTCAATACCGTAAAAGGGAAAAAGTATGAATTGGAAATTCAATAGAAAACAGATATCATGACGAAGCTCTTACATATTTTACTGCTTATTTTTATTACTTGCAGCACGAATGCACAAACCTGGAAATACGATCTTGGTTCCGGTAGTGTTGCAAAAGGCTACACACAGGTAACACCTGATACAAAGTTTAGTTACAGCACAGGCTTTGGTTTCGACCAGGGCTCTGTTGTTAAATCTGTAGAACGAAAAGGCAAGAATGCATTGACCTGTGATTTCATTACCGGCGATAAACCTTTTTATTTCTCTGTAAAACTTCCCGAAGGAAATTATGATGTAAAACTTATTTTAGGTGATAAGGAAGGAATATCAGCTACAACCGTTCGTGCAGAATGCAGAAGGCTTTTTCTTCAAAATATAAAAACAAAAAAAGGAGAGATCGTTGAAAAGACATTTACCGTGCATGTAAAAGACAGTTTGATAAGGGATGCCAATGGAAATGTTACCGGTAAAGTAAAATTGAAACCACGTGAAATTAATTACCTGCACTGGGATAATTTATTAACGGTCGAGTTTACTGATTCACTTGCCAAAGTTTGCGGTATTGAAATTACCCGTAACACCACAGCCACAACGATTTTCCTGGCCGGAAATTCAACCGTG
>JANNAM010000179.1:0-98029 GCA_031384415.1 Bacteroidota bacterium
TTGGTTTTCGGACTGATGGAAGTATATTTCTGAACAGACCAATGCTCTTGTCCTTCCGGGCTTACCATAGCATAAAACCTTCGTCCGCCAACTTCAAAATTCATCACTTTTGTTTTTGAAGACCAGGGTTTAGGTGCCCACCATTGGTCAAGAATTTCGGGTTTGGTAAAAGCATCCCATACCTGCGAAAGGCCGGCATCCAACTCCCTGTTTATAAATGCTTTTTTTGTTGCTTTTTCAACGGTAAAATCAAATGGTAAGTTGTTCATTTTTTTTAATTAAATTATTTTTCTAAAAAATTTTTCAAAGCGATATCGAGAATATGATTCCATCCAATTTCAAATTTGTGAAATTGAAAATCCGGAATATCAGCAGGGAAGTTTTCAAGACCCGAATGTGTTAGAATTAATTTTGTGTTTTCTCCCTCATCAAATAATTCATAAGTCAAATAGGATATGCCTTCATAACCAACAAAGCACCAGGTATGCATTAATTTTTGTTCGGGAATAACCTCCATTATTTCGAAGTGATGCAAGTATTGAACTCCTCCCAGTTCGCCACCGGTTACTTCAAATGTAAACCCAACTTCTGCTTTAAATTCAGGCAAATCGAAATACCATTGTTTCATCAAATCTTTTTCAGTTAAAGCACGCCAAACATCTTTTTTTGTTGCTTTAAAAATCCGTTCTGCTGTAAATGTTTTTGGAATCATTTTTTTTGTTTTTTCATTGTTGATAATACTTTGTCGAGTTGATTGAATTTGGTTTCCCACATTTTTCTGAATTGGTTTATCCATTTGTCAACCTCTTTCATTTTTTCAATTTCAAGTGAGTAGTAAATTTCCCTGCCTTGCTGTTGCTGTTTTACCAATTCACATGCTGTAAGCATTTGAATGTGTTTTGAAACAGCTTGCCTGCTGCTGTGAAATTCTTCGGCAATTGCATTGGGTGTCATTGCCTGTGATGCAAGCAAAACCAATATTGCCCTTCGTGTTGGGTCGGCCAATGCCTGAAATACATCTCTTCTCATTTTAAGGAATGGTTTGTTGTGCAACAAATCGGTTGCAAATATATGTGCAATAAATTGGTTGCGCAAGTTTTTTATGAAAATAATTTTTTTTCTGAAAGAATGTAGAAACAAACAGCCCTGTTTTGGGGGTGTTGGATTGTTGTATTTGTCTTTCTTTTTTTGGGCTTTTTTACAAATTTCTTTTTGAAGCACTATCATTAGAGAAATGAAGAGTGGTTTAGGGGTGCCGGTTGGTTGGAAACCAGACCGGGGCGTTCTGAATAGGAGGATGCCTATGAAGGAGAAGCCCTATCAAAGCTCTTTCAACTACCTTACTACAACTTCCCCACCATATCCTCAGGCTTCACCCACTCATCAAACTGCTCCGGCGTTACATAACCCAATTGTACCGCCATGGCTTTAAGGGTGGTTCCTTCCTTATGTGCCTTCTGTGCTATTTCTGCGGCTTTGTAGTAGCCGATCTTTGTGTTGAGTGCAGTAACCAGCATCAGGCTATTGCCAACATGCTTTTTAATGTTTGCTTCAATGGGTGCAAGGCCAATGGCGCATTTATCATTAAAGCTTACGCAGCCATCGCCAATCAACCGGGCACTGTGCAAAAAATTATAAATCATCACTGGCTTAAACACATTCAGTTCAAAGTGGCCGTTACTGCCGCCAATGCCAATGGTAACATCGTTGCCCATCACCTGTGCGGCAATCATGGTAAGTGCTTCGCATTGCGTAGGGTTTACCTTGCCCGGCATAATGGAAGAGCCGGGTTCGTTATCGGGTATAAAAATTTCGCCAATGCCGCTGCGTGGGCCGCTGCTCAGCATACGTATGTCGTTGGCAATCTTCATTAAACTAACAGCTACTGTTTTTAAAGCGCCATGCGATTCTACAATGGCATCATGGGCAGCCAGTGCTTCAAATTTATTTTCGGCAGTAATGAATGGCAGGCCTGTTAATGCGGCAATATGTTTAGCTACATTCTCTGAGTAATTGGCAGGTGTGTTTATTCCTGTGCCAACGGCTGTGCCGCCAAGCGCCAGTTCACTTAAATGAGCCAGTGTATTTTTAATGGCTTTCAGTCCATGATTGAGTTGAGAAACATAACCACTGAATTCCTGCCCTACGGTTAGTGGTGTTGCATCCATAAAATGAGTGCGGCCAATCTTTACCACATTCATAAACTCTTTGCTCTTGGCAGCTAAAGTATCTCTTAGTTTTTCAATGCCTGGTATGGTTGTTTCTATTAGTATTTTATAAGCTGCAATGTGCATTGCTGTGGGGAAGGTATCATTGCTGCTCTGCGATTTATTTACATCATCATTGGGATGCAGAAATTTTTCTTTGTCGCTCAAACTGCCGCCATTGATTACATGGCCACGGTAAGCCACCACTTCATTTACATTCATATTGCTTTGTGTGCCGCTGCCCGTTTGCCACACCACCAAAGGAAAATAATCGTCCAATTTACTTTCCAGTATTTCATCGCATACTTTACCAATGAGATCGCTTTTTTCTTTTGGTAAAACACCGGCATCCATATTTGTAAGTGCTGCTGCTTTTTTTAAATAAGCAAAGGCTTTAATAATTTCTTTGGGCATGCGGTTAATGTCCTGAGCTATTTTAAAATTGTCAATGCTGCGTTGGGTTTGTGCGCCATAATAGGCATCAACGGGTACTTTTACTTCACCCATGGTATCTTTTTCTATCCTGTATTCCATAAAACTGTTGCTTTGTTTTGCGATGTAAAATTAAACTAAAACAGGCACTTAATGCTGTTGGTTTTAATAGTATATTTAGCTTGTTTAATAGAAAATGTTCCTGTCATTTCGACCAGCGGGAGAAATCTATTGTAAGTTAGAACAGCAGATTTCTCACTTCGTTCGAAATGATAAACCACTACAAACCAATAACGATGAAACTGCTTATCATTCTCTTTACATTTTGTGTTTCTATTAAGCTAACCGCACAGGTAAAAATTGCCTGCATTGGTAATTCTATTACTTCGGGTGCCGGGCCCGACAGGCTGAAGAATTCGTACCCCGGCCAACTGGAAAACATGTTGGGTAGCAGATATGAAGTAAAGAATTTTGCAGTAAGCGGCAGAACTTTACTGAGCAAAGGAAATTATCCTTACATCAACGAACCTGAATATAAAGCTGCACTGGCTTACATGCCCGATGTGGTTACAATAAAATTGGGTACCAACGATACCAAACCAATTAACTGGATTTACAAAGATGATTTTGAAAAAGATTACACCACATTAATTCAATCATTTAAAAATCTTTCTTCCAAGCCAAGAATTATTTTGCTTTCTGCTGTTACCGTTTTTACCAATAAAATTTCAGGGATTGATTCTGTTATAATGCGGAACGAAATTTTGCCAATGTTAAAAACCATTGCACAAAAAAATAATGTTGAGCTGCTTGATTTATGGACGCCTACATCCACACATCCTGAATTATTTTACGACGGTGTGCATCCCACCAACGCCGGTGCAAATTATATTGCTCATTTAATTTTTAATTACCTGCAAAGCAATCCGGGTAAAGAATTTAGTGGCATTGAATATTTAGCAAGAGAAAAGCTATCTATGGACCGCAACTGGAAATTCCATTTCGGCGATGCATCCGATACGAAGAATGACTTTAACTACAATATCAATTACAATTTTTCAAAAGCTGGCGCTGCAAAAGGTGCAATTGCAATGGACTTCAATGATTCCTCCTGGCGGAGCCTGGATCTGCCGCATGACTGGGCGGTGGAGCAGGAGTTTGTAAATATTAAAGATGATGGCCTGCAGGATCATGGTTTTAAAGCTGTGGGCGGATTGTTTCCTAAAACAAGTATTGGATGGTACCGCAAACAATTTTTTGTAGCCGCCAGAGATTCGGGTAATAAATTCAATATTCATTTTGATGGTGTGTTCCGCAATTGTAAAGTATATCTCAACGGCCATTACCTTGGCAGCAACGAAAGCGGCTACAGCGAATTTTGCCTTGATGTAACTGACTATCTCAGTTTTCGTAAAAAAAATGTGCTGGTAGTAAGAGTAGATGCATCGCAATATGAAGGATGGTTTTATGAAGGTGCAGGCATTTACAGGCATGTTTGGTTAGAGCATTTTAATCCACTGCATGTGGCAGAATACGGCACATCTGTAAGCGCTGCAGTTGCCGATACTGTTGCAACGGTTTCAGTAGAAACAAAAATTCAGAACAATAATTTTGCAAGGGCAAGAAGCAATGTGCAGTATTATATCATTGATAAAAACGGCAACCGTATTACCGGTAGCACTATAGAGGGTGTTTCTGTAAACAATGGTGATACAAAAAAGATGATGTACCACTTTAAAGTTAACAACCCAACATTGTGGTCATTAGAAAATCCTTATTGTTATAAATTAATTACACTGATTAAACAAAATGAAATTACTGTTGACAGTGTGAGTACAACATTTGGCATCCGCACTATTAAGATGGACGCAAACAAAGGATTGTTCTTAAATGGAAAGCCAATAAAAATTTATGGTGTTAACTGCCACCAGGATCATGCAGGTGTTGGCAGTGCTTTGCCCGATGCGTTGCAGTATTATCGCATTAAGTTGCTGAAAGAAATGGGCGTAAATGCTTACCGCACTTCTCACAATCCGCCTACGCCGGAGTTATTGCAGGCATGTGATGAACTGGGCATGCTGGTGCTGGATGAAAACCGCCTGATAGGAACATCTGCTGAATACATGAGCCAGTTTACAAGGCTGATTGAAAGAGATAAAAATCATCCCAGTGTTTTTATGTGGAACATTGGCAACGAAGAAGGATGGATACATGGCAATGATGTGGGCAGAAGGCTGGCGCAAACATTAATTCAAAAACAAAAAGAACTTGATCCTACAAGAACTTGTACATATGCGGCAGACAATGGAAATTCATGGACGGGCATTAATGAAGTGATTCCGGTACGTGGGTTTAATTACCGCATTCCGGCAATAGATGATTATCATGCTGCACATCCCAACCAGCCGGTGTATGGCAGCGAAACCGGCAGCACTGTAACCACGAGGGGAATTTACATAACTGATAAAGTAAATGGTTATGTTCCCGATTACGACAGCACACATCCCTGGTGGAGCAGCACGGCAGAAGAATGGTGGAAGCCGAATGCAAACAAAGACTGGTTCATGGGTGGTTTTGTATGGACGGGTTTTGATTATCGTGGCGAGCCAACGCCTTATGGCTGGCCTTGCATCAACAGTCATTTTGGTATCATGGATGTTTGCGGCTTTCCTAAAAATATTTATTACTACTATCAAAGCTGGTGGAGTGATAAAGATGTGTTGCATATTAGTCCGCACTGGAATCATACTGCTGGTGACAGCATCAATGTTTGGGTAAACAGCAATGCAGATGAAGTAGAACTAAAACTAAATGGAAAGAGTTTAGGAAAGAAGCTGATGGAAAGAAACAGTCACCTGCAATGGAAAGTAAAATACGCTTCCGGAAAATTAGAAGCATTTGGTAAAAGAAACGGAAAGAAACTCTACACAAAAGTTGAAACTGTTGGGGCACCTTATAAAATAGTAATGACTCCTGACCGCAACGAGATTAATGCAGATGGGGAAGATGTTTGTGTGATGAATGTTGCTGTTACTGATAAAGAAGGAAGAGAAGTTCCAACTGCAATGAACCTTATTAAATTCAGTGCAGAAGGAACCGGTAAAATAATTGGTGTAGGCAATGGCAACCCCAGCAGCCATGAAGCAGACAAATATTTTGACAATAACTGGCAGCGCAAACTATTTAATGGTAAGTGCCAGGTAATTATTCAGTCAAAGCATGCAGAAGGCAATTGCCAGTTTGTTGCAAGTGGCGAAGGACTGCAGGGAGCGACAGGAATTATTAAAACAAAGAAAGGCGCAAATAAAAAATATGTTGCTGGTAATTAGTTAATCGGTCTTTATGAACCATGTTATACTTTGTTATGCTGTTTTATTAGTAAGCTGTAATTTTAATAAGCAAAATAATACAGTTCTTAACAATAATGATACAGGTAAAATCAGTACTGCTGATACTTCTGTAAAAATATCAATTGCAGCGCCTGCTGATAAACAGCCTGCAGTAAAAGACAGTTTGCAGGAGCAGCTTGTTGCTTATTCAAAAACCCTGGTTGGAGTGTCGTATAAATTTGCATCCACAAATCCTGCAGAAGGGTTCGATTGTTCAGGATTTATAACGCATGTCTTTAATCATTTTAATATTACCGTACCAAGGTCGTCTGTTGATTTTACAAATTACGGGCAGCCTGTTGATAGTAGCGAAGCAAAGCCGGGGGATTTAATTTTATTTACCGGCACAGACAGTACAATTAATGTAGTTGGCCACATGGGAATTATTGTGAGCAATGATAAAGACGGTCTAAAGTTCATTCATTCCACATCTGGCAAAGCAAAGGGAGTAACAATATCACAAGTAAATATTTATTATAAAAAAAGGTTTGTAAAAGTGATAGGGGTTTTTAGTTTCAGCGATAAAAATAAAACACTATAAATGCGTATAAAAAAATTATTTCTATTTATCCCCCTTATTATCTCTTTAACATCAGCGGCTCAAAACTATCAGCCAACATGGGAGAGTTTAGACAGACGCCCGGTGCCGCAATGGTTTAAAGATGCCAAGTTTGGAATTTTTATTCACTGGGGTGTGTATGCTGTTCCGGGCTGGAGCAGCAAGGGAAATTATGCGGAATGGTACCAGCAGGGATTGCAAACAACTGATACTGCCAGGCAAAAATTTCATGCTGCAAAATTTGGTAACCGTACTTACTATGATTTGGCAAATGATTTTAAAGCAGAATTATTTAACCCTGATGAATGGGCAAAGGTTTTTGAGCAATCTGGCGCAAAATATATTGTGCTTACATCAAAGCATCATGATGGGTTTACTTTGTGGCCAAGTGCAACAGCAAATAAAACATGGGGCTTTAAATGGAATGCAATGGATGTGGGGCCTAAGAGAGATTTACTGGGTGATTTGTTTAAAGCAGTTCGTAAAACTTCTGTGCACCCCGGTATGTATTATTCTTTGTACGAATGGTTTAATCCATTGTGGAAGGCAGATAAAAATAAATACGCAGCAGAACATGCCTGGCCACAAATGAAAGAGCTTATTAATACTTATAAGCCGGATGTTTTTTGGACGGACGGTGACTGGGAAGCAAACGATGATACCTGGAAGAGTAAAGAATTTTTAAGCTGGATGTACAATGAAAGCCCGGTGAAAGATAAAGTTGTTACTTACGACAGGTGGGGCAGCGGCTTAAGATTTAAGCATGGCGCTGTATATACACCCGAGTACCAGCCCAATCTTGATTTTGAAGACCATTACTGGGAAGAGAGCCGTGGCATGGGTTTTAGCTATGCATACAACAGGGAAGAAGATGCATGGGATTATAACTCTTCGCAATCATTGGTACTGCAATTAATTGATAAGGTAAGCCGGGGAGGTAATTTTTTATTAGATATTGGGCCTGATGAACATGGAAAGATTCCACCCATTATGCAGGAACGTTTATTACAAATGGGCGAATGGATGAAGATAAACGGCGAAGCAATTTATAATACCAGCAAATGGAAATATTCATCTCAATGGAGTGAGGGCAATCAAAATTATATCCCTCACAGCAGCAGCGGCGATTTGCTGCTTAAACTTACCGTTGACCCCGATCCCGGGTTTGCTGTGAAAGAAATTTTTTATACTTACAATGAAAAAACCAATTCATTGTACGCCATTTTTCCAAAATATCCCTCAGATAAAAAATTGGTAATAAAAGACAAACAGTTTCCTGCCGGCACTGCCATCAGCTTTTTGTCAACAAAAGAAAAATTATACTGGAAGCAGGAGGGAAATAATGTTGTGATTACGCTTCCTGATTATGACCCTAATAAAATAAAATCGCCTTATGCTTATGTGGCAAAGATTGAAAATTATGGTGCCTTCATTAAAAAGCCTGTTATTAAAACTGCGTATGATAAAAGCGAAACAGTTCCGGAGGTTATGATTGCAGCACCTGCCGGCTCAGCGGTTTATTACACAAATGATGGCACAGAGCCAACACGGCAATCAAAACTTTACACATCGCCATTTACAATTGACAAAACCTGCACTGTAAAAGCGAAAGCATTTGCAGATGTTTTGCTGCCGAGTGCTGTAGCAGAAACAAAAGTGGTGCGGTATGAATGGATGAATGCTGTTAAAGTGTCAAAACTGAAACCGGGCATTGCCTATAAATATTATCAGCCCGAAGGAAAGATAAGCCTGGCCAATGCTTTTGAAAAGAGCCCTGATAATAGCGGTATTGTTGATGAAATATCTGTTTCTAAAAAGCAACGTAAAGACAAATTTGCATTTGAATTTTCGGGCTATGTAAAAATTGAAAAGGATAATTTTTATTTTTTTTATACAAACAGTGACGATGGCAGTAAATTATTTATAGATGATGCTCAAGTGGTGGACAATGATGGCAATCATGGGGCACAGGAAAAATCGGGCAGGGCTATGTTGAAAAAAGGCTATCATAAGATTAAAGTGTTGTATTACGATGATGGCGGCGATAATGAATTAAAAGTATTGATGCAGAATGAAGCCGGCAGTAAAAAAGAAATATCATCTGACCTGTTGTATCATTAAAAAATCGGTATGATTAAATATTTTTTATTAGGTTGTTTATTTTTTTGTTGTGTTGCAAAATCTACTGCACAGTACACTAATAATTTGCCGGTGCCAACAAAGCAGCAGTTAGAATGGCAGGGAATGGAGTTTTATCTTTTCATGCACTTTGGCGCTAATACATTTACCGATTTGGAATGGGGGCATGGCAATGAAAAAGAAGAAGTGTTCAATCCAACGAACCTTGATTGTAACCAATGGTGCCGCATTGCAAAAGCTGCCGGTGCCAAAGGAATTATCATTACGGCAAAGCACCACGACGGGTTTTGCTTATGGCCCAGCAAATTTTCGAAACATACGGTAAGAGAAAGCAAGTGGAAAAATGGAAAAGGTGATGTGCTGAAAGAATTATCAGCAGCATGCAAAACGTACGGGTTAAAGTTTGGTGTTTATATTTCTCCCTGGGACAGGAACCATCCTGATTACGGCACAGAAAAATACAATGATGTGTTTGTAAACATGATGAAAGAAATCTTTGCTAACTATGGCCCCATCTGGGAACTGTGGTGGGATGGTGCCAATGGTGAAGGCCCAAATGGGAAGAAGCAGGTGTATGACTGGAAAAGATTTGAAAAGACTGTTCGTGATATTTCTCCCAATACGGTTGTGTTCAGCGACATTGGCCCCGACATACGCTGGTGCGGCAATGAAAACGGCATTGCAGGCGAAACCAACTGGAATACTTTAGACACTGCAGGTTTTACCAGAGGAGCCGGCAGCCCGCCGCAGGATACACTGAACAAAGGAAATATGAATGGCAGAAACTGGATACCGGCAGAATGTGATGTTAGCATCAGGCCGGGATGGTTTTATCACAAAGCAGAAGACAGCAAAGCGAAAACTGCAGAACAATTGTTTCAGTTGTATTTAAAGAGTGTTGGGCGTGGGGCAAATTTATTGCTGAATGTGCCGCCTGATGGAAGAGGGTTGATTACAAAATTTGATTCGGCTGCGTTGACAGGATTTAAAGCAATTACCGACAAGAGTTTTTCTAATGATTTATTGCAGGGAATATTGCCAAGACTGAGTAATGTACGCACTGGTATAACTGGACTGGGTTATAAAACAGAATATCGTTTTGGGGATAAGATTTTAGAGAAGCCAACTTTTATAGAATATACTTTTTCAGCTCCGCAAAAAATTAACTGTGTTGTGTTAAAAGAAAGACTGGAGAATGGACAGAAAATAAAAATGATGGGTATAAGAATGGAGAAAGCAGATGGGAAATCTTTTTTTGAAAATGCTACAACCATAGGTAACAAACGGATCATTACTTTTCCATTACAGGAAATAAGGAAGATTGTTTTTATACTTGTTACAGATGATGATACAAAACCTTATCCTGTTATTTATAAACCCGAAGCTTATTTAATTGATAAACGGTGGATAGAAAAATAAATATTGCAGTTATTTCACCGGGCTGCCGCTTACAAATCTATTCCCTTTAATATAAAAGCGGTAGGGGAGCAATGCTGCGGCACCTGAGCTCTCTACACCAATTCGTTTGCTGCAACCGATTAAGGCGTCAGGCGGTTTTGAACCGTCATGACGCCTTTCACAAATGAAAATTTTATTCCCCATCAAATTCAATCCCGAATGATGCTTAAGTATTCCCAATGCTTTTCCCACATTGCCGGGGCCCTTGGTTAATGTGTTATCAAATATTTTTTTCCCTGTCCGTTTCAGCATCGTTTCAATTCCCAGCAAAGGTTCTACTGCTCTTATCAGTACAGCATCAGGTGTATTTTGTTTGTTGGTAACAACATTAAACAAATGATGCATGCCATAACAGATATAAACATAGCCAGTGCCGGCTGCTGCATACATGTGTTCATTTCTTGCAGTGCGTTTGCCGCCGAAAGAATGTGAAGCCTTATCAGTAAGGCCAATGTATGCTTCAGTTTCTACAATGATGCCGCTCGTAATGACGCCTTCTAATTTTGTAACCAAAATTTTTCCGAGTAAATCTTTTGCTATCTGCACCACATCATCCCGGTCGTAAAAATCAATTGGCAACTTCTTCATTATAGTTTTATCTTTAATGCTAAAATAGCCATTATCAGCGGTTGGTTGTTCATGCATGCTCAAAGAAATTATTATATCCATACAGGCCTGGTTCCAGGCACACCGGTTTATTGTTAAGTATAAGCTCTGGAAGTGGATATTGATTCCAGGAATTATTTATGCGGCACTTTTTTTCTTTGGCAGTTATCTTTTCTGGAAATCAAGCGGACAGTTTATCCAATACACATTAACACATACAGGTATCAAAGCCTGGTTAGAAAGTTTTTCCAACTCTGGCCTTATCAGTTTCATATTTTTATTAATTCAGATTGCGGTACAAATTATTCTCTTCTATTTTTACTTCTCTTTGTTTAAATACCTTTTTCTTATCATCGGCTCGCCGGTTTTTGCTTTTCTCAGCGAAAAAACACAGGCGATCATAGATGGCAAGGAATATCCTTTTAGTTTTTTGCAACTGATGAAAGATATTGCCCGTGGTATAAAACTGGCTTTGCGTAATGCTTTGTGGCAAACAGTTTATTCGGTGGCCATCTTGTTATTGTCATTTATTCCGGTAATTGGTTTGGCAACCGTTGTGCTTGCTTTTTTTGTAGAGTGTTATTACCTTGGTTTCTCTATGCTTGATTACAGTTGCGAAAGAAACAAATTATCGGCATCGCAAAGTATTGCATTTGTTGGCAGGCATAAAGGCCTTGCCATTGGCAACGGTGTTATTTTTTATTTGATGCACCTTATAGTTGTTGTTGGCTGGGTGCTGGCACCAGGCTATGCTGTCATTGCCGCCACCATCAGTTTAAACAATACCAAACGCTGAGTAAATGAAACCTGTTGTTTATTTAATTCCTTCTGTTTTAGATGAGCCGGCTATCCAAACCATTCCTGCTTATATCATTGATGCAGTTAAAGACTGTAAAGTAATTTTTGCCGAAAATGAAAGAACGGCGAGAAGATTTTTAAAAAGTATCTGCAAAGAAATTGTGATTGATGACTACGAATGGTTCACCATTCACAAGGCAGAAGAAGAACAAATAATAACCTTCAGGCAAAAAATAAAAGAAGAAAAAAACATTGCCATCATCAGCGAAGCCGGCTGCCCCGGCATTGCCGACCCAGGGCAAATTTTAATTGCTGTGGCGCAGGAAATGAATGTGACAGTGAAACCTTTGGTTGGGCCAAGTTCCATCATACTGGCTTTAATGGCAAGCGGGCTCAATGGCCAGCAGTTTGAGTTTGTGGGCTACCTACCGATTGATACTGCTGAAAGAATAAAACGAATTAAAGAACTGGAGCTTTCTTCTCAAAAAAACAACAGCACTAAAATTTTTATTGAAACACCTTATCGCAATAATCAGTTAGTTGAGACAATTCTAAAATGCTGTAAATCCACTACAAGATTTTGCATTGCAGCCGAATTGACTTCTGCCAATGAGCTGGTAAAAACAAAAACCATTGCAGCCTGGAGTAAAGAAAAAACCGACTTTCATAAAAAGCCGGTTATATTTTTATTGCTGGGATAAGTAAGGCGCTATTTATTTGGCATTAATTCCATCTGGTAAACAAAATACTTTGTATCTCCCTTAAAAAATAAAGTAGTGTAATATTCTCTGTAGTAAAGTTTAACTGCAATCCGCTGGTCAATAGCTGTAATCTGTTTTGCAATGCTGTCATTATCTACCGAAAAAGCCCATTCTTCATTGGGGGTAGAAGTATTGCCAATATTTACAAAACCTGTTTTTAAAATTCCTTCATCAGTTTTAAAAATATATCCTTTGTGCGAAAATTTATAAATGTAACCAATGCGGTCGCCTTTACTGTACACTAAAACAGAGCCCAATAAAAACACTATACCAAGATAAAGTACCAGCGCAATAAAAAGAAACCACGTAACCTTCTTTAAAAATTTTCTGAATCCGCTTTTTTTCTTTGGTTCTTCTGTTACCGTTTTAATTTCTTCCATGTTAATTTTTTTGCAAGGTAATTATAATCCGTATTTATCTATTAAATAAACCAATGCCGTCATGTTTACAGCTCCCAAATGAAGCTCTCTTTTGCTTACTGCTTCAAAAGTATCTGTTGCTGCATGGTGTACATCAAAATACCGCTGGCTGTCGGGGCTAAGGCCGGCCAGCGCAGCACCAATTTTTTTTAACGGGCCAATATCACTTCCGCCGCCACCGGCTTTTAAATCATAAACACCATAGGGAAAAAATAAATCCTTCCATGTTTTTACTTTAGCCGCCTGCTCTTCTTTCATATCCAGGCCAAAGCCTCTTGGTGTAAATCCTCCGGCATCGCTTTCTAAAGCAAAAATGTGGTGTTCATTTTTTTCTTTTGCCAATTCAAGATATTTTTCGCCGCCACGGCCGCCATTTTCTTCATTCATAAACATTACAGCCCTGATGGTTCGTTTTGGTTTTATTCCGGTTGCTTTCAAAGCTCTTAGTACTTCAATACTCTGCATACAGCCTGTGCCATCATCATGTGCACCTTCTGCTAAATCCCAGCTGTCTAAGTGGCCACCAATGGTAATTATTTCATCGGGAAATTCAGTTCCTCTTATTTCTCCTACCACATTAAAAGAAGGAACATCAGGCAACATGGTGCTTGTTGTTTTTAAAAATGCTTTCACTACTTCATGTGTTGTTAATTCAATGCTCAGCCTTTCAGCATCATTGGTGCTGATGGCTACGGCAGGTATTTTAGGAAAAGAATCGTTGTAAAGCGTTGCTCCGGTATGAGGAAAATCATCCAGGTTGCTTGCCAGCGAACGAACCATTACAGCTACTGCTCCATACTTTGCAGCTCTTGCCGGTCCTCTTGTTCTGCTTACTCCACTTTCGCCATAGCTCCTGAAAGTTTGTATGTTGGTTGGGTTCATGGGAAAATTATAGAAAACAATTTTCCCTTTTATTCCAACTGCACCCAGTTTATCTAATTCAGCAAAACTGGTAATTTCAATCACATCAGCAGTAATTCCTCTTGCTCCGGTTCCTTCGCTGTTGCCCAATGCACACAAATTCAAATCAAAGCTTTGATTTTTATCCAGCAAAATTTTTCCTTCTTCTTTTATTCCTCTTACCCAGTGGGGCACCATGCAAGGCTGCAGATAAACTGTATCGGCACCGGCTTTCTTCAGCATCAAAGCTGTTGCTTCCACAGCTTTTTGTGCATTGGCAGAGCCGCTTAATCTATGGCCTATTTTTTTACACAAGTAGCGCAGATTTTCATAAGCTGTGCCATTGGTAAGAATTTCGTCAGAGATTTTTTTGATAGTAATTGAATCGTTTTGTGCAAAACAAAATGATGAAACAACTAAACAACTGAGGACTGAAAGAAATAATTTTCTCATATTAAATTTTGAAAAGCAAACTTACAGATTTAGCTTAAACTTATGTCTTGCTTTTTTTTAGCCCGGCTGCAAATCTTTGGGCAGCGGTAGTGGCGTCGCACTCTTGTACTGAATTAATTCTATTGTACTATACCCCCGAAATCAACGCATTCCATGAACGGAAACTATGGTGAATAATAAATCGGTAAATTGCACACACAATTTTTACTATGAACATTGCGATTGTTTGTTACCCTACTTTTGGAGGAAGCGGAGTTTTAGCAACCGAACTGGGTAAAGCCCTGGCAGATAAAGGCCACAACATACATTTTATTACTTATCAGCAGCCGGTAAGGCTAAGTGGTTTTCATGCCAATATATTTTATCATGAGGTAAGGGTGCCTACTTATCCTTTGTTTGATTACCCGCCTTACGAAACAGCGCTTGCAAGTGCAATGGTGGATGTGATTAACAACAATGATGTAGAATTACTGCATGTTCATTATGCAATTCCTCATGCTGCTGCGGCTTATATGGCCAAGCAGATACTGGCCAAGCAGGGTAAAAGAATTCCTGTTATAACTACACTGCATGGTACAGATATTACATTGGTTGGCAGGGATAAAACCTACAGGCCGGTTGTTACTTTTTCGATGAATGAAAGCGATATTCTTACTGCAGTGTCACAAAATTTAAGGGAAGAAACCTATAAGAATTTTGAGATTGAAAAGGAAATTGAAGTGATTTATAATTTTGTAGATGTTGAGCGTTTTCACCGCAAGCCAGTTGATGCGTTTAAAAAACTCATTTCGCCCAATGGCGAAAAAATAATTGTTCATGCTTCCAATTTTAGAAAAGTAAAAAGAGTTGATGATGTGGTAAATACTTTTTTATTGATCAATCAGCAACTGCCTTCTAAATTATTGTTGCTGGGCGATGGCCCGGAAAGGCCTTATGTGGAAAGCATTTGCAGGGATTGTGTATCGGCTGATAATATTAAATTTTTGGGAAAGCAGGAGCAGATGGAAGATATTTTACCCATTGCCGATTTATTTTTATTAACAAGCGAATATGAAAGCTTTGGACTTGCTGCCCTGGAAGCGATGGCCGCCGAAGTGCCTGTTATATCAACCAATGCCGGCGGCTTGCCCGAAATTATGATTGATGGTTATTGCGGCTACATGAGTAAAGTAGGGGATATTGCAGACATGTGTAAGAATGCGTTAAAGATTTTTAAAGATGATGTAACCTTTAAGCAATTTAAGGCCAATGCGCTGGCGCAGGCTAAAAAATATGATATCAACAATATTGTACCCCAGTACGAAAAACTATATGAAAGAATAATATAAATTACCGGGGCCTCAGCCATCTTGCAGGGTCAAAGTTGCTTTTTTCATTACTCATAATAAAATCAACAGCACCCACACCATCTTCATTTGTAAGTACTTTCCCTATCACCTGGCCTGTTGATACGCTTTGTCCCCTTTGAACGGTTACGCCGGATAAATTGCTATAGGTTGTAAAGTAGCGGCCATGCTGAATGATTACTACCTGCATTTCTTCTATATTAGCAATGGTCGAAACTTCTCCTGCAAAAACTGCTTTTACAGATGCTCCAATATCTGTAGCAATGGTAAGGCCGGGGTTATCAAATTTAGTGCCGCTGGGTAATTCATTTAATCCAAAATGAAATAACACATACCCTTTGTCCACCGGCCAGGGCAGGGAACTCCTGTTGTTTTCAAATTTTGTATTTAAAGCAGCATTGTCAGGATTTAATAAAACACTTTCGGGTTGTTTTTTAGGCGCAGAAATTTTTGCAGTTGGGGTAATGGTGGTTTTATTTCCAGGATCAGTTATTGATTTATTTTTTATTTTGGCTTCTGCAGCTGCTTTTGCAATTGCCTCTTTCCTGGCTCTTTCAATAGCTGCTGCAATCATGTTTTGAATTTTTTGCAGCTGTTTATTTTTTGCAGCATACTGGGCATTTAACTGTTTTGCCTGTTTTTTTAAATCTGCCATTATCCTGTCTTTTTCCTGTTTTTGTTTTTCCAGCACATCCATCTCTTTACTCTTGTCATTTAATACCACATTCTTTTTTTGCTTTACCCCGGTTAGTTCTTCCAGTCTTTGTTGCCTTAGTTCCTGTGTACGTAAAATGTTTTCTCCCTGCATTTCCCTGTAATTGCGGTAACTTTTTAAATATGCAATACGTTTTATTGCATCATTAAAACTGCCGGCAGAAAAAATAAAATTCAGGAAGTCGTAATTGCTTCTGTTCTTGTAAGCATACACCATACTCTTTGCATATTCCTGTTTTAAGGTATCCAGCAGGCGGTTATATTTATTAATATCCCTTTGTATGGTGTAGATATTATTATCCAGCAGGTTAATATCACGGCTGATATTATCAATAATTTTATCCTGCACCCTTACTTTATCATTTACCAGTTTCCACTGAATAAAACTTCCCTTGGTTTTTTCGGCATTGTCCTGTTTCAGTTTATCAATCTGCTCTAATTCCTTTTTTAGTTGCAGCTTTTGTTTGTCAAGGTCTTCACGGGTTGGGGGTTGTGCTGTTGTAGTGGCAGCAAATGCAACAAACAATATTCCGGCTAAAATGATTTTAAACATAAATCATGATTTAAGAGTAATAACAAAAGTACGTTCTAAAGGGAAAAAGCCACAGGTTAAATAACCCACACCTGTGTATAATTACAAATAACGGCTAAGTGCGTTTATAATTTTTTGGCACTTTAAAAGTGACAGATAAATCTTTGTTAAACTCATAAGATTTATAATTGAGCCTTATATCGAGTTTGTTTTTTTCCGAAACAGTTATTTCACGGTAAGTAGAAAAATAAAAACCTACTTTATTTTCATAATCACTGTATGTAATGTCGGCAGTGCGGTTACGGGCTAAATCCACATCATCTAATTTACTGTGAACAAGTAAATAATTTTCCGGCGATAGTGTAAGGAGGTGTTTAAAAAATTTGCCAGCAGTTGAAACAAGAAATCCGTTATCAGTTTTTTTGTGAGCAATAACAGCGCTGTCTAAAAAAATGGGGTTGCCTACTAGCAGGTCTTCCAGGGTTTTATAATCAAAAGGTATTTCTGTAATTTCCTGTAAGTAATCTAGCGACCTGTATTGTACTTCCTTATCTCTTGTATTCATCAGTACTACGCTGTCTTTGGTAATCAGCATCCGGTAAACTTCTATATTAAAAAGTGTGGCTGTAAGCGACAGCCAGATAGCGCTGTCTTTAATTATATTCACTTTAGCAATTACATCGGGTTGTTTGCCTTTGCTGTCTTCGTACTCAGCTTTTATTTTGCCGGTGAAAGTTTTAAAATCAATATGGTGTTTGCGAAAATTGGTAACTGTAGTATTTACCAGAGCAATAGAATCGGCTTTTGAGTTATTTTCCACTACAATTACTGTAGAGTCCTTTGGTGCGATGGCTTTATTAATAACTTTTGTGGTGCGGCAGCTGACTACACTGCTAATTGCAATAACCGGTATAACAATAAAAAATAAGTACTTCATCATCAAGTTTGTATTTAAAAAAATTATTTTACCCCGGTGTGCCCAAAGCCTCCGTCTCCTCTTTTGGTTTCATTCAATTGTTGTACTGGTTTAAAAATAGCCTTTTCAACTTTGGATATAATTATTTGGGCTATGCGGTCGCCATTATTGATTGTTTGTGAAGTGTTGCTTAAATTAATAAGTATCACTTTTATTTCGCCCCTGTAGTCACTGTCAATAGTTCCAGGTGAGTTAAGGCAGGTAATTCCCTGTTTAATTGCCAGGCCGCTTCTTGGCCTTATCTGTGCCTCGTAACCTTCGGGCAATTCAATAAACAAACCACTTGGCACAAGGTTACGTTCTAAGGGTTGTAAAATAACAGGTTCTTTTAAATCAGCTCTTATATCCATTCCTGCTGCGCCATTTGTTTCGTAAGATGGTAATGGATTGCCCGATCTGTTTACAATGTTTATTTCCAATGTTTGCATTGTATCAAAGATAATGCTGTGATTGAAGATTACAGGAAAGAAAAATATTTTTTAACAAAAAAGGTCACCGGATGAGTAATGCGGTTCCTTTATAAAATTTCTTTTCGCCTTTGTTATTTACATATTCAATAATCCATGGGTAAGCACCCATGGGTAATGCCAATCCTTTATAGCTGCCATCCCATTTTTGTGTAATATCTTTTGCAGCAAAAATTGTGTGGCCATAGCGGTCATATATTTTGAACGAAAATCGCTGGTAAGAAAAATCACTCAGCACTCCAAAATCATCATTGAGGCCGTCTTTATTTGGTGTAAAGGCAGAGGGTATAAAAAATTCGCAGTCACCTAATGATACAACTGCAGTATCTGAACCTGTGCATCCATCAATTGCCACATCAACATAGTAAAGCCCGGGTTTGGTAACAGTTATTGTTTGGGTATTTGCTCCGTTATTCCATAAATAACTTGTTGCTGTATTACCGGCATCAAATACAATGCTTTTGTTTTTACAAACCGAAGTATCGTTACCTATATTAACTACCGGCGTAGGTTTTAATGAAATATTTATAGAATCTCTTACTGTGCAACCAGCTTGTTTAATTTCCTGCCAGTACAATCCGGCATTTGTTACGGTAATTCTTGTACTTACGTCACCGGTATTCCATAAATAATATCCGCCACTGATTACAGCACCTATTTGTATGCCACTGATTGCACAGGAGGCTGTATCATTTCCTAAAAAAGAAGCAGGCGCAACCCAGATGGTATGTTGAATGGAATCTACATTGCCCGTGCAGGTGGGTTTATAGATGTATAATGTTACAGCATAATAACCAGGAGTATTAAAATGATGAACCGGGGCAAGAGACTTAGACTGCTGGTTATCGCCAAAATCCCATAATACAGAATCAATACCGGTAGTTCTGTTGATTGTAAACTGAACATCGGGGTTGCTGCAATTACCTGCACGTGAAAAATTATACACTACATTATTGGAGTCTAAATAACTCTGAATAAAAGTGGGAAAACCAAACTGCACCGGTTCGTTGGTTTGCTGTGCCATGTAAATTTTATTGAATTGAAAATTACAGCCCGGTCCGTAAATATCAGGATTGGCAATTACAGATACTGAGGTATCCTTCCACATAGACATGTAAATTTTTTTATCGGGACCCAATTGCAAATTGCCGGCTGCATAGGGTGTTGTTTGTGCAATTGTTTGTTTGGAAGCCAGTATTGTGGCTGCATTGTTAGATGTTATATCAAATTGGTACAACACACAGGGTTCTGTAAGAGAGTTGGTAGATGTTACGTAAAGCAATCTGTTGTCTGGTGAAAATTCGGCACCATAGACCCCTGCAAAATTTGATGGATGAGCAGGGTTTGGTTTAAAAACTATTGGATTGCTAATAACACCGGTAAGGGTATTAAAATCCATCAGTTCCATTGCATCCTGTTCAAATGAATGTGCAGCAACCAGCCTTGAACCATTTACCGAAAATTTTAAAGTCCCAAGAGAGTTTTCGGGAGGGTCACCCGTAATGATTAATCCAGTATGACTTATTACGGGTGTACCATTTAACCCTGAAGAATTAACAAGAAATGTTTGGTATTCATCGGTCTCAGAAATTCTTATTGTAACCCACACATCTTTGTTATTGCAATGGCGAACAGCAGCTAATTTTTCAAATGCCCTGTTATCAATTAAAATATTTTTTTGAACAACTTCTCCAAAGCCCGAATCTTTTCCCATATCTATAATACTGTACCTAAAACCTTTGTTAGATTGCCCTGCAGCACCTATCGTAAATAAGTAAAAAATATTTTCACTGCCTGGCAGGGGAACAATAACGGTATTATTAGTACTGCTTAAATCGCCAAAAATACTAATGCCGTTTTTCATTATTTCGTTCTTCCTGTTGGTAATGCTTATCCCGTTGGTATAAAAAAGAGTTTTACCACTTCCATCGTTATAGATGGCGCAACCTTCCTGGGCCGTAGAACCCCAGCCATACAAAGCCAGCGGTGGTGATTGATTGAAATTGAGACCAACACCCTGTCCAAAAAACCATACAGAAGCTTCTTTTTGTGCGGATGCATTGAAAAAGAAAAGCAGTAAACAATATGTAAAAAAGAATTTAATCAAAATTGAATTATTATGAAGCAGCTTCTTTTTGTAATAAAACTGTTGCATAGGCCACCAGGCCTTCTTCTCTTCCTGCAAATCCCATTTGCTCTGTAGTGGTGGCTTTAATGGAAATATCAGTTGTAGTAACAGACAAAACAGAAGCTATGACCTGCTGCATTAGTGGAACGTATAATTTTATTTTAGGTGCCTGAAGGCAGATAGTTGTATCAGCATTTACAACCCGATAGCCTTTTGCCGTAATAAGTTCAAAACATTTTTGTAATAATATTTTACTATCAATGTTTTTATAAGTATTATCTGTATCGGGAAAATGGACCCCAATGTCTCCAAGCGATAAAGCGCCTAACAGTGCATCACAAAGTGCATGTAATAAAACATCTGCATCGCTATGCCCCAATGATCCTTTGTGATGGGGGATTTTAACCCCACCAATCCATAAATCTCTTCCTTCAATTAACTGATGAAAATCTATACCGGAGCCAATTCTGAATGACATAATTATTATTATTCTGTAAATATCCGCAATTACTGTGGTACTAAAACAAAAAAGCATCCCAATGGAGGGATGCTTTTTTTATTAAAGAAGATTAATTATTTAGATTTCTCTAAATCAAATACTAAACTGAAACGTAATGTATTTGATAAAGGATTGCGGTTAACACCTGAACCCTGCGGCAAAAGGTAAGAAAAGTTTAAGCCAAACATGTTGTACTTAAGGCCTGCACCAACTGTAAAATATTTCCTGTTTCCTTTGGCTGGATTTTCGTAGAAATAACCTGCTCTTAAAGCAAATTGGTTATTGTACCAGTACTCAGCACCAGCAGATATTTGTACTTCCTGTACTTCTTCTGAAAAATTGCCCGGAGCATCGCCAAATGAACTGAACCAGCTTTCAACAACACCTTTTTTGTGATATTCAGACAAACCAGCAGAATCACCAACTGAAGGAGGAGTTGGAACAAGTAATTTGTGAACATCAACCCCAAAAGTTATTTTATTTGATTCGTCAAACACTTTTGTATAAGCACCACCAAGGCCTAAGTTAGCAGGAATGAAGTCTTTTTGAGTGGCATCACTTGTGTAAGAAATTTTAGCACCCAGGTTGCTTAAAGTAGCACCCCAGTTAAAGCCTTCGCCATTTTCTTTAGCTCCGTTGTGGAAGAAATGAAGGTCGCCTGCTACCGAAGATCCGGTTTTGTAAGAAACACCATTTACTGCCTGACCACCGGCAAGGTTTGAATTAATGTACCTTAATGCGATACCGATACTGTTTTTAGATGATAATTTCCTGGAGTACCCTGCATCAATTGCAAACTCTCTTGGACGAAATGAATTCAGGTCGTTACCAAGGTTATCAGTAAACTGAATATTACCAAGGCTGAAATACCTTAATGATGCAGAAATAGCCTGCATATCATCCAATTTATAATATCCTGCCAAAGATGCAAGATAAACATCATTAAGTCCAAGGTCTTTTAACCATGGAGTGTATGTGGCTGTTACACCTGCATTGCTGCTGGCAAAAGGAGTTTTTGCTAAGTTCCAGAAAGCTGAATTTGCATCTGGTGAAGTGGCTATTCCAACGTCTCCCATACCACCGCTACGGGCATCTGGAGAAATACGTAAAAACGGAACAGCGGATGTTACTACGTTGATTCTGGTTGTTTGGGCATTAGCTACAGTTACAGCTCCCCCCATAAACATAACTAAGGCAGTTAGTTTCAAAGTTACTTGTTTCATGCGTTTTTTTTTGTCTTGGTTAGGTAGATATTACCTCAATAAGCGATTAATTAATGGTTTAAGTTCGAAATGTAAAAATAGGGGTTTTCCTGATTTGAACAACTAAAATATAACTTCTTGTTAAAAAAAACTAAAAAAACACATTTTTTTTAAAGGCAGTGGCTTTTAATTTACCTGCAAAACTGCTAAACGTTTGGTAAAACCCTCTGTTTACTGGGTCTTTCAAAATTTCTTTTAATATCCCGGTAATCAGCAAAAAAACGTTTTTAATTCAGGTTTATTGTTCCGGGAACGCTCTTAATTATATTTCAAAAAGCAATTTTTTAAATATTTCAATGATAGTTTCTTTACTGAATCAGCCAGTTTTTTTTATCAATAAAACAAATACATCAGTATTAAAAAATAAGATAGAGATAAATCTTTCTTTCCGGGAATACGGTTATGCAGACAACAGCAATTTTGAAATAGTTGCTTTTACTGAATTATTATTTTTTTTATTACAGGATTACTACCAATGTAAAAGTCTGAAATTGCTTCAAATTGGAGCAAAAAGTATCAATTTTACAAATTATTTGGCTTGATAAAACACAATAAAACATTTCCGGGAACGATACCATAATTAAACTGGAGAAATATAAATGAAAACAGGAACTGTTTCAGCAAAAAAAATGCAACAAATCGCCCTGTTTGATATAAAGTATTTATATTCGCAGCCTGTGCAGCCCCCTGCACAATATTAAAGGAAACCTTTCGTTAAATCATTTGCTAAACGAACGCACATGCAAAATCTATTATCAGGTAAAAATCTGATTATTCTGGCAGCCGCAGCCTTTTCTCTAAGTTCTTGTAAGAACGGCGGTATTTTCAAAAAGAAAAAAAGTACTTCTTCTGTAACTGGCTGGAATTACGATGACAAGAACATGGGTAATTTCCATGTATCTAAAGTTAAGTATCCCAAAGCCGGTCCGGGTCTTGTTTTTGTACAAGGCGGTTCATTTGTTATGGGTGCCAAAGATGAAGATGTTATGGGCGACTGGAACAATGTTCCCCGTCGTATTACTGTTCCCTCTTTTTTTATTGACGAAACTGAAGTTGCCAACGTTCATTACCGTGAATATTTATACTGGCTGGAAAATGTTTTCAGCAACGATACAAGCATCATGAAAAAAGCCCTTCCCGATACGTTGGTATGGCGTGAGGAACTTGCGTATAATGAGCCTTATGTTGAATATTATTTCCGCTATCCTTCTTATAACTATTATCCTGTAGTTGGTGTTAGCTGGCAGCAGGCTCATGATTTTTGTATTTGGAGAACAGACAGGGTAAATGAATTGAATTTAGTTAAAAAAGGTTATTTGAAAAAAGATGCTCCAAAAAGAGAAATGAAAGGAGCTGGTGCTGATGGTTCTTTTAATACAGAAACTTATTTAATGAACCCGGAACTGATTCAGGGAAGAAATAAGCCTAAAAAATCTGATTTAAAAGATATAAATGGTAAACCACGTAGTACTGTACGCATGGAAGACGGTATTCTTAATATGGGTTATCGCTTGCCTACAGAAGCTGAGTGGGAATATGCCGCTTACGGAATATTGGATCAAAACCCATCACCCCGTAAAAAAGAAGGGAAAAGCGGTGAGGAATTAATTTCCAACCAGCAAATATATTCATGGAGCAATAACCCCAATGGATTGCGTGATAACCGCCGTGGAAGCTGGCAGGGTAAATTTTTGGCCAACTTTAAACGTGGTAGCGGCGATAACATGGGAGTTGCCGGTGGTTTAAATGACCGTGCCGCCATTCCAGGCAGTGTAAAAGCTTTTTATCCTAATGCATTTGGCCTGTATAATATGAGTGGTAATGTGAGTGAGTGGGTACAGGACGTTTACCGCCCTATGACATCTGTTGACGGGCAGGATTTCAACTATTTCCGTGGAAATAAATTCCAGAAATATTTCAAAGATGCTTCTGGCTCTTATGCCAGAGATACAATGGGCCGCTTAAAGAAAACTGACATCTCTGATGATGAGGTTAAGAGCAGGTCGAATTATCAAAGAAACAATGTTATTAACTATATGGATGGTGACAGTGCCAGCGGTGTTTATTATGGTTATGGTGTTTCATCATTAATAAGCGACGAAAGCAGGGTAATTAAAGGTGGTAGCTGGAACGACAGACCTTACTGGTTGTCTCCCGGCACACGCCGCTTTATGGAAGAATTTCAGGCAGCAAGCACAGTTGGTTTTCGTTGTGCTCAAACCTACTTAGGCCCGCCAGAAGGCCCGGGCTTTAAAGAAGGTAATATTTTTGGCAAGCGCAAGCAAAATACCCGTAAGGGAAAAGGTAAAAAAAGTAAAAAATAATTTCCTGATAAATAATTTAGAAACCCTTCAGTTTAACTGGAGGGTTTTTTATTGTTGCATATTTTAATGCTTCTAACTTATTTTTGATGAATGCAAACAGAAGAACTATATAAAATTTATTTAGCGCATCCATCCATTCTAACAGATACAAGAAAATTAAAGAGTGGCGATTTATTTTTTGCTTTGAAAGGCCCCAACTTTAATGGTAATCTTTTTGCAAAGCAGGCTTTAGATGCAGGTGCAGCTTATGCAATTACTGAAGAAGCAACTGAATTTAATGATGAAAGAATTATTAAAGTTGCTGATGTACTTGCAGCATTGCAACAACTGGCAAAGCATCATCGTCAACAGTTCGGTATTCCTTTTTTAGCCATTATGGGCAGTAATGGAAAAACTACTACCAAAGAATTAATACATGAAGTTTTATCCACCAGCTATAAAACTTATACCACCGAAGGCAACCTCAATAATCATATTGGTCTTCCGCTTACAATCTTAAAAATAAAATCCGATGCTGAAATTGCTGTGATTGAAATGGGTGCCAATCACCAAAAGGAAATAGAAGAGTACTGTAAATACACAATGCCTACACACGGGCTTATAACGAATTGTGGTAAAGCCCACTTAGAAGGATTTGGTGGCATTGAAGGAGTAAAAAAAGGCAAGGGTGAATTATTTGATTATCTGAGAGTAAATGATGGTGCTGCTTTTATAATGCAGGACTATGATTATCTAAAAGAAATGAGCATTGGCATTCACGACATAAAGACTTATGGAACCAAAGATGCTGATATTACCGGAGAAGTTAAAAATAGCGTTGGTTTATTAGAAGTTAAAATAACTAAAGGCACTGCTATTGATTCAATAAAAACTCAGTTGGTTGGGGAATATAACTTGCCCAATGTGCTGGCTGCAGTTGCCATTGGTAAATATTTTAAAGTGGCAGATGAAAAGATAAAATCAGCATTGGAAAATTATGTTCCTTCCAATAGCCGCAGCCAGTTGATAGAAAAAGAAACTAATAAAATTATCCTGGATGCTTACAACGCAAATCCAACAAGCATGAAAGCCGCCATAGAAAATTTTGCAAAAATGAGTGGAGATAATAAAGTATTAATGCTGGGCGGAATGATGGAGCTGGGGGAAGAAAGTATTGCCGAACATCAATCCATTATTTCGATTATTGATAACTTTAAATGGAAAACTGTAGTGCTGGTGGGAGGAGATTATCACAAACTCCAACATCCTTATATCAATTTTGAAAATTCTTTGCAGGCGCAGGAATGGCTGAAACTACAGCAATTTGAAAATGCCCAATTACTAATAAAAGGAAGCAGGAGCATGAAGATGGAAAGGGTGCTGGAATAAAAAAGAGAACCAAAGTGATTCTCTTTTGCGGAGACTAAGAGATTCGAACTCTTGATACAGTTTCCCGTATACACACTTTCCAGGCGTGCTCCTTCAGCCACTCGGACAAGTCTCCAAAAGGACGGCAAATGTAAGACCTTACTACCAACTGCCAAACAAATTATTACAACTTCAGCAAAACATCTTTCAATGCCTCAAACTCTGCAGCAATCAATTGGCTGACTTTTTCTTTTTTCAAAACAGATTCCACAGCTTCAGGTATTTCAACTGTTGTATTGATAACCGGCTCAACCACATCGTAAAATTTCACCGGGTGTGCTGTTTCTAAGAAAATCCCTTTTTCACCCGGATGTGTTTGCAGATAATTTTCCAAAGCAAAGTATGCAACTGCACCATGTGGATCAAGTAAATAATTTTTATCTGAATAAACTTTTTTCATAGTTGCCCTGGTTTCACCATCGCTGATGCTGCAACTGCTGAGTGTTGTTTTTAAATTAATAAACTGCTGATGAAACATTTCCAGTATGCGGATGAAATTACTTGGCTCGCCTACATCCATCGCATTGCTGATGGTGGCTATTGCTTTTTTAGGTTGATAATTTTCTGTTTCCAGATAACGTGTTACCACATCATTTGCATTGCAGGCGGCAATAAAATGTTTTATGGGCAGCCCGGAAATATTGGCTAAAAGGCCGGCACAAATATTTCCGAAGTTGCCACTGGGTACACTTATTACTGGCGGATTGTTGCCCCCATCCCCTAAAGAGGAGTTAATCCATTGTTTGTATGCAAAGAAATAATAAAACTGCTGCGGTAGCCAACGGGCCACATTTATGGAATTAGCCGAAGTAAGAAAGAGTTTTTTATTCAATTCGAGATCTGCGAAAGCCTGCTTTACCATTTGCTGGCAGTCATCAAATGTACCTTCAACTTCCAGCGCATGAATATTGTTGCCCAGTGTTGTCAGTTGTTTTTCCTGCACAAGACTTACTTTGCCCGAAGGATATAAAATAACTACATCCACACCTTCCACATTATAAAACCCACTGGCAACGGCGCCACCGGTGTCGCCGGAAGTGGCAACAAGCACTGTTACTTTTTTATCGTTACCCTTAACAAAATGGCCAAGGCAACGGCTCATAAACCTGGCACCTATATCTTTAAATGCCAGCGTTGGTCCATGAAATAATTCTAAAGAAGAAATGTTTTCTGTTACGTTTATTAATGGAATAGGAAAATTGAGCGTTTCTTTTACGATGCTGAATAAATCTGCTTCAGCAATTGTGTTGCCGACATAAGGACGGATTATTTCACAAGCAATTTCTTCATTGCTGAAACTTTCAATCTTTTCAATCAGTTCTTTTCTTACCTGCGGAATGGTTTCAGGAAAATACAAACCTTTATCGGGTGCCTGGCCATTAATAGTAGCTTCTTTAAAACTTACTATAGGAGATTGTTTATTGAGGCTGTAAAATTTCATTGTCTTTTTTTGAATAATGGTATGCAGTACAAGAATGTTTATTTTTTTCTTTTACTAAAAGAAAAAAATAACAGAACAAGTTCGCAACAATGTTTAATCAAGGAACAAATGTTCGGTCAATAATTTTTACTCCTTCATAATTAATAGTAGTAACATGCGTATGATACTCTACACCAATCTTGTTGTAAATATCTTTCATTAATGCTTCTACTTTTATTGCAGTCAACTCGTCTTTGCTCATCATAAAAACCGAAGGGCCCGAACCGCTGATTCCACCGCCAAGTGCACCGGCTTCTTTGCTTTGTTGTTTCACTTCATCAAAGCCTGGAATTAAAATACTTCTTATCGGTTCCACAATCACATCTTCCAGGCTGCGGCTTATTAAATCATAATCACTTTTTAAAAAACCTGTTACCAGCCCTGCAATATTGCCCCATTGTTTAATGGCATCTTTCAGTTGCACTTCTTTACGGAGTATTTGCCTGGCATCCGAAGTTTTTACTTCTATCTGCGGATGTACAACTGTAACATACAAAATGGGCGCAGTTAACGAAATAATGTCTAAAGGAAAAATGGAGCGTATCAACGTAACGCCACCGTAAATACAAGGTGCAATATTATCTGCATGCTTTACACCGCTGGCTAATTTTTCTCCATTCATTGCAAAGCGAACCAGGTCTTCGTTACTGAAAAAATTATTTAGTAAATGATTAGCAGCTACTACAGCGCCGGCCGAACTGGCAGCGCTGGAACCAAGTCCACTGCCAGGTTTTATAATTTTATTAATGGTTAACTCAAAACCAATATTTTTATTTTCATATTCCTCAAGCAAGGCAATCAATGCCGCACCTGCTACATTTTTTTCTGTTTCTTCCGGCAGATTATATTCATCAATATGTTTTATTCTTATTCCTGGTTCATCACTCAAATGCAATTCCATTTCATCCTGAGGATGATTGAGTGCCATGCCCAAAATATCGAACCCACAAACAAGGTTGGCTACTGTTGCCGGTGCAAGAATCTTAATACCCCCATCCCCTGAAGGGAAGTTATCCAACGACTCTGCTTTTTTTTGTAAAATCATTTTTTAGACAGTTGGTTAAATATTTTTTCCAATTCTTTTATACGATTCAAATAACTCCCCTTCAGGGGGTGGGGGGTTAAGTCGTTGCTCTGATAATATCTGCAAACACACCACTGGCAGTTACTTCTGCACCTGCACCAGCACCTTTTACCACTAAAGGTTGTTCAACATAGCGGTTGGTGTAAAATAAAACCACGTTATCCTTTCCATACAAATGATAAAAATCGTGTTGCGGATTTATTTGCTGTAATCCAACGGAAGCTTTTCTGCCCCCATCCCCTAAAGGGGAGTAAGAAGCGACAAATTTTAATTTATTGCCTGCTGCTGCGGCTGCTTCATAAATGGCTTTAAAATGTGCTTCCTGTTTTTCCATTTCTGCATAAAAATTTTCTACTGTTCCCTGCATACAGCTTTTGGGCATAAAGGAATTATTGCTGATATCATCCATTTCTATTTTTTCGCCGGCCTCCCTTGCCAAAATCATAATCTTACGCATTACATCTTTGCCGCTTAAATCTAATCTTGGGTCTGGCTCTGTGTAGCCTTCATCCTGTGCCTGCTTTACTACAGATGCAAAACTTTTTTTGCCATCATAATTATTAAACACAAAATTAAGTGTACCGCTCAGCACCGCTTCCATTTTATTTATTTCGTCGCCACTGCTTATTAAATCATTTAGCGTACTGATGATGGGCAGGCCGGCACCAACATTTGTTTCAAACATGAACTTGGCATTGTATTCCCGTGCCGAATCTTTTAACTCCCTGTAATAAGTGTAAGGCGACGAACAGGCAACTTTATTACAGGCAACAACCGCAATACTTTTTTGCAGCAGTTTATTATAAGTGCCGGCAACAATATCGCTGGCCGTTACATCGGCAAAAACAGTGTTGCGTAAATTTTTTGAAAGAATAAGATTGATATATTCTTCTATCTGCATTGGCTGGCCCTCGGTCATCAAATCTTTCCATTTGCTTAAATCAATGCCTTCTTCGTTAATCAATGCTTTTTTACTGTTTGCAAGCCCCACTACTTTGATATTAAGACGTAAATGTTCTTTCAGGTAATTGAGTTGCTGGTTCAATTGTGCAATCAGTTTTCCGCCAACATTTCCAATGCCTGCAATAAATAAATGTACCTGTTTGTATGTGGTTTCAAAAAACTCTTCATGCAGCACATTCACTGCTTTGGTAACGTCGGATACAGAAATAACAGCCGAAATATTTCTTTCGGATGAACCCTGTGCAATGGCCCGGATGTTAATACCGTTTTTACCCAATGCATTAAACATTTTACCTGCAATGCCTGTATGGCTTTTCATGTTATCGCCAACCAATGCCACAATAGACAAATCATTTTCTACAATCAGCGGTTCTACTTTTTTTGTTTCTATTTCATAAGCAAAGGTTTCATCTACTGCCATCTTTGCATCAACAATACTTGAAGTTTCTACTGCAACACAAATGGAATGTTCGGATGAACTCTGCGTAATTAAAATCACATTTATTTTCTTACTGGCCAGTGCTTCAAACAAACGTTTTGAAAAACCGGGGATACCAGCCATGCCACTTCCTTCAAGGCTTAGCAACGAAATTTTATTAATGCTCGAAATGCCCCGGATAGCGTTGCCGCTTTTCATGGATTCATTTTGAATAACAGTGCCTTCATCATTTGGAGCGAAAGTGTTTTTTATCCAAACAGGAATATTCTTGCTCATTACCGGCTGAATGGTTGGCGGGTAAATTACTTTAGCCCCAAAATGCGAAAGTTCCATTGCTTCCTGGTAAGAAACCTGCGGAATCAATTTTATGTTGGCCACAATTCTTGGGTCGGCTGTCATCATGCCCGAAACATCTGTCCATATTTCCAATACAGTTGCATCAACTGCTGCGGCAAAAATGGCTGCGGTATAATCTGAGCCGCCTCTGCCCAATGTAGTAGTATTACCTTTTGCATCTGACGAAATAAATCCCGGGAGCATTAACAAACCGGCAGCAGAGGATAAAAAATACTGCTGGCATTTTTTATTCGTTGCAGAAAAATCAACCAATGCAGCGCCAAAATTGCTGTTGGTAACAATCAGTTCTCTTGAATCTTTCCATTCGGCATTTAATCCGCCAGATTTTAATTTTGCTGCAATAATTTGCGAAGAAAGCAGCTCGCCATAGCTTACTACTTTATCTTTTGTTCTTTCCGATAATTCGCCCAGTAAAAATATTCCGTTACAGAGGTCTTCAATTTCGTTGCACAATTTTTTTGTAAGGCTTAATGCACTGCTTTGTTGTGTAACAGGCAATAATTCTTTTACTGTATCTAAATGTCTTTGTTCAATTTCATGCAGGCTGGTTTTGTATGCTTCATCATTTTCAGAAGCCAGCAGGGCCGTTTTTAAAAGTAAATCGGTAATGCCGCCCAGGGCCGATACCACTACAATTGTTTTATCCGCTGTTGATTTGTTTGCAAGAATATCAACTACTTTATTGATATTTTCTGCCGATTCTACAGAACTGCCCCCGAATTTTAAAACCTGCATAATTGTTTATTTAATAGTATAGAATTGTTTTGTTGGTGAAAATAGCTGAAGCCCAAATAGTAGTATGAAAATATGCAACCCTTAACGGGTTGTAGTTGTACCTGTAGTTGTGGAAACTACATTGAGTGTAATAAAGGTATCGTGGCTGTAAATCTTCATTTGTATTGATTAAAGATATAGAAATGATTGGAGAATTGTAATTTTTTTTTGAACTTTGAAAGGATTGCTGCTTTTTTATCATTTTCCGGAAAATTATCTAAAACATGGACCATTACAGCTCCCGTGGGTTGCAGCAATTTAATAATAATGTTGGCATCAAATTCCAGCTTTATAACAGCCTGTTCTCTTCGCTGCCTTTTCACAGGATCGAAAAAACGGGCATACTCCTCTCATTATTGTTCAGCAATTGCGAAGAAGGGTTTAAAAAAAGATTAAGCCCTGCGGTAATCATCGAAAACTTTTTTTTAAAACATACCGCTTATAAAGATGAACAGGAAAAATTGGATGTGCTGTTTCGTTTCATTCAATATGTAGAACGCCAGGTTGTTTTATTTGATGCCCTGGAAGATGCTGCTTTTACAGATGTTAAAGACATTACCGGTGCAGGCACACTAAAGCAACTGGAGCTTGAGGTAGTGCAGCATCACAAGGAAAAGGAACTGGCAAAAAAACTAAAAGACTTTTCTGTTCGCCTGGTGCTTACTGCACATCCTACACAATTTTATCCCGGCGCTGTGCTGGGCATCATCAACGATTTATCGAAAGCGCTGGCGCAAAATAATACGGCGCAGATAAATATGTACCTCATGCAATTGGGTAAAACGCCTTTTTTGCAAAAACAAAAACCAACACCTTATGATGAAGCAGTGAGTTTGATTTGGTATTTGGAAAATGTTTTTTATGCCGCCGCCGGCAGAATAGTTTCTTTTTTAAAAAGCCAGTTTCCCGATGCGGTTGAAGAAAGCAATCCTTTAATCTACATGGGTTTTTGGCCCGGCGGCGACAGGGATGGCAATCCTTTTGTAACTGCTGAAATAACATTGAAAGTTGCCAATGCATTAAGAGGCGGCATTATTAAATGCTATTATCTTGAAATTAGAAGAATAAAACGCCGGCTTACATTTAAAGGTGTAGATGTTATTTTAAATGCTCTGGAAAAACAATTGTATGAAAATATTTTCATTCCGGGTTACAGCACTGCATTAACCAAAACATATATCCTGGATGAATTAAAAAAAGTAAAAGAAATTTTGGTTTACCAGCATAATGGATTGTTTGTTCATCTGGTAAATAATCTAATTAATAAAGTAAATGTTTTTGGGTTGCATTTTGTTTCGTTAGACATCAGGCAGGAAAGTACTGTGCATAGTTTAGTTTGGGAAAATATTTTTAAAGAAAACTATGTTTCGTTAAACCAGGAACAAAAAATTGAATTTCTTACCAAAGGCCCCGAAGTGTTGCCTGCGGCAGATTATAAACACCCGGATGCACAGGATACGCTGAACAGCATACAGGCAATGCACACCATACAGGGATATAATGGCGAACTGGGTTGCAACCGTTACATCATCAGCCAGTGCAGCAGTGCTCTGAATGTGCTTGAAGTGTATGGTTTGTTCTTGCTTTGCGGCTGGAAGAAAGAAGAACTGACTGTTGATATTGTGCCTTTGTTTGAAATGATTGATGATTTGAAAAATGCCGAGCAGGTGATGAATGAATTGTACAGCAATGAAGTGTACCGAAAACATTTGCAGCAAAGGGGAAACCGGCAAACCATCATGCTGGGCTTTTCGGATGGCACAAAAGATGGCGGTTATTTAATGGCGAACTTCAGTATTTACAAAGCCAAAGAAGCGCTAACAAAAATTTCGAAGCAGCATCATATTGATGTAATATTTTTTGATGGCCGGGGCGGCCCGCCGGCAAGGGGCGGTGGTAAGACACATAATTTTTATGCCAGCATGGGAAAAAATATCAGCAATAAAGAAATACAATTAACCATACAGGGCCAAACGGTAAGCTCAAACTTTGGCACCATTGAATCGGCGCAATATAATATTGAACAGTTAATACATGCAGGCATCAGCAATGAATTGTTTTCGGATAAATTAATTACACTGCAGCCTCACGAAGAAGTATTATTGCAGCAGTTATCTGAATTAAGTTATGCAGCTTACCGCCAACTGAAATATCATCCCGATTTTTTAAAATACCTGAGCAATATTAGCCCGGTAAAATTTTACAGCGAAACAAATATTGCAAGCCGGCCTTCTAAAAGAAACAGCGGAAACCAGCTTGAGTTAAAAGATTTGCGAGCCATTCCTTATGTGGGTGCATGGAGCCAGATTAAACAAAATGTTACGGGTTATTATGGTGTAGGGTCTGCACTGGCTGCCATGGACAAAGAAGGAAAGTTTGCAGCCATAAAAGAACTTTATAACAATTCGTTGTTTTTTAAAACGCTGATTGATAATTGTGAGATGGCGATGAAAAAATGTTTTTTCCCATTGACAGCATGGTTAAGCATGGATGCAACCTATGGTGAAATTTGGAACAAAATATTTTTTGAATTTGAACTCACAAAAAAATATGTGCTGCAGCTTACCGGTAAAACAGAACTGATGAGTGATTACCCGGTAGATACTTTGTCAATTGCGATGAGAGAAAAAATTGTGTTGCCATTGCTTACCATTCAGCAGTTTGCCATCAGTAAAATAAGGCAGATGGATGAGCAACTTATCAGCCCGCCGCTGAGAGAAAGTTATGAGAAGCTGGTCATACGTTCTTCATTCGGGATTATTAATGCAGGCAGAAATTCGGCATAAATAAAAACGCCTTCTGCTACGGAAGGCGTTTTTATTTTCATCAGAGGGTACTTACATTAACCCCAATTAAAATTTATAAACTGCAGCCATTAAACCCGAAGCTGTTGATTTGGTTCCGGTACTATTTGATTTAAGAAAAATATTGCTTTTAGAAGATTCAAATCTTAATTCTGGAATCAGCGTAAGCGGCCCAACCTTGAAGTTTACCGAAAGCGTATTGGCAAAAATGCTTTTGGTACCGAAGTAAACCATTTTATCATCGCCAATTAATTCGCTGCGTAAAGTAATGCCTGTTTTTTCTGTGGGGTCAAAGTTTAAATAGACTGCACTTCCCCACCAGCTACCGCTGCTGCCGGTTTTTGGTTTTCTTGACTGAATGGTGCCGTTAAACCCGATATTAAATTTACTGCTTACTGCTCCGGTAACCACCAGGTCAACCTGGTTAAGCGCTTTTAATCCACTGGGATTGCTACCCGAATCGGAGCCGGCAAAACCAACATAGTTAAGATAGAATTTAACCTTGCCACTTTTGGAACCGACACTGAATTGCCCGATTACAGTTTTTACACCCGTAGTAGAAGTAGACTGGTCGGTATAATTGGAAACACCAATCATAAATGCCACCGGGCCTGCGCTGATGTCTGCTTTTAAACCGGTATGAAAAAACGGACCATTGGTAAACATATAACTCATGCTGTAATTTCTGTTAAGCGGTGCATCCAATAATTCATATCCAACATGGGTAGAAAATTTACCAGCAGTAAATTTTACTTTAGAAGAAGGTGCGTATGTAATAAAAGCCTGCTTTAGCAGGGCCAGCGAAAGAAAGCCGTTTTTGCCTGCACTAATATCTCCGTCGTTGTAGGAAAACTCTTCGGCCCTGCGGCCATAGCCCAAATCAACAGTTGCACCAACCTTACCCGATAAGGCAGTGGCATCAACTTTTACTGTAGCCATTCCAACTTCAAATGAACTTTGAGAGTTGGTAAAGCTGGTGTAGTTATTTAGTTTGCCAGCAAAATTATAGCGGTAGTAAGCATCGGCAGATCCTGAAACAGTTAATGTTTTAGTAGAGTCCTGTGCCGATAAAGTAAAGATTGCAAAAACAGCAGTTGAAGTCAAAAGAATTTTTCTTAACATTGTTATTGATTTTAATTATTAATGAGAAGGTACAACCGATGACTTTGTCCATAAGCCATCTCTTGGTTGTACCTTTTTTGTGTTTTATATCTTATCCTTCAACAGGAGTTTCTTTTATTGTGCCATTGGTTTCCACCAGCAAAGTACCCTGTAAATATTTTTCATCATGCTGAGAAGCATCAAGCCCTAAAGCTTCGTCTTCAATGCTAACCCTAATTGGCAAAATGAAATTGATGAATTTGAAAATTGCGAAAGAAGCAACAAAACTATAAGTAACAACAATTGCCAGCCCTTTTAACTGAGTAAAAAAGAAAGCGGGGTTGCCATAAAACAATCCATCGTTGCCTGCTGCGTTAACAGATTTTGTGGCAAATATGCCTGTCATAATCATACCAACCATGCCTCCAATACCGTGGCAGGGGAACACATCAAGTGTATCATCTAACCTTGATTTTGATTTGTAATACACCGCTATATTAGAAATGATGGCTGCAACAGTACCAATAAAAATACTTTGGGGAATGGCTACAAAACCTGCTGCAGGTGTAATGGCTACAAGGCCTACTACAGCACCAATACAAAAGCCCAATACAGATGGTTTTTTACCTTTTAATACATCAAAGAACATCCAAGATAAACCAGCAGCAGCAGCAGCAGTATTGGTAGTTGCAAAAGCTGATACTGATAATACATTTGCACCCAATGCCGAACCGGCGTTAAAGCCAAACCAGCCAAACCAAAGTAAGCCGGTTCCTATCAATACATAAGGAATGTTGGCAGGTGGAATTTCTTTATGTTCTTTATGAGACTGGCGTTGTTTTAAAACTAACGCACCTGCCAATGCTGCCATACCTGCAGATATATGAACAACTGTACCTCCGGCAAAATCCAGTACTCCCATTTTAGCAAGGAAACCCTGCGGATGCCATGTCCAATGCGCCAATGGTGCATAAACCAGTAAGCTGAATAATACTATAAACAAAATGTAAGCAGTAAACTTAATACGCTCAGCAACCGCACCCACTACCAGCCCAGGGGTGATGATAGCGAACATTAACTGAAACAATGCAAACAACAATAAAGGAATGGTGAGAGCAGCACCGCCTTGCAATGCAGGTGCACCAGATGCTACGCCTTTAAAGAATAAATGTGTCAGGGGATTGCCGATAAAACCTCCCATTGTTTCTCCAAAACATAAACTGTAACCTACTGTTACCCATAAAACACTTACCACACCGGCAGCAACCACACTTTTAATCATGGTGGAGATTACATTTTTACGATGCACCATGCCGCCATAAAAAAATGCCAGCCCGGGGGTCATTAAAAAAACCAGAGCAGTAGCCACAATAATCCAGGCTACGTCGGCAGCATTAAATTTGCCGTCGTCAAAATTTGGTAACGAGGGAATGAAGATTGCCGCAACAGCTACAATAGCTAAAACAAAAAATGGGGCAATTCTGAGCAGACTCAATTTTTTCATGTTGTTTGGTTTGACAAATTAATTAAAAAAATATGTATTTCAATATAAACGAATATAGAATTGAAAAGCTAAAAATCATAATTAAAAGACAATTTTTTTAAAAAAATAGAAAAATACGAATGCAAACGTTCTCAGAGCATGTAAAAATTGATATTATTCTTAAAATAATTTAAATGATTATAATCGTAATGTGTCTAAGCTGTTAATAAACGCCTTTGACGGGAGTTGCTGATCTGCAATATGACCATTTTTGTGGCAGATTTTATCAGAAACCAGGAGGCCAAATTATTTGCTGTTAAGTAATCCGGCTAATGCATCTTTTGTTTCCAGCGTTGATGAGCCAGTTAGAAATTCATCTACCTTACGGGCACATTCACGCCCTTCGCTGATGGCCCAAACAACCAAGGACTGGCCACGCCGCATATCGCCTGCGGTAAATATTTTAGAGATGTTTGTTTGATAAGAATCTTCAGATGCTTTTACATTGCCTCTTTCATCCAGTTCAATTTCAAGCTGCTTTACCAGTCCCTCATGCTGCGGATGTATAAAACCCATGGCAAGCAATGCCAGCTCACAGGGAATTTCCCTTTCAGCTCCTGCAACTTCTTCAAATTGCGAAGGTCTTCCGTCCTCACCGCTCTTCCATTCAAGTTCAACAATTTTCAGTGCAGTTAAATTTCCGTTTACATCACCTATAAATTCTTTTGTAGCTACTGCCCATTTTCTGTCTGCACCTTCTTCGTGTGATGAAGATGTTTTTAATGTCATTGGGTAGGTTGGCCAGGGCATGTAGGAAGTCCGGCTTTCGGGTGGTTTTGGCAGCAGTTCAAATTGTGTAACACTTGTTGCCCCATGACGGTTGGAAGTTCCTACGCAATCACTTCCGGTATCGCCACCGCCAATTACAACTACATTTTTATTATTAGCAAGAAGATTGTCTTCTGTTACTTCTTTCTTTGCCACTCTTTTGTTTTGCTGCTTTAAAAAATCCATGGCAAAATGAACGCCCTTTAATTCCCGTCCGGTAATTTTTAAATCTCTTGGAATGGTAGAGCCGCCTGCCAGCACAATTGCATTAAATTCTCTTAGTAAATCATTGATGCTTATGTCAACACCAACGTTTGCATTGCATTTAAAAATTACGCCTTCTTCTTCCAGTAATTTTATCCTTCTGTCCACCACCCATTTTTCTAATTTAAAATCGGGGATTCCGTAACGCAGTAAACCACCGGCTGCATCATCTCTTTCATAAACAGTAACAAGGTGCCCTGCATAATTTAGCTGTGCTGCAGCCGCCAGTCCTGCCGGGCCGCTGCCAACAACGGCAACTTTTTTTCCGCTGCGAAGATTTGGTTTTTGCGGCAGCACAAAGCCACTGGCAAATGCAATTTCAATAATGTGCTTTTCTATTTCTTCAATTGTAATGGCTGGTTGGTTGATGCCAAGTACACAAGCCGTTTCACATGGTGCAGGGCAAATTCTTCCGGTAAACTCCGGGAAATTATTGGTAGATGAAAGTATATTGTATGCTTCCTTCCAGTTTTTACGATACACCGCATCATTAAATTCAGGTATTACATTACCTAAGGGACAACCATTGTGGCAAAAGGGTACACCACAGTTCATGCAACGGCCCGATTGCTGATTCAGTTTTTCTTCCGAATACTGTTCAATGAATTCTTTATAATCCTGCAGCCTTTCCTGTACTGGCCGCTTGGCCGGAAGTTCTCTTGTAAATTCTAAAAAGCCGGTTGGTTTGCCCATTGGGTAATGTTTGTTGTTTGACGTTTGTTTTTTTTGGTTCCCAGCTATATTTCTATGTGCATCTTCACAGGCGTCGCACTCTTGTACTGTATCTCTTTACTCATCCTTTATTGCAGCGTAAATTTTAAAATTGCACTGTTCTTTGCTTCGGTAAAAGTTCAATATTGGTTTTCAGTACAAGTGAGTGACACAACCAAAGATGAAGAACGAATAAATGCCTGCTAAAAATTATTTCACTTCCACTTTTACTTTCTTTCCTTCCAGCACTTTTTTATAATCTCTTGGAAATACTTTTACAAAATGCTGCAACTGGTTTTCAAAATCATTCAATACAAATTTTGCAACTGTACTGTTTGTAAATCGTGAATGCTTTTCAATCATCAGTTGTAAAAATTGGGTATCTTCTTCTGTCAGCGGTTCAATGTCCACCATTTCCTTATTGCATAAATTGTCAAACGTTTTTTGCACATCATATATGTATGCAATGCCGCCGCTCATGCCTGCAGCAAAATTTCTTCCTGTTGCACCAAGGATGATAACATTGCCGCCGGTCATGTATTCACAGCCATGATCACCCACGCCTTCCACTACAACATTGGCACCGCTGTTTCGAACCCCAAAACGTTCGCCGGCCTTGCCATGAATAAAAGCTTCGCCGCTGGTGGCACCGTAAAAAGCCACATTGCCAATGATGCTGTTTTCTTCGGGAACAAAACCTGCATTGAGCGCCGGGTAAATAATCAGTCTTGCACCACTCAATCCTTTTCCAAAATAGTCATTGGCATCGCCTTCCAGCTCAAGTGTTACACCTTTTGTATTGAAGGCACCAAAACTTTGCCCCGCCGTTCCGGTAAATTTAAAATGAATGGTATCCTCAGGCAATCCATCTGCCTTATACAGTTTTGTTATTTCGTTGGATAAAATAGTACCTGTTGTTCTGTCAACATTTTTTATATCAAAAGATGCTGATACTTTTTCCTGTTTTTCCAATGCTGGCTTTGCAGCTTCTAACAATTTCCAGTCAAGTACTTCACTCAATCCATGATCCTGTTCTTCTGATTTATATAAACCGGTAAATTCTGATGCCGGTTCCTTGTACAGTATGGGAGAAAGATCAAGTTTGCTGTATTTCCAATGTGTAATATTTTCTTTTGCTTTTAATGTATCTACCTGGCCAACCATTTCATTGATTGTTTTAAAACCAAGTTCTGCCATTATCTCCCTTAATTCTTCTGTTAAAAATTTAAAGAAGTTTACTACATGCTCTGCATCGCCAGTAAATCTTTTTCTTAATTCAGGGTCCTGCGTTGCCACACCAACCGGGCAGGTATTCAAATGGCATTTACGCATCATGATGCAACCTTCCACCACCAATGCAGCAGTTGCAACACCCCATTCTTCGGCACCCAGTAAAGTTGCAATGGCAATATCTCTTCCGGTTTTTAATTGCCCGTCGGTTTGCAAAACAACACGGCTGCGTAATTTATTTTTTACCAATGTCTGGTGCGATTCTGCCAAACCCAATTCCCATGGCAAGCCTGTGTGCTTAACAGAACTAATGGGTGATGCACCTGTTCCTCCATCGTGGCCAGCAATTAATACAACATCAGCTTTTGCTTTGGCAACACCGGCAGCAATGGTACCCACACCAGCCTTGCTAACCAGTTTTACATTTATTCTTGCTTTGCGATTGGCATTTTTTAAATCAAAAATTAATTGAGCCAAATCTTCAATAGAATAAATATCATGATGCGGTGGCGGAGAAATTAATCCAACACCCGGAGTTGCATGACGCACTTTACCAATCCAGTCATCTACTTTATGACCGGGTAATTGTCCGCCTTCACCGGGCTTTGCACCCTGCGCCATTTTAATTTGCAGTTCATCTGCTTCTGTTAAATACAAACTGGTTACACCGAATCTTGCCGATGCAACCTGCTTGATAGATGAACGCATGGAATCTCCATTGGATAATTTATTATAACGACGTTCATCTTCGCCGCCTTCGCCGGTATTGCTTTTTCCGCCGAGGCGGTTCATTGCAATGGCAAGCGTTGTATGTGCTTCCCATGAAATGGAACCAAAGCTCATGGCACCAGTGGCAAACCTTTTATAAATATTTTCTGCTGGTTCTACTTCATTAATTGAAATGGAAGGACGGTTGTAAGTAAATTCAAACAAACTTCTGAGCGTTGCCGCTTTTTCGCTTTGCTCATTTACCAGCTTTGAATATTTTTTGAATGTATTGTAATCATTCATCCTTGTGCTGTATTGCAGCAGGTGAATTGTTTGCGGATTGAACAAATGAAATTCACCTTTGCGTTTCCATTGATAAATACCCCCGGCTGGCAACTGATTAACAGGGATATTTTTTTTGCTGAAAGCATAATAATGTTTTGCCAATGCTTCCTTTGCAATATCATCTGATGAAACACCTTCGATGCGGCTTGTGGCACCGGTAAAATATCTATCAACTACTTCTTTATTAATACCAAGTATTTCAAAAATTTGTGCACCCTGATAAGATTGTAAAGTAGAAATGCCCATCTTGGAAAAAACTTTCAGTAAACCATCACACACTGCTTTGATATAATTATAACGCAGATCTTCCCAGCTCAAATCTGTTTGCAACGAACCATTTAATTTCATATTTCGGATGGAAGCCATTGCCAGGTAAGGATTAACAGCCGTTGCACCAAAACCAATCAAACAGGCAAAATGATGCACTTCCCAAACATCACCAGCTTCTATCACCAAACCAACCTGCCCACGCAAACCTTTTCTTATTAAATGATGATGTACTGCAGCAGTTGCAAGCAAGGATGGAATAGAAGCATGGTCAGAATCAACAGCACGGTCGCATAAAATAATTACTTCAAATCCATCATGCACCGCATCTTCTGCATAACGGCACAATCTTTCCAAACCTTTTTGTAAAGAGCCGGACTTGCCATCGGCCCTGAAATATGTTTGTAATGTTTTGGATTGAAAAATGCCGGTATCAATGCTCCTTAATTTTTCCAGTTCGGTACTGGTTAATATCGGTTGCTTCAATGCAACAGTATGGCAATGCTCCGGACTTTCGTCCAGCAGGTTTCCATTGTTACCTACAAATGCAGCAAGGCTCATCACTAATTTTTCCCGTATGGGGTCAATAGGCGGATTGGTAACCTGCGCAAACAATTGTTTGAAATATGAACTTAAATGCTGCGGCTGGTTACTCAGCACTGCAAGCGGCACATCGCTGCCCATTGAGCCCACCGGTTCTTTTGCATCAAGCGCCATCGGCTTTAATATAGTATCAATGTCTTCTGAAGAATAACCAAATGCTTTTTGATATTTTAAAATTGAAGAGTCGGATAAATGTGTGAAAGCAACCCTTGGTTCATCCAGTTCTTCCAGCCGGATTTTATATTGATTCAGCCAATCGCCAAATGGTTTGCGGCTGCATATTTTTTCTTTCAATTCATCATCGCTGATAATTCTTCCCTGTTCTAAATCCACTACAAACATTTTACCCGGCTGCAATCTTCCTTTTTCTTTAATTAAGCTTTGGTCAATGGGCAATGCGCCGGTTTCGGATGCCATAATAACACGGTCATCGGTGGTAACACAATAACGGCTTGGGCGCAGGCCATTCCTGTCTAATGTAGCGCCAATAATTTTTCCATCGGTAAAAGAAATAGAAGCCGGGCCATCCCAGGGTTCCATTAATGATGCATGAAATTCGTAGAATGCTTTTTTCAAAGGATCCATATCTTCATTGCCATCCCATGCTTCCGGAATCAGCATCATCATTACATGCGGTAAGCTTCTTCCACAAAGTGTAAGCAGTTCAATCATGTTATCAAGGCAGGCAGAATCTGATTGCCCGCTGCTGATGATGGGCAGCAGCAATTCCATTTCTTCTTTACTAAAATAAGGAGAGATGAAACACTGCTCACTTGTTTTTAGCCAGTTTAAATTTCCCTGCAGTGTATTTATTTCGCCATTGTGTGCAATGTAGCGGAAAGGTTGGGCCAGTTTCCATGATGGAAAGGTGTTGGTAGCAAAACGGGAATGCACCAAACCAAAAGCACTGACAACTCTTTTATTATTTAAATCAGGAAAATAATGCCTGACCTGTAAACTCGTAAGCTGCCCTTTGTAAACAACAGTTTTATAACTCAGCGAAGCAATGTAAAAACCTACAGCATCTTTTTTTACTGTGCTGTTGATGGTATGCGTTGCATAATTACGCAGCACAAATAATTTGCGTTCGAAATCATCGGGGTTGTTGATGTAATCCGGTGATGCAATAAAAACCTGCTCCATTTCCGGCTCCACACTTAATGCAGTTGCGCCAATGCCATCTGCATTTACCGGCACTTTTCTGTAGGCAAGAATTTCCATTCCCAGTTTTTCTGCGGCCCGGTTAAAAATATCACGGCACTCTTCTCTCAATCTTATTTCTTTGGGAAAGAAAATTACACCAACACCATACCTGCCAAAAACCGGTAAATGAATTCCCAGCTTTATACATTCATCAAAGAAAAATTCATGCGGCATCTGTATCAGGATACCAGCGCCATCGCCTGTGTTGTTTTCGCAACCGCAGGCGCCACGGTGCTCCATGTTTTCTAAAATAGTAAGTGCATCAGCAATATGCTGATGAGATTTGTTGCCTTTGATATTGGCAACAAAGCCAATGCCGCAGGCATCATGCTCAAATGCAGGGTTGTAGAGGCCATTTCCCCCATTCCCTAAAGGGGAGTTATTCAACTTTTCTATTTTTTTTGTACTCATTCCTTTTTGCATTTAACCTTTGATATCTTTTATACACTTCAAATAACTCCCCTTTAGGGGATGGGGGTTACACTAAATACCCAAATGCGTTGTCATCTTTTTTCAATTCCGTATAATTAATATGATATTGCTGCAAATTTTTCAGCAACAATTCATAATCAGTTTTTGATTTTAATTCTACACCCACCAGCGCAGGCCCTGTTTCTTTGTTATGCTTTTGCATGTATTCAAATCTTGTGATGTCATCATCGGGGCCCAACACATGATTCACAAATTCTTTTAATGCTCCGGGGCGCTGTGCAAAACGAATGAGAAAATAATGTTTCAATCCTTCATACTGCAGGCTGCGTTCTTTAATTTCCTGCATCCTGTCAATATCATTATTGCTGCCACTTACAATGCACACCACATTTTTTCCTTTTATCACTTCAGCATAATCATCTAATGCAGCAATGCTTAATGCACCGGCTGGTTCTGCTACTATAGCATCTTCGTTATAGAGTTTTAAAATAGTTGAACACACTTTTCCTTCAGGTATTAGATGTATTTCATCCAATACATCTTTGCAGATGGAAAATGTAATATCACCCACTCTTTTTACTACAGCGCCATCCACAAATCGATCAATAGTTTCCAATGTTACCGGTTCGCCTGCTTCCATTGCTGCTTTCATAGAAGGTGCACCTTCCGGTTCAAGGCCAATGATTTTTGTTTTGGGAGAGAAGGTTTTAAAATAGGAACCTACTCCTGCACTTAATCCGCCGCCACCAACTGGAATGAATAAAAAATCTATATCCGACTGGTCTTCTAAAATTTCTATACCAACTGTTGCCTGCCCTTCAATAATTTTATAATCATCAAATGGAGGAATGAAGGTCATGCCTTTTTCTTCGGTGTATTTTTTTGCAGCTACCGAACAATCATCGTACGTATCACCTACCAGTTTTATTTCAACATTGCCATCGCCAAACATTTGCGTTTGTGTAATTTTTTGTTTGGGTGTGATGACAGGCATGAAGACAACGCCTTTTGCTTTTAGTTTTTTGCAACTGTATGCAAAGCCCTGTGCATGGTTGCCGGCACTTGCACACACAACACCTTTTTGTAATTGTTCAGCAGGCAGACTGCTCATCATATTGTATGCACCACGCAATTTGTAGGAACGAACAATTTGTAAGTCTTCCCGTTTCAAAAAAACATTGCACTGGTATTTTTTTGATAAACTGAAACTGAATTGCAGGGGAGTACGGGTAACAACATCTTTCAACCTTGCTGCCGCATCTGCATAATTTAACTGGTATGTGCTGGTTGCTGTTTTCATTTATATCCAGTAATAATTGTTCAGCTCTGTTTTCTTCTCTGTAAGTGAACCGCTGCCACTTGTAGTTGATGCAATATTGGCTGCTGCGGGCTGGTTTTCGGGTCTTAATGAACGAACTGTTTTACCTGCCTGCCACAATTCACTTTCTCTTAATTCTTTTAATTCCTCTTCCAGTTTTTCCCTGTAATCAGTTTTGCTGTTGCTGTCAATAGAACGTTGTGCTTCTTTCCCTGCTGCAACACTTTCATATAATTCGTTAAATACAGGTGCTGTTGCATCTCTGAATTTTTTCCACCAGTCCAATGCGCCACGTTGTGCAGTTGTTGAACAATTTGCATACATCCAGTCCATTCCATTCTCTGCAACCAATGGCATTAATGATTGTGTTAATTCTTCCACGGTTTCATTAAATGCCTCGGAAGGAGAGTGGCCTTTGCTTCTCAGCACTTCGTACTGTGCGGCAAAAATTCCCTGTATGGCTCCCATCAGTGTTCCTCTTTCGCCGGTTAGGTCGGAGTAAACTTCTTTTTTAAAATCTGTTTCAAATAAATAACCACTGCCAATTGCAATACCCAATGCAGCTACTCTTTCAAAAGCCCTTCCGGTTGCATCCTGGAAGATGGCGTAGGAACTGTTCAGTCCTCTTCCCTGCAAAAACATTCTGCGTAAAGAAGTACCGCTACCTTTTGGGGCTACTAAAAAAACATCCACATCCGGCGGCGGAATAATTCCTGTTTGTTCATTATAAGTAATGCCAAAGCCATGAGAGAAATACAATGCCTTGCCCGGAGTTAAATATTTTTTTACTGTTGGCCACAAGGCAATTTGTGCCGCATCACTTAACAAATAGCAAATGATTGTTCCTTTCTCAAGGGCTTCTTCAATTTCAAATAAAGTTTCGCCGGGTACAAATCCGTCACGTACTGCTTTATCCCAGCTCTTAGAATCTTTGCGCTGTCCAATGATTACATTGATGCCGTTTTCTTTTTGATTAAGTGCCTGGCCGGGACCCTGAACGCCATACCCAATTACTGCAACTACTTCATTTTTTAAAACTTCCTGAGCTTTTGCCAAAGGAAATTCTTCACGTGTTACTACATTTTCAACTGTGCCGCCAAAATTTAATTGTGCCATCTTTTAAGTTTTAAGTTTATGATATAAGTTTTAAGTGACTTTACATTGTAAATACTTCCGCTTGCTGATTTAAAAATTCATTCTCTACCAATTCATCAGCCGGTGCAGCCTGTTCATATTCTTTTAGCTTTTCATGAAAGCCACTGCTGGCTTTTATTACTGCTACTCTTGCACTTCGTACAAATTCTATTAATCCATAAGGTTCTAAAAATGCAACCAGCCTGTCTGTTTCTTCCCGGTGGCCGGTGGTTTCAAAAATGGTATAATCTTTACGGATGGTTACAGCCCTTGCACCATACTCTCTTAATAATCTTTCAACTTTTACTTTTTCTGCAATTTCATCCGTGGGTACTTTGTACAAAGCCATTTCCTGCCAAACAATTTCATCCTCAGTATTATAAAAAGCTTTTAAAACATCTACCTGTTTTTCTATCTGCCTGCATAGTTTACGAACCACATCTTCAGTTTCATTTATTACAATGGTGAAACGGTGTACCGATTCCACTTCTGTTGGCGATGTATTTAAAGAGTCCACATTAATTTTTCTTCTTGAAAAAATAATGGCAATACGGTTGAGTAAACCAATCTGGTTTTCGGTATAAACTGTTATGGTATATTCTTTCTTCATGATTTTTGTCTCTTACATATTTTTAGTCAATTACTTTATCTAATACTTTATAAAAGCTGAATAATGTTTTATTAGTACAAGAGTGCGACGCAACGATGTTGAATTCATATTCTGCTGCTGGTAACAAAAAATAAAACATAATCTCCGCTTCTGCCTTCTCCGTTTCTCTCCCCTTCGGGTAGGATAGGAGTGGCTTTACTTCAATCGTATCTCACTCACACTACATCCTTGTGGAACCATTGGAAAAACATTGTTTTCTTTGCCTACCATTATTTCTAATAAATAAGAATCTTTATGATTCAACATTTCTTCCAAAGAATTTTTCAACTCATTGCGTTGCTCCACTTTTTTCCCGGCAATGCCATAGCCTTCTGCTACTTTTATAAAGTCTGGGCTTTTGATATCGGTAAATGAATACCTTCTGTCATGAAACAATTCCTGCCACTGGCGTACCATTCCCAAAAACTGGTTGTTGAGAATAATAATTTTTACATCAACACCTGTCTGCATGATTGTACCGAGTTCTTGTATCGTCATTTGTATACCGCCATCACCGATGATAGCAACTACAGTTCTTTCGGGTGAGCCAAACTTTGCGCCGATAGCTGCTGGCAATGCATAGCCCATTGTTCCAAGTCCACCACTGGTGATATTGCTTTTGCTCTGGTTGAATTTTGCATAGCGGCATGCCACCATCTGATGCTGACCGACATCTGTCACTATAATTGCATTTCCTTCCGTCAGCTCATTGAGTATTTTAATTACTTCACCCATACTCAATATATCAGTAGCCGGGTTCATTTCTGGTTCAATGCAAATAGTTTCTTCTTCTTTTTTATAATCATTAAATTTTTGAAACCATTCACTGTTATCTTTTGTATTGATGAGTGCTGTAAGCATTGGTAATGTCTCTTTGCAATCGCCCCAAACGGGCACCGTTGTTTTTACATTTTTATCAATTTCCGAAGGGTCAATATCCAGGTGAATTACTTTTGCCTGCTTTGCATATTTATCCAAACGGCCTGTTACACGGTCATCGAAACGCATACCAACTGCAATAAGCACATCACATTCATTGGTTAGCACATTAGGGCCATAGTTCCCATGCATACCCAGCATGCCAACACCCAGCGGATGATTGGTTGGGATAGCACTCATACCCATGATGGTCCATGCAGCAGGCAGATTTCCTTTTTCCAGGAATGCGGTAAATTCTTTTTCGGCTTTACCAAGAATTACGCCCTGCCCAAAAATGACAAATGGTTTTTTTGCTTCGTTGATGAGTTGTGCAGCCTGCTCAATAAATGCTTTACGAATGATTGGTTTTGGACGGTAGCTTCGGATGTGCTGGCATTTTGTATAACCTTCGTAATCGAATTTTTGTAACTGGGCATTTTTGGTAATGTCAATCAGCACGGGGCCGGGCCTTCCGCTGCCGGCAATATAAAAAGCTTTTGCAAGGACAGAAGGAATTTCTGTTGCATCAGTAACCTGATAATTCCATTTTGTAACAGGTGTTGTAATATTAATAACATCTGTTTCCTGAAAAGCATCAGTGCCTAAAAGATGAGCATACACTTGGCCTGTGATACAAACCAACGGCGTTGAATCAATCATTGCATCTGCTAAACCAGTTACTAAATTTGTTGCACCGGGGCCACTGGTTGCAAACACTACACCTGTTCTTCCACTTGCTCTTGCATATCCTTGTGCTGCATGTATAGCGCCTTGCTCATGGCGAACAAGAATGTGATTTATTTTTTCCTGATAATCATACAATGCATCATAAATAGGCATGATGGCACCGCCGGGATAACCAAAAATTGTATCAGCACCTTCTGCAATGAAAGCTTCTAGGACAGCAACAGAACCAGTAAACCCCTCCGCCCCCTGAAGGGGGAACTTGGGAACACTCGGTGTTTTCGTTACTTCATTTATTTCTTCTACTGCTTCCATAAAAATTATTTTTACATGCTTCAATTTTATTTTAATCCTTAAAATTTAAGGTTCTAAAGTCCCCCTTCGGGGGATTTAGGGGGCTTCATCAGTTACACATCCTTCACTTGCATCCTTCACATATTTTGCATACTTAAATAAAATTCCTTTTGTTGCTTTTAATGCCGGCTGCTGCCAGTTGCTTCTTCTTGCCGCAATTTCTTCTTCACTTATTTTTAAAGTGATGGCTTTTGTCGCCACATTTATTTCAATTGTATCATCATCATTCACCATTGCGATCAATCCACCGTCAAATGCTTCGGGAGTAATATGGCCCACGACAAATCCATGAGTGCCACCGCTGAATCTGCCATCCGTAATTAGTGCTACACTTTTTCCTAATCCTGCACCGATGATAGCTGAAGTTGGTTTTAGCATTTCAGGCATGCCGGGTCCGCCACGTGGGCCAACATATCTTATAACAACAACATCACCTGCTTTTATTTTTCCAGAATTTATTCCTTTTATTAATTCATGCTCGCCATCAAAAACTCTTGCAGGTCCTTCAAATAATTCTCCTTCTTTGCCGGAAATTTTTGCGACACTTCCTTTCTCTGCAAGGTTACCAAACAGTATTTGCAAATGCCCTGTAGCTTTTACCGGTTGTTCAACCGGAAGAATAATTTTTTGAGTTTCAAAATCCAAATCAGGAACTGTTGCTAAATTCTCTGCAACAGTTTTTCCTGTTACTGTAAGGCAATCACCATGCAATAATCCCTGCTTTAATAAATATTTCATCACTGCTGGAACACCGCCGATGTTGTGCAGGTCTTCCATGAGATATTTTCCGCTGGGTTTTAAATCTGCCAGCACCGGCACTCTATCACTTATTAATTGAAAATCATTTTGTGTTATATCCACATCAATTGCTTTAGCCATTGCAATAAGATGAAGAACTGCATTTGTACTTCCACCCAATATCATTATAACAGTAATTGCATTTTCAAAAGCTTTCTTAGTCATAATGTCCGATGGCTTAATATCTTTTTCCAACAGCAAACGAATTGCCTTACCTGCATCAAGGCATTCTTTTTTCTTTGCTTCACTCAATGCAGGATTAGATGATGAATAAGGTAAACTCATTCCCAAAGCTTCAATGGCACTGCTCATGGTATTGGCAGTGTACATACCGCCACATGCACCAGCACCGGGGCAGGAATGTTTTACTATACCTTTAAAATCTGCTTCGCTTAATTGCCCTGCAATCTTTTTTCCCAATGCTTCAAATGCCGAAACAATATTTAAGTCTTCGCCTTTATAATGACCGGGAGCAATGGTGCCGCCATACAACATGATGGAAGGACGGTTCAATCTTCCCATTGCAATTAATGAGCCCGGCATATTTTTATCGCAACCCGGCACTGCAATTAATGCATCATAATATTGTGCGCCACAAACTGCTTCTATTGAATCTGCAATAATATCACGGCTAACTAAAGAGTAACGCATGCCATCGGTGCCATTGCTCATGCCATCACTCACACCAATGGTATTAAATATCAAGCCAACCAAATCATTATCCCATACGGCCTGCTTTACAATTTTTGCCAGGTCATTCAAATGCATATTGCAGGTGTTGCCATCATAGCCCATGCTCACAATTCCAACCTGCGCTTTTTTCAAATCTTCATCTGTTAAGCCAATACCATAAAACATTGCCTGTGCCGCAGGTTGCGTAACATCCTGTGTAATTGTTTTTGAATATTTATTTAACTCGGCCATTTTTTTCTGTACTCAATTTTTAAGCAACTTTTTGAATTTGAAACTCCTGTTCCAATACTTTACACCTGTATGCCTGCTGAATAATGTATCCCAAACTATCTTCCCAGTTCTTTTTGAATGAAATATTATCCAGCGATTCCAATGCTACCACTTCAGCAGCAGTGCCACAATAAAAAGCTGCATCTGCATTTTGCATTTCGTCAGGAAGAAATAATTTTTCTACAACAGGAATGTTTAACTCATTGCATATTTCAATTACTGTTGCTCTTGTAATCCCGGGTAAAATATTTCCTTTGGCTGGTGTATAAACCACGCCATCTTTTTCATAAAACACATTGGCGCCGGGTCCTTCTGCTACAAAACCGTTCCCATCTAATAACAAGGCTTCATCAAATCCATTGTCTTTTGCTTCCTGGCAAGCCAGTATAGAGTTTACATAATGGCCACTCACTTTTGCTTCAATATGAAATGCGCCGGGGTTAGGCCTGCAATAAGAAGAAGTCATCAGCCGCATTTTGTTTGCTAAGTAACCATTCGTCCATTCCCATGCAGTAATAGTCAAATACGATTCTTTTCCTTTTGACAAAGCCATATTGGGCGAACAAAAAACCACCGGGCGTAAATAAGCATCAGAAAAATTATTCTTCTCTAATACTTCATAACTCAGTTGAATTAATTCTTCAGTGCTGATGTCAAATGGCATTTGTATTACTTGTGCAGACTGGCGCAAGCGGTCATAATGTTCTTTTGCCTTAAAAATTTTTGTGCCGTTTTGTGTTTTATAAGATTTAATTCCTTCAAACACAGCATAGCCATAGTGCAGGCTCTGGCTGTACAGATCCATTTTGGCATCTGCGGCTTTCACAAATGCGCCATTGAAATAAATTATTGTATCGTTGTTATAATACATGGTTTTAAATAATGGTTGATTTTCTCAGTTCAATGTTTTCTTTATTCACCCTGCCAGGTATTTTATTGCCTATATAATCACTGATCAGTTCGCCAATGGTGCTGGTAAAATAAAAATTGATGGGCTCAATATCTTTTGTAACAAAATTGTTTTGCAATGTCCATTCAACAGCTTCTCTTACAAGAGCAGCTTCTTCTTTCATTCCTAAATACTCAAGCAACATTGCTGCAGACAGTATTGAACCAATAGGATTGGCGATGTCTTTTCCTGCTGCCTGCGGATAAGAACCATGAATGGGTTCAAACAAAGCAGTTTTATTTCCCACAGATGCAGAAGGCAGTAATCCCAATGAGCCACTGATAACGCTGGCTTCATCACTAATAATATCGCCAAACATATTTTCTGTTAGTATTACATCAAACTGCTTTGGATTAATGATGATTTGCATAGCTGCATTATCAACAAACATATATTCAACTGTTACATCCGGATATTGAGTACTTAGTTCCTGTACCACTTTTCTCCACAGCCTGGATGTTTCCAAAACATTTGCTTTATCAACAAGTGTTAGTTTTTTTCTGCGTTCAGGTTTTTGTGCAAAATGAAAAGCAAGGTGTGCAATGCGTTCAATTTCTTCTCTGGTATAAATACAATCATCAGATGCAGCAGTTTGTTCTGCATTAATTTCTTTCTTACCAAAATAAATGCCGCCTGTCAGTTCACGAAAGATGATAAAATCTACCCCTTCAATATTTTTTGTTTTAAGTGGCGAAAGGTGATGCAATGAAGGATAAGTAATGATAGGGCGGATATTTGCATATAGTTGTAATGCTTTTCTAATTCCAAGCAAACCCTGCTCTGGCCTTACTTTGGCTGTAGGGTCATTATCGTATTTTGGATGGCCGATAGCACCAAATAAAATGGCATCGCTGTCTAAGCAAATATCAATTGTTTCTTCCGGTAAGGGCGTTCCTGTTTTATCAATAGCATCTGCACCAAGCAAACAATACTTATAAGAGAACTCATGTCCAAACTGCTCGGCAATAGCATTTAACACTTTTACAGATTGCCTTGTTACTTCCGGGCCAATTCCGTCGCCTTCAATTACTGCTATGTTTTTTGTCATACTCATATTCTTTATACCAATTGTTGATTTTCAAATTTTATAATGTCGTCTTTAATGCTCAGTAAATAATCAATATCATCGTACCCATTTAGTAAACATTCTTTTTTGTAAGAGTTAATTTCAAAAGCCTCCTCATCGCCAGTTGTATCAATTTTTATGGTTTGTTTTTCCAGGTTTACAGTAATTGTTGTCTGGTTGCTTTGCTGAAATATTTTTTGCAAAAATTCATCCGATACAGTAATGGGTAACACCCCATTGTTCAAAGCATTGTTTTTAAAAATGTCGGCAAAAAAACTGGATACTACCACACGGAAACCATAATCCAGCATTGCCCAAGCTGCATGTTCTCTTGAAGAACCACAACCAAAATTTTTGCCCGCCACTAAAATTTCTCCTTTGTACTGTGATTGATTTAAAACAAAATCTGCTTTCGGTTTTGTTTCATCATCATTTTCATAACGCCAGTCTCTAAAAAGATTTTTACCAAAACCATCTTTGGTAGTTCCTTTTAAAAACCTTGCAGGAATAATCTGGTCCGTGTCAATATTTTCTATCGGCAGCGGAACAAACTGGCTATGTATAATTTTTAATGGTCGCATGATATTCAGTTAAAAAGTAAAAATTCAAAAGAGCAGTTTTTAATTTAAAAGTTCCCTCACATCACTTACATAACCCGTAATAGCTGCAGCGGCTGCAGTTAACGGGCTTGCCAATAATGTTCTGGCACCTGCGCCCTGCCTGCCTTCAAAATTTCTGTTGCTGGTGCTGATGCAATATTTTCCTGCAGGAATTTTATCTTCATTCATACCCAAACAAGCAGAGCAGCCGGGCTGCCTCAATTGAAACCCTGCTTCGGTAAATATCTTGTCAATTCCTTCTTCTATTGCCTGCTTTTCTACCTGCTTGCTGCCGGGCACAATCCATACTTCCACATCATCTGCCTTATGCTTTCCTTTCACAAAAGATGCTACCATTCTTAAATCTTCTATTCTTGAATTGGTGCAACTTCCTATAAAAACATAATCCACTTTCTGGCCTTTAATCTTGGCGCCTTGCTTCAGGCCCATATAAGCAAGCGATTTGCTCAAACCTGATTTATCAGTTTCATTTACGTTTTCAGTTGTTGGTATCAAACCGTTCACACTTATTCCCATGCCGGGGTTGGTGCCATAAGTAATCATTGGTTCAATACCGGCAGCATTAATATTTATTTCTTTGTCAAATACTGCATCATCGTCACTGAATAATGTTTTCCATTCAGTTAGTTTCTTTTCCCACTCTTCACCCTTCGGTACAAAAGTTCTTCCTTTTAAATAATTAAATGTTGTTTCATCCGGCGCTATCATTCCGCCCCTTGCACCCATTTCAATGCTCATGTTGCAAATGGTCATTCTTGCTTCCATACTTAATGAACGTATGGCGCTGCCGGCATACTCAACAAAATATCCTGTGGCACCGCTGGCCGATATTTTTGCAATGATGTAAAGAATAATATCTTTCGAAAGCACACCCTTATTCAATTCGCCTTCCACATTTATCCGCATTGTTTTTGGTTTGCTTTGCAATACACATTGCGATGCAAAAACCATTTCCACTTCGCTGGTGCCAATGCCAAATGCAATGCAGCCAAATGCGCCGTGGGTGCTGGTATGGCTGTCGCCGCACACAATCGTCATACCCGGTTGTGTAATACCCAGCTCGGGGCCAATTACATGAACAATGCCCTGGTAATTATGTCCCAGGCCATACAATTCAATATTATGGTTCCTGCAATTTTTTATCAGCATATCCACCTGGTTTCTGCCAAGCAAATCTTTAATTGGTAAATGCTGGTCAATCGTTGGCACATTGTGATCGGCAGTGGCAACAATCTGTTTTGGACGAAACAATTGCAACCCACGGCTTTCAATTCCCCTGAACGCCTGGGGCGATGTTACTTCATGAATGAAATGCTTATCTATATATAAAACAACAAGGCCGCCGTCAATTGTTTTAACAGCATGTTTATTCCAGATTTTTTCAAATAATGTTTGTCCCATTTTATTTTTTTTATGAACCCGGCATTTAAACTTTACTCAACTTCACAGGCGTCGCACTCTTGTACTTAATACCTTTATTCAGTATCCTATGCGATTTCTACAACATTGTTTTTATAGTTCAGCACCAGTTCTTCCAGGTCTTTATCTTCTACTTCTTTTTTGCTGTCGGCCACTTTTACAAATTCATTGTACAATACATCCACATCATTCCTGTCAAACTGGTGCCCCAGTTTTTGAAAACGGTAAGCCAGTGCACTTCTGCCGCTTCTTGCAGTTAAAATAATTTTCGAACTGTCGGCACCCACTTCTTCAGGGCTTATAATTTCATACGTAAGTGTATTTTTCAAAAACCCATCCTGGTGAATGCCTGATGAATGAGAAAATGCATTGCTGCCTACAATTGCTTTATTGGGCTGCACTGGCATCCGCATTGTATCGCTTACCAGCCGGCTCATGGGGTTCAGTTGCTGCGATTTGATGTTTGTGTAATAACCAAGGTCTTTGTGCTGCTTTATTATCATCACCACTTCTTCCAGTGAAGTATTGCCGGCTCTTTCGCCCAATCCATTAATGGTGCATTCAATTTGCCTTGCACCATTTAATACACCCGAAATTGAATTGGCAGTTGCTAAACCCAAATCGTTATGGCAATGGCAACTTATGATTGCTTTGTCAATATTGGGAACATTATTTATTAAGTAAGCAATTTTTTCTCCGTACTGGTGTGGCAGGCAATAACCTGTAGTATCGGGGATATTAACTGTAGTAGCGCCTGCTTTAATAACCGCTTCAATCACTTTTGCCAGGTAACCGTTTTCGGTTCGTCCTGCATCTTCTGCATAAAACTCTACATCATCAGTAAAGTTCCTGGCCCATTTCACACATTGAATGGCACGTTCCAAAATTTCTACCTGTGTAGAATTGAATTTCGATTTGATGTGAAAATCAGATGTGCCAATGCCCGTATGAATACGTGGGCGCTTTGCATATTTCAAAGCTTCTGCCGCCACTTCAATGTCTTTTTTTACCGCACGGGTCAATCCGCAAACGGTAGCATTGGTTATAATTTTTGAAATTTCATTCACGCTTTCAAAATCGCCGGGGGATGAGATAGGGAAACCGGCTTCAATAATGTCAACGCCCAGGTCTTCAAGCGCCAGTGCCAGTTCAATTTTTTCGCTGGTGTTCAGCTTGCAGCCGGGCACCTGTTCGCCATCTCTTAGTGTAGTGTCAAAAATGAAAACTTTATTATTACTCATGCGTCAAATAATTAAGGATAAAAAGATGCAGGCTGCTTATTTTTGTAAAGCTGTTATGGTATCAGCCTTAATTTCGAAAATATCTTTATATACCCATGTAACCGAATCAAAATGTGGGCAGGTTTACAGAGTTTAAGGTGTTGATTGCTTTGTAAAATGCAGGCTGGTAAAGAATTTCAGCAATTTTAAATTACAATGCCCAACCGCTCCAATAATGCCCTGTTTCAACTGGTAAAGTCGCTGAAAAAATCGGAGAAGCGGAATTTTAAGCTGTTTGTAAACCGCCACTCGGCTGCCGAGGACCTTAAAATCATCCAGTTGTTTGACGCCCTCGATAAGATGGAGGACTACAATGAGGCTTTATTACTTAAGAAAAACCCTTCTATTTCCAAAGCACAATTATCTAATCTCAATGCCAATTTGTACAAACAAATACTGGGCAGCCTTCGCCTTATTAAGGACGAGAATAATATAGACATCCAGTTGCATGAGCAAATGGATTATGCCCGGATTTTGTACAACAAAGGTTTGTACATCCAAAGCTTGCATGTGCTTGACCGGATGAAAAAACTGGCAAGTGCCCACAACCAGCTTACTTATATGATGCAGGTGTTGTTTTTTGAGAAAAAGATAGAATCGCTTTACATAACCCGGAGTATTGAAAACAGGGCGGATGAACTGATTGCGGAGGTAAAAAATGCAACAGAAAAATTGAACAGCATCACCAGTTTATCTAACCTTTCGCTAAAACTGTATAGCTGGTATATCAAACATGGCCATGCAAGAACAGCGCAGGACGATGCCGACATCAAAAAAATATTTGATGATGGCCTGCCGGCCAATATTAATCTTTACAAAAGCTTTTATGAAAAACTTTACCTGTACCAAAGCCAGTGCTGGTATGCTTTTATCCGCCAGGATTTTTTAATGTATTACCGCTATACTCAAAAATGGGTTGATTTGTTTACTGCCGAACCATTTATGATTGAAGTGGAAACATCGCACTATATTAAAGGGATGCACAACCTGATGGGGGCACATTTTGATTTGCGTAATTATAACAAGCTTGTAGAATCTTTGGCTGTGTTTGAAAAATTTGCCGGGAGTAATGTAGTGCTGCAAAATGAAAACAACCTTATTCAAACTTTTGTTTATCTCTACACATCAAAATTAAACAAGCACTTTATTGATGGAAGTTTTAATGAGGGATTAGAATTGGTTCCGGAAATTGAAAACAAGCTGAAGGAATATGAACTTTATTTAGACCGCCACAGGGTGCTGGTGTTTTATTACAAAATTGCCAGCCTTTATTTTGGCAGTGGCAACAGCAGCAAAGCAATTGATTACCTCAATAAAATCATCAACTGGAAAGTTGATTTGCGTACCGACCTGCAGTGTTACAGCCGTTTGCTGCATCTGATTGCACATTACGAACTGGGCAATTTTGATTTGATGGAGTATCTTATCAAATCTGTTTACCGGTTTATGGCCAAGATGGAAAACATGAGTGTGGTGGAAGTAGAGATGTTTAAATTTCTGCGGCAGTCATTCAGTCTTTCTAAAAAAAACATAAAACCCGAACTGGAAAAATTATTGCTGAAACTTAAGCAGCATGAAAACAACCGGCTTGAAACCAGGGCATTTGTTTATTTAGATGTAATCTCCTGGCTTGAAAGTAAGATCAATAATATTCCGGTGCAGGAAGTGATCCGGAATAAATTCCTTGCTTCGAAAAAGTAAGAACATTTTACTGCTTAAATATTTTTTCAGCATTCGCAGTTGTAATTGCAGCAATTTCTTCTATTGATATATTTTTTACTGCTGATAATTTTTCGATGATGTATTTTAAATAACTGCTTTCATTTCTTTTGCCACGAAAAGGAACGGGTGTTAAGTAAGGTGAATCAGTTTCCAGTACTAAATGGTGCATATCTATTTTATCAATCACTTCTGCCAGCCCCGAATTTTTATAAGTTAACACACCACCAATTCCTAAAAAAAAACCAGCATCAATAATTTCTTTTGCATTTTGGTCGTTGCCGCTAAAACAATGAAAAATTCCTTTTAGTCCTTTGCCTGCATATTCTTTTACCACATCAATTGATTCCTGCAGGGCGCTACGGGTGTGTATTACAATCGGAAGCTTGTATTGCAACGCCCATTCAATTTGTATTCTGAAAGTATCGTATTGCTGATCAGCGAAAGTTTTATCCCAGTAAAAATCCAAACCAATTTCTCCAACAGCGACAAAGCTTCTTTTGCCCAGCCATTTTTCTGCAATGCTTAATTCATCTTTGTAATTTTCTTTTACACTGCATGGATGCAGGCCCATCATGGCAATACATTTACCGGGAAACTTTTCTTCCAGTAACATCATTGATTCATGTGTTGAACTGTCAATAGCCGGTAAATAAAATTTATTTACACTTTCTTCTTCTGCTTTTTTTATTACTGCATCAATATCATTTTTAAAATCATCCATATAAAGATGACAGTGTGTATCAATAATTGTCATAACACAAAATTCATTAAAAAAAATTTAACAGGCTTTTAAACTATGTTGTTAAGCATGGGTCTTAAAAAGGTTCTATTTATTCACCTTTATTTAAAATTTAAAATCATGAAAAAGACAATTAACCTCACCACATGGCTCACGGCATTTGCCGTATTGGGAGCCTTAACATTTACAAGCTGTAAAAAAAACAACAGCGTTGAAAACGTAACAGATGAAACACCAGCCGAAACCGCCGCCACAGTAAATGCCTCTGCCGAAGATGCACAGGCAGAAGAACAGTATGATGATGTATTCAACATTACCGCCAGCATGAATACTAACCAGGTTGGCGAAAACCTTGGCCTTGGTGCAAATGTTTCCGGTTTGTTTAGCTTAGGCGAAAGCCCTGTAAGCCCCGACACTTTGGCCCGTTGTTTTACCATTACAGTTGTGCCAAACATTCCCGGCGTTTTTCCAAAAACAGTAACGATTGATTTTGGAACAACAGGTTGCGTTGGCCGTGATGGCAAAACACGAAAAGGAAAAATTGTTTCCATTTACACCAACCGCATGGTAGTGCCCGGCGCAAAAGTATCCACCACTTTTGTTGGTTATTATGTTGACAGCTTTAAAATTGAAGGCACCCACATTACCGAAAACACCAGCACATCCAACCTGCAGGGATGGAAAGTAAGTGTGATTAATGGTAAGATTACCAACACCAACACCAGCAACTGGCGCCAGTGGAACAGCACAAAATCTGTTTTGCAGATTGAAGGCAACGGAACTCCCGGCTTTCCCCTGGATGATGTTTATAAAATAACTGGCGGCGCTGCAGGCTCCAATTCATTTGGCCACACATGGACATCTTTAATTGTTGATCCATTGATTAAAAAGTTCACCTGCCGCTGGATTGTGAAGGGAACAGTAAGGATGACAAGGGATAGCAGACAGGCATTATTAGATTACGGAAACGGCAATTGCGATAACCAGGCTATCCTTTATATCAATGGTGTACCGCATGTTATTACCTTATAATACCCAAAAAATGTCTTGCATTTTTGAAAACAAGGTTGTATTTTTAACTCAGTTTTCATAGGGTACGGATTAAAAACGGGCCAGGGTTTCTACCCCGGCCCAATTTTTTTGTAAGTCCCGTAAAAAAAAATCATTCTATTTTTTTAAATAAATATCCTTTTGCTGCAAAATGTTCCAGCACTTTTGGAAAAGCATATTGCATCCTTTCCTTTGCCTTTTCACTGTCGTGAAAAACGATAATATCGCCGTCACTGATTCTTCTTTTCACTCTTTCAAAACAGCGTTCGGGTTTTAAATCTGCCTCCCAGTCACCTGCCAAAATATTCCACATTACAATTTTCATTTTATCATTGCCCTGCCTCAGTAATTTCATCTGGCTTTTTTTTATCCGTCCGTAAGGCGGCCTGAATAAATTGGAATGAATGAGTTGCTTTGCTGCTTCAATATCTTTAATGTAAGCATCATCAGTTGTTTTCCATCCGTTAATATGATGTTGTGTATGGTTGCCCACTGCATGGCCTTGGTCAATCAGTTGCTGATACACTTCGGGATATTTGGCCACATTATCACCAATGCAAAAAAAAGTGGCTTTAGCATTGTGCTTATTTAATTCATTTAAAACAAATGGTGTAATGGTTGGGTGAGGGCCATCATCAAAACTTAAGTAAAGCGTTTTATTTTCTTTTGGCATATTCCACAGGCAACCGGGATATAATTTTTTTAACCACCACGGAGTTTTAATCAGGTAGCGGTCTTTTTTAAAAAAAGCCAGCAGCGGTTTCTTTTTTGCTTTATTATAATGTGGTGCAATGATGGGCATACAATACAAATCTACAATCTAAAATCTGCAATCTTAAATCGAGCCTTATCTTTGCAGCCTATGAGTAAAGTAAGAGTTCGTTTTGCACCAAGCCCTACAGGTGGCCTGCATTTAGGCGGCGTAAGAACCGTGTTGTTTAATTATTTATTTGCAAAAAAACATGGCGGCGATTTTATAGTTAGGATTGAGGATACCGACCAAACGCGTTTTGTGGAAGGTGCGGAAGAATACATCTTCAACTGCCTCAAGTGGTGTGGACTAGAACCCGATGAAAGTGTGCAACACGGCGGACCTTATACACCTTACCGCCAGAGCGAACGCAAAGAAATTTACAGACAATATGCAGAGCAATTGATAAAAGATGGCTATGCTTATTATGCTTTTGATACTACTGAAAAACTGGAAAAAATGAGGGAAGATTTAAAAGCGAAGGGTAGCCATAGTTTGATGTATGATCATCATATTCGTATGAACATGAATAATTCCCTTCGGCTGTTGCCTGAAGAGACACAAAAGCTATTGGATGCAGGAACTCCTTATGTCATCAGGATTAAAGTAGATGCCAATGAGTTTGTTGCTTTCACTGATATGATCCGTGGCGAAATGGAATTTGATACCAATACGGTGGATGATAAAGTGTTGTTGAAAGCAGACGGAATGCCAACTTATCACCTGGCAGTTGTGGTGGATGATTACCTGATGAAGATTACACATGCTTTCAGAGGAGAAGAGTGGTTGCCGAGTGCGCCGATACACATTCTATTATGGAAATATTTATTTGGCCTGGATAAAATGCCTCAATGGGCTCATCTTCCATTGATATTAAAGCCTGATGGGAATGGTAAGTTAAGTAAACGTGATGGTGACCGCCTCGGTTTCCCGGTATATGCAATGGATTGGCTTGATCCCAAAACAAATGAGCTTACAAAGGGATTTAAAGAAATTGGTTTTTTGCCAGAAGCATTTGTAAACCTGCTGGCGGTGCTTGGCTGGAACGATGGGACAGAACAGGAAATATTTACTATGGAGGAACTGATTGAAAAATTTTCTATTGAAAAAGTACATAAGGGCGGCGCCAAGTTTGATTTTGAAAAAGCAAAATGGTTCAATCATGAGTGGATTAAGAAACTGGAAATTAAAAATTATGAATTAAGAATTAAGAATGAGTTTGAACTGAAGGACATTGCAATAAATGATGATGCTTATTTGCATAAAGTGATTGAACTGGTGAAAGACAGATGCACTTTATTGCCCGACTTTTATACACAGGGCAGTTTCTTTTTTACTGCTCCGCAGCAATGGGATACAGAGTCGGTAAAACCAAAATGGAATGAAGAGAAAGCTGCTTATTTTAATTTGTTGAAAGATAAATTCAGCAGTCTGCAATTTTGGGAGTTGGAAAAAATTGAACTTGCTTTTAAAGAACTTGCTGCAGAAAAAAACATTAAGATAGGTGAGTTGCAAATGATTTTTAGGGTGATGCTGGTAGGAAGCAAAATGGGCCCGGCGGTTTTTGTTATTGCAGAAACGATTGGAAAGGAGGAAACGATAAATAGAATTGAGAATGCTATGAAACAATTTTAATTAACCTGATAATTAAACAGGGAAAATGAAAGTAAAACCTTTCTGGGTATTGATATTACTATTGGCAGTTGTAAAATTTACGCTGCCTTTTTTTCTGCAGTCAAACGTATATGAACTGCAAAGGGATGAATTTTTATATTACCATCAGGGACAGCACCTGGCATTGGGTTATATGGAAAATCCGCCGCTGCTTTCTTACCTTGGCGCTATTTCATCTTTGTTAGGCGGCTCTGTATTCTGGATAAAATTCTGGCCTGCTTTTTTTGGGGCAGCCACTCTTGTTGTTACATGTTTACTTGCCGCGGAATTGGGAGGTAAAAAATTTGCTCAATTTTTAGCAGGGCTTGCAATTTGCACAGGTGCTTATTTAAGAGTATATGCATTGTTTCAGCCAAATATTCTGGATGTTTTTTTCTGGACACTGTCTTTCTATTTTTTTGTTCGCTATATCAATGACAAACAAACTAAAATTTTATTTTGCTTTTTCATAAGCCTTGCATTGGGTTTCTGGGGCAAGTATTCTGTTGTATTTGTTGCCGCAGGAATTTTTGCAGGTTTATTATTAACCCATCATCGTAAAATTTTTGCAGAAAAAAAATTGTACATAGCTGCCCTGGCAGGTTTACTTTTTATACTTCCAAATGTTTGGTGGCAATACGGCCATAACTGGCCGTTGCTTCATCACATGAAAGAGCTGCAGGAAACACAATTGAAATTTGGCAGCCCGGTTGATTTTTTAAAAGAACAGCTGATGATGTTAATTGCAACTGCGTTGATTTGGCTTGCAGGATTAGGTTGGGCTTTAAAAAATAAGCAATGGAGGTTTTTGGCTTATAGTTATTTTGTTATTATCCTGTTGCTGATTTTGGGCAGGGGCAAAAGTTATTATGCACTGGGTATTTATCCAATGTTATTGGCTGCCGGCGCAGTGGCATGGGAACGCATGACACAAAAAAGCGTTTGGGTGCGTTATATTTTTTGTATGCTCATTATTGGGTTTACTTCTTTAATTCTTCCTATGCTGCTTCCAATCTGGGAACCTGGTAAGCTGGCATCATTTTATAAAAAAGCGGGTGTTGAGCATAAATGGGAAGACCAAAAAAATCATGACCTGCCGCAGGATTTTGCCGACATGCTGGGATGGAAAGAGCTTACTACAAAAACTGAAAAATACTTTCAGTCATTGCCCGGTTCCGTTAAAGCTAACACGGTAATTTACTGCATGCATTACGGGCAGGCTGGTTCTTTAAGATTTTACAGCAATAACAAAGAATTTATAAACAGGGTTATTACTGATAACGGTTCGTTTCTGTTGTGGATACCGGATACCCTTTCATTTAAACATATGATTTTTGTTGGTGGCAAAATGCCCGGAAAAGATGATGAAGTATTTCAGCATTTTGAAAAAGTAACGATTGCAGATTCTGTTACCAATATTTACTCCAGGCAACTGGGCGATAAAATTATTTTTTTTGAAAATGCTGATGACAAAGCCCTGCAAATTGCAAAAGAAGGATTAAGTAAAATGAAAAAACAATTCAGCCGCTGATATTGTTTATTTTTACATTAATAACAATTGCTAATGAACAGACCCATCAGAGTTTTAGTTGCCAAAGTTGGTTTGGATGGCCACGACCGGGGCGCCAAAGTAATTGCCACTGCATTAAGGGATGCCGGCATGGAAGTTATTTATACCGGCCTGCGCCAAACTCCTGAGATGGTAGTGAACGCTGCTTTGCAGGAAGATGTGGATGCAATTGGTATCAGCATCTTAAGCGGTGCTCACAATACGGTTTTTCCAAAAGTAATTGCATTGATGAAGGCGAAGGGAATGGATGATGTATTGCTTACAGGTGGTGGCATCATTCCTGAAGATGATATGAAAACATTGAATGAAATGGGCGTAGGAAAATTATTTGCACCCGGCACATCAACTGCTGACATTGCAGATTATATTAAAGATTGGGTAAAGGGAAACAGGGCTTTTTAAATCCCCTGATTAGCTTTTCAGGGTTCCTGCTTTACCATAACACGAATAGCATTTCTATCGGCTTTTACTACATACACAATTCCTCTTTTACCCGATGCCAGTTGAAATATAAAATAAGAGTAGTTGATTTCGCCGGTATGGTTATTTGATATAACGGAATAAAAAGAAAACGAACCATTGGTGATATGACCGGTCATTCTTTTTAAATCCGCCACTGTTGTACATTTATTCCATAATTCTTTATCCCAGTTCATGGAAACTATACCTGTTGCAGTGCCCTGCAGTCTTTCGGGTATCACGCTGCTTTTAGCACTCATGTTGTAAAATTCTTTTACCGTATCCTGGCCACTAGGCCTTAGTGCATAAATAAAATCCAATACCTGTTTTGCAGAGGATGCTTCGCCTGCTGTATATACCTGCTTATTGCTGAAGCTTATATAACACTTTCCGTTTGAAATATCTGGTTGAAGAGTTTGTGTAAATTCGGTTAGCTTTTGTGCCTTGCCTGCAAAAAAGCAGGCAAATACCATAAAAGAGAGAATTGTTTTTTTCATGATTGTTTTTTTACGATGTAAAAATGCAATACAATTTCGGTTGCTTAAATTTTATTAAAGCGAAATGTCAATAATTGGGGTTGAGATGTATTTAATCAACAGTCAAATAATCAACAGTCAAAGGAAATTATACTTGACAAAGAAGCGTTGCACCCGGGGGCAATTCAAATTGTTGTAACGCTTGCTACAATAGTTTTATTCACCTGGATGCTGTAAAACGTTTTATTTCTTAGCCTGTAATGTTGGAGCGTTAATCATGGTATCTGCCAGTGTAGTATAACATTTTACCCAGGCTTCTTTTACTTCAGGTGTCCAGTCCTTACCCAACCCATGCTGTAAGGTCCAGAGTAATGCAGTGCCCACCATTTTGTAATGTGCAGGGCGAACGCCATACCCAACATGACGGTTGGCCATTTCGGTAATTTCTTCATTCAGTTCATCCAGTCTTTCCAGCCGGGCTACCACAATGTTCAGCATGTCAATCAATTTGCGGTATTGTTCATCCATTTTTTTAGGAAACATATGGCGTAGTGAAGGCGTATCGGCAAATAGTTTACTGTAAAACAAGTCGCCTACCAGCACCGGATCAACTTGCCGTATCATTCGCCATGTATTTTTTATAAGTTTAATTTGCTCAGGTGTCATGCCGTCGATTTATTGCAAAAATCAGCGATAATAAATACAGTACCACTTATTTTATGCTGAGCTGTATAAAAAATTAATTAAAATGTATTTAAACTCCTTTTATTACCTGTCCATCCACTTTTTAAACTCAGGGCTTTTCAACCTGCTCATATCAATTTCCAGTTTATGATTAGGCTCTTTTAACCGTACAATGAGTTTTGAATTTTCAACCGGCTTCACCGTTTGTATGGCATCCATATTGATGATAAACTGCCGGCTGGCCCGGTAAAACTGTTTGGGATCCAGCAATTCTTCCACTTCTTCCAGCGTTACATAATCAATCATATACCTGTCGCCATTAAACAGGTAAATATAATTGAGTACTTCCTTACTAAAACAGGCAATATCTTTTGTATTTACGGGCATCCATTGATTGCGGATATTGACGATGAATTTCTCTTTATACTTTGAAGCGGAAGATGGATTTGCCAGTGATCTTATCATTTCTGCTATATCAGAAGGCGGCTTTTCATTTGTATTATTCAGTTTTCTGCATTTATCAATTGCTGCCGCCAGTTCTTCGTCTTTCACTGGTTTCAGCAGGTAATCTACTCCATTTACTTTAAAAGCACGGATGGCATATTCATCATAAGCGGTGGTAAATATTACCGGGCATTTCATATTGAAATCATTGAAGATGTCAAAACTTACGCCATCACTCAATTGTATATCCATCAATAGCAGGTCAGGTTCTGCATTTTCGCCAAACCACCGGCGTGCAGTTTTTAAACTTGGCAGCACTGCTACCACATCCACATCAGCAGCTACTTTTTTTATTTTTCCAAGTAATACGCTGGCGATAATTTCTTCATCTTCTATAATTACTGCTTTCATAATCTGGTTTTTTATATCAATGGAATTTTTATTTCGAAATGTTTTTCTGTCTCTTCAATCAGCACCGGCAATTCACTCAGGTAGCGGTACAGCGATGTAAACTGCGCCAGCCCTTTTTTATTAGACGTTTCTACCACATTTTTCTTTTGTAAATTATTTTGCACCACTATATAATCGCCATCAATAAAAATATTAATCACCAACGGTGAATCAACATCTATGATATTATGCTTAATGGCATTCTCAATCAGGTTTTGTAAAGTAACCGGGGCTATTTTGTAATGCAGATAATCATCAGGTACATTCATATTAACCTGCAATCCCTTTTTAAACCTGGTTTGTTGCAGGCTGATGTATAGCTTTACAAAACTGATTTCATCCTTAATGGTTACTGTTTCATTATCGCCGTTTTTTAGAATATACCGGTAGATGCCCGACATCTGTTCCAGGAAATTGCCTGCTACTGCCTGGTCAGTCTCTATAAGGCCTGATAAGGAAGTAAGGGAATTAAATAAAAAATGAGGATTGAGCTGCTGCTTCAGGCTTTCATACATCACCATTGTTTTTTCTTTCTCCAGTTGCTGAGCTTTTGTTTCCAGCGTTAAAATTTGTTTTTGCTTGTTAAACCTGAAGCGGTAAAAGAAAATGAATGCAGCAACCAGCAAGCCACCAATAAGCAGCCAGAACCAACTGGCTTTATAAAAAGGTGTGCGTATGGTAATGGCTATTGTCTTTTCGGGGGTTTGCCATGATTTATCTTTAGCAACAGCCTTTACCCTGAAAATATATTTGCCCGGATTGAGGTTATTATACAATGCAATAGCGCTGCTGGTTGCTGTTATCCAATTTTTATCAAATCCATCCAGCCGGTATTCAAATGAATAAGGAAATATTTCGTTACTGATCAATGAACCAAAATTGAACTCTAATGAATTTTGATCCGGCTCCAGATTTAATTTTGTTTCCCCGCTGATTAATTTTTCTTTTCCTGAAATTTTTACCATGCTCACCAGCGGTAGTTTTATCACCGGTTTCAGGTTAAGCCGTTCGGGCATAAACCTTACAACATCTTTGCAAATCGTTGCCAGTATATCCCCGCTGCTATCTGTCAGCAGCATATTGCTATAGTCAAGTGTATTTTCATAAACAGGCAGGTTATAATGGCTGATGCTTTTTGTATTGGGGTTAAAAATGGAAAACTTATTCACGGCTGCAATCCACAGGCGGCCGTTTTTATCTGTAACAGCTTTTCTTATAAATGCTGAAATTCCGTCTGACTGGTCATATAATTTCATTTCATCTTTTTGCGTATCGTATTTATATAAGCCAACACCTGCCGAAGCCATCCATAAATTTCCCTGGTTATCTTCAGTCATAGATATCAGGTAACCTGCCAGTTCTTTTGCCTTGTTTTTTATATAATACTTCAATATCACTTCATTGCTTTCATTTATAAAAGCCAGCCAGCCAAAAGCAGGAACATACCAGGGCTTTCCGGTTTTATCAAAAAATAGCTGACTGTAAACCGGCTTTTGTCCATCGGGGAATGAATCAACAGCCGTTTTTATTTTTATTGCATGGTCCGATACCTTATTCCATTTTATAAACCCTTCTGCTGTGGTAAACCAAACATCATCGCCGTACTCAACAAAATAATTGAATAAGGTGCCAGGCAAGCCATCAAATTTTTTTTCAAAAGGAATTATCTGTTTTATTTTTTCATTCAATTGCCAAACACCGGTGTGAGTGCATACATAGGGCATTTTATCTATAAAACTTACTGAAAAAACAGGGCCGGGCAACTGGCCCAGGCTGTTCTTTATGGCTTTTGAAAAGTCGAAATAATCGTACTTGCCGGTTTGGGGAAAGTAATGAATAATGGAAATATAACCTTCTGAAGCAAGCCACCAGCTTTGGTCCCTTGGATCAATAGTGAAAGCTCCCAGCTTGCAATTCTTAAATTCGGATACCTTTTCTACTATCGGTACAATGTCATAGGCACTTTTTGAATAATTACACTTTGAAATGCCACCCGTAGTAGCGAGCCAAATGTTTTTGTTTTCATCTTCCCATGCATCCCAGAATCCATCGCCGGCAACTGATAAAGGGTTGTCATTTTTGTAGGCAAAAGCTGTAATACTATTCTTACGATAATCAATTACGGCCATTTTATAATTCCATGAGCTGAACCAAAGTTTGTTATTGCTGTCTTCAAATAATGTCTGGCCAAATGCGCCTGGAATTGCTGCATTCATATTCATACGCAGCAGTATCTTATGCGTTAGGGGGTCAAATGAAATAATATCTTTAGTAACATTATCAAAAAACCAGCAAAGGCCGGATGCAGACAATGAAAGTGCCGCCACACTGTGATTTGTAAATAATGAATCGCCCGGTTTATTTTTATAACTGTAAAATTTTTCTTCCGCAGTATTGTAATAATGCAAACCAGAACGGGTTGCAAACCATAAACCATTACCGGATGGGTCTTCCACCAATCCATTTTGCCTTACTGAATATGCTCCCAGTGAATCCTTATGCTGTGTAAGCGACCCTATTTCTTCAAAAACATTTTTCTTTTTGTTTAATTTCAGAATATTCCATTCACTGGTAGCCCAGATGTTTCCTTTAAAATCACAAATAATATTTTTTATCGTTCTTGCAAAATCATAAGTGGGGGGTATATAATTTATAAAAATATTTTCTTGGGCCTTGTAGCAAAAAATACCACTGGCAGTTCCTCCCCAAATATTCCCTTCCTTGTCTTCACACAGATCCAGTATTATATTATTAATAAATGAGGTGCTAACCTTGCCAGAACTGAAATTGTAAAAATGAGCACCGTCAAACCGGCTAAGTCCATTGTGTGTAGCTACCCATAGCATGCCGCGGCTATCCTTTAAAATACTATAACAAAAATTTGAACTAAGCCCTTGCCGTTCTCCAATGCTGTGAAATATAAAATTAGGCGACTGTGCAAAGCCTGTAAAAGATAACAACAGCAATATTGGTATGTAAAATTGTTTTCTCAATTGTTTATGGTTTACCCTGTGCCGGCAAGCTATAAAAAACCTGCAGTAATGGCAAGTTTAGGATGGTAATATGCTGAAATATGAATTGAAATGTATAAAAATTAAAATGAACTGCTGGATGTATCTATTTAAATTACCCGAACTGTGCGGCAATTCATTTACCTGGTTTAAAAACAATGCAGCGGTATTTTACATTTCAGTTAAAATAAACTGCATTTAACATTATTATTTCTTCACATCACACTCTATTTTTTTTCAACCAGGCATTTCCTAATCAATTTTACTTCATCAATTTAATTTTTTAAAACATAAAATAATAATCAGATGACCAGTGCTTCCTTAACTAAAATTGATCATGCAGTTCCACAATTTATACAGCATGATACCAGATACTGTAATGGTGTAAACCGCTCCGGCATCGAATCTTTATTGGCTTTTTGCAATCAAAATCATCAAACAGATTCTCAAAGGTTAATTGCCACTTTGCTTACTGATGCCATTAATAAGCGTTTCAGGCCAGGTTTACCACAACAGCATATTTACCTTAAAAATGATGAGATAAGCCAGATCCAGTTATTCAATATTTTAGTAGAAAAATTCCCATTTGTAAAATACAGCCAGCTTATTGCCAATAACGCCATTATTGAAACAATTGGGGATGCAACCGAAGCCAGCATCATTGATATTGGCATTGGCCAGGGGGCACAGGTAGTACATATTATAGAACTTGCCCGGAAGCTGCCAAATTTAAAAAAGCTAAACATCATTGGCATTGAGCCTTTTTTGGATGCATTGCAAAAGGCGACTTTAAATATAAATGACTGCAGCGATAAAGTAAATTTCAAGATTGAGTTTACCGGTATAAATGCCTTCATCGAAGATGTTGATCTCAGCAGTTTGCAACAACTTCCGGGTACATTGATCGTAAATGCTTCGCTTGCGCTGCATCATATACAAAACCAGCAAAAAAGGGAAGATGTAATTGCTGCAGTAAAAAAATTAAACCCTGTAGCATTCCTTTTAATTGAGCCTAATGTGGATCATTTTGAAAAAGATTTTTCTACCCGTTTCATGAATTGCTACCATCATTATTACAATATTTTTAAAGTAATTGATCGTTTGGACATTGCCCCAAAAGATAAAACCTCCCTGAAATTATTTTTTGGCCGTGAGATTGAAGATGTTATTGGAAAAACAGAGGCGGACAGGTATGAAAAGCATGAGAAAGCAATAACCTGGATTGATCGGTTGAAAAGGCATGGCTTTTCTCTTCAGGGCTCCCCGCTCAAGTCACCAGTGAGATCAGCAACCGGGGTAGAGATTAAATATCATAAAGAGGGTTTCCTGGGATTTACAAACGAAACAGAAACTGTGTTGGCGGTAATGTATGCCAACTAATATCATTTCAATTCTAAAAAAATTTATACTATGACAAGTAATTTCTTCAGCGAAACACTTCAAAAAAAAGGTGGCAGAATTTCACAGCCAGCACAGCCTGCCAAAATTTTATTGGATAAAAACGAACAGGCCGATGATGTTGATGCATCCATCAAAATGAAGATGATTGAAAGCCTGTTAAACACAAACTGGAACAGGTATCCATCTGCCGACTATAGTAGTATTGAAGCGAAGATAGCAGCCTATTGTAATCTTAATGCGGACAATATCCTGTTGGGAAGTGGCTCTGCAAGTATCATTACAGTATTGCTTAATTATTTCGCCCTGCAAAACAAGAAGATCACCATTGTACAGCCCACCTATTCATTATTTGATTATCACTGCAAAACATACAATATACATTACACTCCCTGGTACTTAAATAAGGACCTTGAATTTGACTATGATAATATGCCGGTGCTTGACCAGGATTCCGTGATGATCATTACATCGCCCAATAACCCTGTTGGCAATACAGTTGACCTGCAAAAACTAGTTGATATACTGGAACTATATCCTGATTCATGTATCATCCTGGATAATGTGTACGCCGAATTTTGTACTATTGATTATACCCAACTCATCAACAAATACGAGAACCTGATTGTACTCAGATCATTTTCAAAAGCTTTTCCTGTAGCAGGTTTACGGCTGGGTTATTTATGTGGTTCAGCAGCCACAGTGTCTGTTATCAGAAAACTGGTACTGCAATTTTCGATCACTCCATTTTCATTAATTTTTGCCAATGAATTATTATTTGACAGAGAATTTATGGAAAATTCAAGGCAGAGGGTTAAAGCAATCATTTATGAAAGAGAAAAATTAAAGAGTAACATTACCAATCAATTCGGGGATGATATAGTGAGGGTTTATCCCTCTGATGGAAATTTTTTATTGATCCGCATTTACGATGATACTGCCTTTCAGAACCTCATGGAAGATATTGCCGAAGAAGGGATAAGGGTGCTGAATACAGCAGCATTTACATTATTGGAGAATACTTTCAGGATTTCAGTTGGAAGCCCTGATGAAAATGCAGCCTTCCTGCAAGTATTAAAAAATAGCCTCGAAAGCAACTTGTTTACAAAACAAATGCTGGAAACAATTTCTTGCTCAATTACTGTGTAATGATTTGTACAATTAATTTTCCTTTCTGCTTGCTGCATTTTAATTGAATTACAATACATACCAAATTATATTTTCTTCATCTGGCTAAGTAAAGTTTATTGAATAGCGGATTCCTTATCATTTTTACTTCATAAATATAAAAATCATGAAAAAATTATTAAGCCTCATTCTCTTTGTTTTTTTAGTGTCAATAATCACTGCACAAAATGTTGGTATAGGTACATCTTCACCTGCTTATAAACTGGATGTAGCAGGCAGGTTACGTTTGCAAAATTCTGCCACTACAGCAGGTATTTGGTTTGATGGAACTACCACTGCTACCCGGTCTTTTATAGGGACGATTGACAATGACCACGTGGGTATTTATGGTAGTGGTGGTGCCGGTTGGAAATTTGCATTTGATGTTAACAATGGGAATGTTGGTATTGGCACCACCGCTCCTACTGCTGCTTTAGATGTAAGCGGAGCTATTCGTATGAGGGGTACATTTCCAAAAAAAGGAAGTGTATTGACGAGTGATGATGTGAATGGAAATGCAAACTGGGCCGACCCGGTTGCATTTAAAGCTTCAGGAAGAAATACAAGTATTATGACCACATTGCCATTGAACGCCTGGACAAAATATTATTTTGAGACCACGACTGATTTTAATGTTGGTTTAGTTTACCAGCAACTTAATTCGCAATTAGGAATAGTGGAAGATGGTATATACCATTTGAATACGCAAATTCAATTGTATGGCTACGGCGAAGAACTTCATGTACGTTTAAGAATGAACAGGGGAGGTACTGAATCCACTATTGCAGAGCAAACTAAATCCAGCTATAATTTAGAAAACCCCCCAACGCTTTCAGATGTAATTTTTATAGATGCTGTAAGTATCAGCACAGATGTAAAACTGCTGGCAGGAGATATTGTATGGGTAGAAATATTTTACAACAGTACTTATAGTAATACACCTTTCGCCATTTCATCATCAAACGAAAAAACATGGTTCAGCGGCCATCTTGTTGCAAGACTTTAACAGGTTATTTTTTTATTTTCTAATTGCGCAAAATATTATTTTATGATACAAAACTCCATCAGCCTCGCCACTGCCGCAGGCCGTTACTTCTTTAACCTCGAAGAAATTGTTCGCCTGGAAGCCAGCAGCAATTACACAAGGATATTTTTTACCAATAAAACAAAAATCACCAGCGCCAAAGTGCTGAAAGAGTTTGTTGAAATGCTGATGCCATTTGGTTTTATAAGAACCCATCGGACACATTTAGTAAACCGCCAGCATATTATTTGTGTAACACCTGGTGGAAGCATCATTATGAAAGATGATTCAGTAGCGGAAATATCCAGGAGAATGAAAAGCGGAGTAATGAAAGTACTGAAGGCTGCCTGATGTAATACAGGGAACGCCTTTTAAAAACTAATACCCACCGTTTGCTCATCAGCTAATCCGGCCTGCATCATTTGCTTTTAGTTTTGTCCTGACAAAAAAATAAATCAATACAAACAATCAATCAACAGTCTAAAAAACTTCCACAATTGCACCTGCTGAAAGCATTTATGTTATTCAGCAATATCAGCGGACTGGCAGTTTACTTTTTTATAAGAGTTCTGCTTTATGATTTTGATTTCTCCTTTCGTGAAGATATGATTACTATTTTTAAAACCATTGCAGTTGCCGGCGCTTTTGCTGCAGTTTTGTACCTGGTTCTAATTGTTGCCGATGCAACAGGGAATTTTTTGCAAAGCAAAGCCGTAAAGTCTGTGAGGCCAGTATGGATCCGTATTGCTGTTGCAGGACTGGTAATGTTGTTTACAGCCTTTAGCGGTAAAACACAACCAGCCACTGGTATCAATATAGAAGACAGCCCCGAAAATTTTGGTATTATAAAGTAACAGGATCCGGGTTTTCTCATGTGCAAGCTGCCTTGGGGCAGCTTTTTATTTTTACTTACTTTTGAAAAAACATTTACCATGTATCAAACACTTCTAACATCTTTAGAAAAGGGCATCTTCATCATCACCATCAACCGCCCCGATAAATTAAATGCACTGAACAAAACTGTGATTGAAGAATTGTCAAAGGCTTTGGATGAAGTGTATGCCAATCAGGAAATAAAATCAGCCATCATAACCGGTGCCGGGCCAAAAGCATTTGTTGCTGGAGCAGATATTTCTGAATTTTTATTGCTGGATGCAGGTGGTGGCAAAGCACTGGCAGAACGTGGTCAGGAAATTTTATTTAATAAAATTGAAAATGCCCCTAAGCCAATTGTTGCCGCTGTAAATGGCTTTGCACTGGGTGGCGGCTGCGAACTGGCTATGAGCTGCCACTTCAGGCTGGCAAGCGAAAATGCAAAGTTTGGCCAGCCCGAAGTAAACCTTGGATTGATACCCGGTTATGGCGGTACACAGCGCCTTACGCAACTTGTTGGAAAGGGCAAGGCTATGGAACTGATGATGACTGCCCACATGATTGATGCAAATGAAGCAAAGCTATTGGGTTTGGTAAACCATGTTACTACTGCCGAAACATTGCTGGAGCATACAAAACAAATATTGGAAGTGATAAACACAAAAGGCCCCAATGCGGTTAGCAAAATAATTACTGCAGTGAACGTCCATTTTGATAATACAAAAAATGGACTGCAGGAAGAAATAAAATTGTTTGGTGAATGTTTTGGAACTGATGAAATGAAAGAAGGTGTAACAGCTTTTTTAGAAAAACGGAAGGCAAATTTTTATCAGGATAAATAGTAATGGGGCTTTAAAGTTGACCAATGGTTTACTGATGAAAGGATTGTGACACAACGATGATGCTATAAAAAATTACTGCTGGTATTAAAACAAAAAAGGGAGTTAACTACTCCCTTTTCAATATCATGAAAAAACGTTGATTAAAACTTTGGACAAGGAATACCTTTGTAATCTGCCGGACGCTTGATATAAATAATAGAAAACTCCGAACCGCCCCGGCTGTTGCTGGCTGCTTTTAAATTACTGATGTTTAAATCGTAGCTGGCGCCAATGCGAAGTCCGCCAATTTCAAGCCCGAGATAAGGAATGAATGCATCATTAAAACGCATCCAGGTACCAAGGTAAACTGCTACGGGTTTGTCCTCATCGCCGCCATTTACACTGTAAGAAAGTGCAGCGCCCAGCACTGTTTCGCTTGCTTTGGCCTGTATCTGGTGAATGACTGAAGTATGAACAGTAAGTAATTGAGAAACGGGAAAAGAACCGCCTCCATGAACAGTAACACGACCACCCAGGTACCAGTTTTTATCTTTAAAACTTACTTTGGGCCGGTTAATATGATACATGGAAGTGCCAAGATAAAAATTATTGCTTCCGTTGGTGCTGCCGCTGTACAAAATGCCGGCATTTACATCCACATAACTCTGGTTATTGCCATTGGTTAAAATATCAGAAGTGGTTCCGGTAAATCCATTTTGGGTAAGCATGTCTTCAAACGTAAGTTTGGTAACATCTAAATTTAAGCTGGAATAAGTTGCCTGAAAGCCGGCGCCGATTGTACTGTATCCGTTTTCATCCAGCGATTTATGATAGCTCATGGAAAGAGAACCGTAATTCAGTTTCAGAATATTATTGGCGCTGGCATCAGATAAACCCGAAATACCCACTCCAAAAACATCATTCTCAGGAACCTTTTTTAACAATATCGGAAAATCAATAGAAGCTGTAGAAGTAACATAAGCCTTCGGAATAGAAGGCCACTGATCCCGGTGATTGGCTGCCAGCCTCCATGAACCATCAAATTTGCCGGTGAAAGCAGGGTTCAATGTAAGGGGAGAAGCAAAGAACTGGGAAAAATGAGGATCCTGTGCCTTCACACCAATTACTGCCAAAAGGGTACAGATAAATAAAAACGTTTTTTTCATCTTTAGAACGATTCAGAACAATAAAGATAAGGATTTGCTGCAAAATGCTGCTCCCGTACTTGGTTGTTTTTTAGCCAGAATTTCAGAAGGGCCTTCAATTCGTTGATTTATAGTAAAGATATTTGTCCGGATTAGTTAAGAACTCAACTCTGCAGTTTAACACCATACGCCAAATCGCCTGCATCGCCAAGGCCCGGAACAATGTAACCTTTGGCTGTAAGTTCGTCATCAATATCGCCGCACCAGATGGTGGCATTTGGTTCTGCTCTCTTTACATATTCAACACCAACAGTGCATGCAATAGCGCAGGCAATATGCAATTCTTTAAACTGCCCTTCGCCTCTTAAAAACTGGATGGTTTTAACCAGCGAAGAACCCGTTGCAAGCATGGGGTCGCTTACAATTAAAATACGGTTTTCAATTTCGGGGCTGGCCATGTATTCAAGCGCTATTTCAAATGTGCCGTTGCTATGATGTTTGCGGTAAGCGCTTATAAAAGCATTATCGGCTTTGTCAAAATAATTAAGCAGACCATTGTGCATGGGCAGGCCGGCCCGCAGAATAGTGGCCAGCACCGGTTGCTCTTTCAGCATTTTACACATCGAAGTGCCAAGCGGCGTAGTAATTTCTTTTTCTTCCCAGGGCAGTGTTTTGCTTATTTCAAAACCAATTACTTCTGCAATACGCTCCAGGTTGCGGCGGAAACGAAGGCGGTCGCCCTGCACATCTGCATTACGCAATTCGCCAACCCAATTACTTACCAGGGAATGTTGTTCGCTCAGATTAATTACCATTGCTTGTTTTTTTTGTAACCAACTATATTTCTTTATTCATCATCGTTGTGTCACTCACTTGTACTGAATACCATTATTCAGCTTTGCCTTCAATTCAAATCAACTCAAAAGTAAGGTAGATATTTTTTAACAAAGCATTTTAGAAAAATGTATTTTTATTGTATCCAAAATAAACAACATGAAAAAGGTATCAGCCATTGTTCTTCTTTCTTCGGTTATTTTTATTTCCTGCAACAGCAGCGACAAAAAAGACAGCAATGCAAAAGACAAATACGAGCAAACAAAAGAAACGCTGGAAGAAACAGAAAAGAAAAATCCTGCCCGGTTTTTAACGGTAAGCGGCCACGATAAACGCAATCTTATTGGGCAAACTGTAGTAAAAGGAACACTCACCAATAATGGCAAAGTAGTTAAGTATAAAGATGTAAATGTGGAGCTTGCTTTTTACAGCAAAACCGGCGCTTTGCTTGAAAAAGATATTGAAACTGTTTATGAAACCATTGCCCCCGGAGCCAGCGAAAATTTTAAAACAAAATATTATGCACCTAAGGGAACAGACAGTATTGCCCTGAAAGTGGTGAGTGCAAAAACAGAATAGGGTTATACAAACTTAAACTCATCCCCGTCAAACAATCCCAAATCGCTCAGCTTTAAATGTGGTATCACCAGCAAAGCCATAAAAGACAATGTCATAAATGGCGAGCCTAATGTACTTCCGAGTTCTTCTTTCACCATTTTATCAATAGCAGTATATGCCGCTGCTACTTTATAACCATCATCATTGCTCATCAAGCCGGCAACAGGTAAAGCCAATACAGCCTCCTCCAAACCTCCTCCGGTGGGGGAGGCTTTAACAGCACTCACACCACCACGGGCTTTGATAACTAAATTTACCGCTTTGCAAATACTTTCGTCATCCACACCCACCGCAACAATATTATGACTGTCATGTGCCACTGATGATGCTATAGCACCTTGCTTTAACTCAAAGTTTTTTATAAATGCTTTTGCAACCGGTGCATTTTTATAGCGGTTAACAACTACAATTTTTAAAGTATCATTTTCTGTATCACTTATAATGTTGCCGTCAATCACTTTTGGTTTCCATAACAGTTTATTGGTAATTAACTGTCCATCCAGCGCTTCAATTACTTCAATTTCTTTTTCTCCTTTGAAAGAAATTAAAAAATCCTTTTCTTCCTTTTCATCACAACTAAACTCGTTTATCAATTCAGATTTCCTGCTTTCTATTCTCGATTTTCCATTTTCAGCAACCAATACTCCATCAATATAAGTTTGCAATACGTTGAATTGTTTCAAGTCTTCCAGCACAATAAAATCTGCGGCATCGGCTTCTCTCAGCAATCCAACATTCATGTTGTAATGTAAAACAGGATTTATACATGCCGCCTGCAGCACTTTATAAATATCTATTCCTTTTGCCACCGCCCTTTCGCACAATTGATTGATATGTCCCAGCGCCAGGCTGTCAGGATGTTTGTCATCGCTGCAAAACATAATTTTATCAGGATAATCATTCAGCAAATCAATCAGCGCTTCAAAATTTTTAGCAGCACTTCCTTCTCTTATTAAAATCTTCATGCCGTATTGCAGCTTATCAAGCGCTTCTTCTTTTGTAAAACATTCATGATCGGTGCTTATGCCGGCATCAATATATTGCTTCGCCATTTCTCCTCTCAGTCCTGGGGCATGGCCATCGACTGGTTTGCCATATTTTTTTGCCGAAGCAATTTTCTTTATCACTTCTTCATCGCCATGCAGCACACCAGGAAAGTTCATCATCTCACTTAAATAATTAATTTCAGGTTTCTGCAGCAATGCATCTACATCATCGGCATTTAATGCAGCGCCGGCAGTTTCAAAAATGGTGGCCGGCACACAACTGGGTGCCCCAAAATGAAATTTGAAAGGAACGGTTTTTCCATTTTCAATCATAAACTCCACACCCGCCAGACCGCAAACATTGGCAATTTCGTGTGGGTCGCTGATGGTGCCAACCGTTCCATGCACCACTGCCAGCTTTGCAAATTCGGAAGGCACCAGCATGGAACTTTCAACATGAACATGGCTGTCAATAAAACCAGGTAGAAGAAAGTTTGTGGTTTGTGGTTTGTGGTTTGTGATTGGGAGCCGCTGAATTGATGCAACCTTTCCGTTTTCAACGGTCAGTTCGCCATAAAAAATTTCTTTTTTAAAAATATCAACAATATTTCCCTCAATTTTAAATAATGACATACCGGCGATTTGGTTTGGCTGTAAAGCTATGAACTGCTTTTAACATTTTAATCCCTGATAATAGAACTGCAAAAAATAAAAGGAATAAATTTGCCGTAACTTTCATTTTATAATTTTATAAAAACTGCAATGAAGCATTTTTTGATCCCTAGTTTAATTATATCCATGCTCTTGCCGGTTCAGTTTATGAGTGCACAAACAGCAGATGAAATAGTTGATAAATACATTAATGCTTTGGGCGGCAAAGAAAAACTGCTTACCCTTAAAACAGCAAAGTTTACAGGTAGCATGACTGCTTCTGGCAATGAATTAAAGCTTACTTATACCACGTCTCATCTTAAAGGCACAAGAACAGATATTTTATTAAAGGATTTGGTCAATTACCCGGTGGTAACATCCACCAGTGGCATCATGTTAATGCCCGTGCAGGGTGTGCTGTTTAATTATAAAGAAAAAGGAACTGCGGTTGAACTGATTGATACAGCAACAATCAATGACGAACTGAATTATAAATTAAAACTGACTTTTAAAAACGGTATTGTTACCAATTATTTTATCGGCTCTAAAAACAACCGGCTTAATAAAACTTCGGGCAAAAGAAAAATTGGGGATGCTGCGTTTGAATTCCAGGTGGCATTTTCCAATTACAAACAAAATGCTGATGGATTTTGGTTTGCTTATACCACAGTTAGTACACAGGGAAAAACAGATTTTGAGAAAATTGAAACAAACATTCCTGTTGACGAAAGCATTTTTAAATAAATCAATTTTTACTTTATAAAAATTTCTTTTAAAAAAATAAAGCAATGAAAAATATTCTCATTCTCGGTTTCCTGATTGTTCTTTTGGTGCTGGCGCAATATTCCAAAGCACAAACGGTGGATGAAGTAATTGTAAAATATACCGATGCACTGGGCGAAAAAGATAAATTGGCAGCCATAACATCTGTGTCCATGACAGGAATTTCGGAAAGAAACGGCAACGAGATAATTACTCAGATAACAAAAGTGCAGGACAAACTATACCGCAGTGATGTAAATTTTGGGATGGGAACAATGGCAACAATTGTAACTGCAGATAAAGGCTGGCGCCAGAACCCACGCAATGGAGGTGCCTTTGAACCAATGACTGATGAGCAATTGAAAGCACAGCAATACCAGATGGATTGTGTTTCGCCATTGGTTGATTACGCCAGTAAAGGCCACAAAGCAGCATTGATTGGCAAAGAAACTGTGGATGGAATTGAATGCTGGAAAATAAAACTTACTTCAAATGGCGGCAAAGAAATTAGTTACTGGATTGATGCAAAAACAAACCTGCTTTACCAGTCATCTCAAAAAAGCAGCATGGGCCGTGGAGGCGAAACAGAAATTACAACTGTGTTTAAAGATTATAAAGCCGTGGAAGGCGTTCAGTTTCCGTTTTCAACCGAAATAAAAACAACCGGCGGGCAAGGTTTTGGCGGCGGCACAGTAGTTTACGAAAAAATTGAAGTGAATAAACCCGTGGATGAAAAATTGTACAAAGCAGAATAATAGATCATCATTATAAATAACCCGAAAAAATATTTTTTATTACGATAACCCTGTTAAAAAAAAGTGCCTTTAACCACCGGCACTTTTTTTCTTTTAAGCTAATCATCATTTTGTATCTTCCAACCCAAATTTTATCTGCAATGAAAAAACTAATGCTGCTTTTTGTAACAGTTGCTGTTGCATTGATTTCTTTTTCTCAAAAAAACCAAACACCTGTTTCAAATAATGAAGACAGTATTTTATTCAGTAAAGTAAAATACCGTTCAATTGGCCCATTCCGGGGCGGCAGGAGTGGCGCTGTAACAGGCGATGCCAAACAAAAAAACACTTTTTATTTTGGAAGCGCCGGCGGCGGCTTATGGAAAACAATTGATGGTGGCAGCAACTGGAAAAATATAAGCGACAAGTATTTTGGCGGCAGCATTGGCAGTGTTGCTGTGGCGCCATCCGACAATACAATATTATATGTGGGCGAAGGCGAAAGCACACTGCGTGGCAATGTAAGCGAAGGCTTTGGTATATGGCGCAGCGATGATGCAGGCAGAAGCTGGAAGAACCTGGGCCTGAAAGATACAAGGCATATCATCCGCATTGTTATTCATCCAAAAAATCCTGATATAGTTTGGGTGGCGGCAATTGGTCATTTATTTGGGCCCAATGAAGAACGGGGAATTTTTAAAACTGTTGATGGCGGCAAAACATGGAAAAAAGTGTTGTATGTAAACAACCAGACCGGCTGCAGCGATTTAATTATGGAACCCGGCAATCCGGCAGTGATGTATGCAGCTACCTGGAGAATATTGCGTACACCATATAGTTTAGAAAGCGGGGGCGATGGCGGCGGCCTCTGGAAAAGCACCGATGGCGGCGACACATGGAAAAACATTTCTGCCGGCAAAGGTTTACCAAAAGGATTGTGGGGAATCAGCGGCATTACAGTTTGCCCTTCCAACACCGATAAAATTTATGCCCTGATTGAAAACAAAGACGGCGGTTTGTTTGTGAGCAACGATGCAGGCGAAACATGGACATTGCAAAGCAACGATAATACAATCAGGCAAAGGGCATGGTATTACACAAAAGTTTTTGTGGATCCCAAAAATGAAAACAATATGTATGTGCTGAATGTAAATTTTTTAAAAAGCACCGATGGCGGTAAAACATTTAAAAACATTAATACACCGCATGGCGATCATCATGATTTATGGATTGACCCCGAGGATGGCAGAAGAATGATTATTGGCGACGACGGCGGTGCACAAATTAGTTTTGATGGCGGAGACAATTTCAGCACTTATTATAACCAGCCAACAGCACAGTTTTACAGGGTGAGCACAGACAATCATTATCCTTACAGAGTGTTGGGTGCACAGCAGGATAATTCTACTGTAAGAATTTTATCGCAAAGCGATGGCGGGCAAATTACCCAGGATGACTGGCAGTCAACCGCCGGTGCCGAAAGCGGTTATGTGGTTGCCGATCCATTAAATCCTGACGTGGTATATGGTGGAAATTACAGCGGCTATTTATCAAGATTAGATCATAAAACAGGGGAGAACCGTGCAGTAAGTGTTTGGCCCGATGATCCATTGGGCGGCGGCGCTGATGTTTCCAAATATCGTTTTCAATGGAACTTTCCCATTTTCTTTTCGCCGCACAATCCTAAAAAATTATATGCCGGAGGCAATATATTATTTGCAACAGAAAATGAAGGAGCAAGCTGGACTGCTTTAAGCGGCGACTTAACCACCAATGATAAAATAAGGCAACGCAGCAGCGGCGGCCCTATAACAAAAGACAATACCGGCGTGGAAGTTTACTGCACCATTTTTACCGCAGCAGAATCTGCTTTAGAGAAAGATTTATTATGGACTGGCAGCGATGATGGTTTAATAAACGTAAGCAAAGATGGAGGGCAGCACTGGGAAAATGTAACACCCCCGGCGGCAGGCCAGTGGATGATGTGGAATTGTGTGGAGACAGATCCTTTTGTAAAAGGCAAAGCATATTTTGTGGGCACAAAATATAAAAGCGATGATTTTAACCCCTATATTTTTAAAACAGAAGATTATGGTAAAACATGGGTGAAGATTACCAATGGAATTGCAGCCAGTCATTTTACAAGATGTTTAAGGGCAGATAAAAAAATAAAAGGATTATTATACTGCGGAACTGAATATGGAATGTATATCAGTTACGATGATGGTACCAGCTGGAAACCCTTTCAGTTAAATTTGCCAATGGTGCCCATCACCGATTTAACCATTAAAGAAAATGATTTGATTGTGGCAACACAGGGCCGCAGTTTTTGGGTGCTGGATGATTTATCAGTTGTGCAGCAAAAGAAAAATGACATGGCCGGAAAAAATATTTTTGTGTTTAGTGTAAATGATGCTTACCGCTACGATGGTTATCAAAACCTTACTGCAAAAAATGCAGGCATGAACCCGCCGAATGGTTCGGTAATTAATTACTGGCTTAAAAATGCAGATGATTCTTCTAAAGTAAGTATTGAAATATTGGATAAAAACAAAAAACAAATAAAATTGTTTGCCACCAATGCAAAAGAAAAAGAAGATAAAATTGAAGTAAGCAAGGGCATGAACCAGTTTGTATGGAACATGCTGTATCCGCCAGCAGATAAAATAGAAGGGCAGATAATCTGGCATGGAAATGTGCCGGGGCCCAAAGCAGCACCGGGCAATTATTTTTATAAAATAAAAGCAGATAAAGATTCGGCAGAAGGAAGTTTTATAATAAAAGCCAACCCGGTTTATAAACTTACGCAGCAGAATTATGAAGACCAGTTTAATTTTTTAATTACCATCCGTGATAAATTTAATGACATTCAAAAAGCAATAAAAAACATCCGGGATGTAAGGAGCCAGATAAACAGTTTCATTGATAAACAGGGAAAAGATTTGCCCAAAGAAATAAAACAACAGGCCGATACTATCAATAAGCAGATGACAGCAGTAGAAGAAGCACTGCACCAAACCAAGGCCAAGAGCGGCCAGGATGTATTGAACTTCCCCATCAGGCTTGATGATAAAATAAGCGGCCTGTATGATTTTGCAAGCAGCGGCAATGCAGCGCCTGCAAAGCAGGTAAAAGATGCTTATACTGAATTATCGGCGCTGGCAAATGAGCAATTAGATAAGCTAAAGAAAATTTTTGATGAGGATGTAACAAAACTTAACCAGATGATAAGGGAGAAAGCACTTCCTTTAATTGGTTTGAAAAAAGAGTAAATAAATAATTTAGTTTTGGGGTTTATGAAAATTGCAGAAGTACTTAATTTTTTATTTGGCGGCATTCTCAATACAAAGAAAGCCCATATAAATTTTTCTTTAAATTATCTTGAAAGAGAAAGAAAGATTAACAGGAATTATATGGATTACATCCGGCTTGCCACATTAGAGCTGGTGGCCAATGAAATCAATTCAAAGAAAATTGATGGTGCAGTTGCCGAGCTGGGTGTTTATAAAGGAAAATTTGCCCGTTACATCAATCAATACTTTCCCGAAAGAAAATTGTATTTGTTCGACACTTTTGAAGGCTTCGATAAAACAGATATTAAAACAGAACAGGAGCATAATTTTTCTTCCGGCGCACAGGATTTCAGCAACACATCTGTTGCCGAAGTATTAAAGCGGATGCCTTTTCCCAATCAGTGTATCATTAAGCAGGGTTATTTTCCTGAGTCGGCAAAGGGTTTAACTGAAACATTTGTTTTTGTAAGCCTTGATACAGATTTGTATGAACCAATTTACAACGGACTGAATTATTTTTACCCACAGTTAATGAAAGGCGGTTACATTTTTGTGCATGATTATAACAATGATGCTTACAAAGGAGCAAGGCAGGCTGTGGAAAAATTTTGTGCAGAAAACGGCATCAGCAAAGTGCCATTGCCCGACAGTTGCGGAACGGCAGTTATTTGTAAATAATTTATGAGTACTTTAAAAATGTTCTGGTTTCACTTTTTCAGAAGCAGCCAGCCCAATAGCATAAAGCACATGCCTGTTTTCTGCATTGCTCATTTCAATAAGGTTTCCTGCATCTTTTGTGGTAAAATTTCTTTTAAGGCCCAGGCTGTTTAAATCATTTTCTGTTATGGGAAAATTATAGCGCAGGTATTTTATAAGCGGCTTTCCGCCAATATAATCATCTTTTAAAGATCCAATTTCCATGTCAATATTATGGGCAGTTGGCGAGTTGGAAAGCCATTGCAAAATAATCTGGTTCTGCCAGCTTGCATCCTGCATCAGCATGTCAGGCACACTTTGGGCCCAGGTTTTCATCCATGCTTCTTCTATTTCACCAATTTGTTTTCTGAAAATGCTGTAGCCGGTTCCAACAGAAACTACTGTAAGTTTGTCTTCGCCGGTTTCCCATCCAAAAGGGAAACCTTTTAATGTAGCCACCATTAATAAGGTAAGCGCCGGATTATTAGCCATGCTTACACCACCGTCAACAAAAGCTGCTCTTTGTCCATCGCCTACATCAATCATTTGCGGCGCAAAATAAGTAGGTGCCGCACTGCTTGCCCTTACGGCCTGCCAAAGCGGAATGTTTTTGTTTTTGCCAAGCATGCTGTCAAAAAATTTTCCCTGCGGATGGTTGATAAGCGGCCACACACTATTGGTATCGGCTCGTTTAGCAACAATGCATAAACCAGTTTTTATTTCATCGCCCCCTAAGGTGATTGTTTTAAAAACAGCTTTCAGGGTTTCTTCCAAAGCTTTATAATCATATGCTGCTTTTAAAAATTTCCATGTTTCCAGCGGATTCCAGAAAGACCTTTTTTGCCCAAAAATTTTACCTCCAAGATCCATGTACATTTTTACAATGTCATCCACATTCATACCAATAGCTAACCCTGCTGCAATGATGGAGCCTGTAGAAGTGCCGCCTATTAAATCGAAATAATCGCTTAGTACAAGGCCGGGCTTTTTTTCTTTATCCCTTAAAATGGTTTCTATTTTTTTTAGATAGCCAAGGGTTAAAGCGCCCCTGATGCCGCCGCCGTCAAGTGAAAGAATTCTTTTAGGTCCGCTGCCGGGGTTAAGGTGTTCGCTGAGTGATTTTTTCATAATTACATGTTGTGTAAGTTTTCAAAAAAAAGCAGTTTTATTTTTTTGCGGCAGGCAACAGTAAAGTTAAACCAAGCAATCATTATTTTTTGCTGAGCGCCAACAGTAAATTTTCTGCGGCCACCCGGCCAGTTTCTGCACCACCATTCATATACCCCTGAAAATCGGCGCTGCAGTGTTCGCCTGCAAAAAATATATTGCCAATGCTTTCTCCTTCGGCTCCCCTGATGGTTGTCCATTGTCCCACTTTATAGCAGGCATAGCTTGCCAGTGTAAATGGTTGTGATGGCCAGTAAAAAATGCTGTTTACACCGGTGTAGTTTTTTGCAGCACCCGGAAAAATTTTATCAAGCTGGTCTATATATTCTATCACTTTTTTCTCAACGGGCTGGTCTTTCATTTTATCAGTCATTATGCCGCCGGTATAAAAAGTGTAGCCTGCTGCAGTTCCGGGCTGCAGTTGAGAGTTATCCCAGCCCAGCTGAAAAGGCATGTCGGTTAAACTTTGCCCGGTTGCTCCCTGCTTTCGCCAGTAGCGGCTTTTAAAGCCGGCAAACATTTTGGCATTTTTTCCATAGCCCAGTTCGCCAATGCACTTTTTCTTTACGGCTGTCATTTCATTTACAGCAATATTTACTGTTTTTAGTTTTGTAAAAGGAATGGTGCAGATGAGATAATCAAATGAGGCTGTTTTGCCGTTGGAGAAACTTACTTTGTATCCGCTGCCTTCGCTTTCAATGGCCGTTACTTCATGTTCCAGTAAAATATTTCCGGTGCGTTTGGCAAGTTCATCCACAATACGCTGGTTGCCGCCGGCAATTTTATATCTTTCATCGCTGGTGCCAAACAAATCTTCATTGGGCAGGCCAGGGTCAAAAAGCAACAATAAATTCAATGACGACTGCTCATCAATATCCAAACCATATTCGGTGGTAAATGCAACATTCAGCAATTCTTTCAGCCATCCTGTAATGCCTTTTAAATCGAGGTATGCAGCAATAGACATGTTGTCCCATTTATCAGCATTGCCATAACTTTTATAACTGATTTCTTCGGGCAGCGAATCAATATCTGCTTTAATTGCTTTTGCAAAGGGTGTCAGTGCTTTTACCAAATCTTTAAATGCATATTTTTTTCCGCCAAAATAAAAAAGCTGTTTTTTAAGTTTTGCATCTTTGTCGGTATCAATCAGGCCAAGGCCAAATTTTTTTGCCAGGTGCAAAATATCTTCATGGGTACTGTCCACAAATTCGCCGCCCAGTTCGGTGGTAATGCCTTTGCCCAGTAAATCTTTGGCTGTGTACATTCTGCCGCCTGACCGTTTGCTGGCTTCATAAATGGTGGTTTTAATTTTTGCCTGTTTTAAAATGTAAGCAGCATGAAGCCCGGCAACGCCGCCACCCAAAATACCTATCCTGTAGTTTTTTGGCAAACCTGCAAGCTGGCTTAGTAAGCTGTTGCCTGCAAGCAGGCTGCCCGCCAAACCCATCAGCGATTGTTTAATAAATTTTCTTCTGGAAGCATCCTGCACAATTGGGGTGACCTTTTCTTTTTTCAATGCTTTGCTGAATGCCTTTTGCAGCAGCCGCAGCAAATCTGTTTTTGCATTTTTCATGTGCAGGGTTTTAAGTAAGGGTGATGACGAGATAAATATATATTTTTTACATGGTAATTTTTACCCTTGTCAAAACAATTTCTACCCGGCGGTTTTTTGCCCTGTCTGCTTCTGTATTGTTGTCAGCAACCGGAAAGCGCTGGCCTTTGCCAAAGGCAAAAATATTATCGCTGTATTGTGGCAGTTTATTAAACAGGTATTTTTTTACAGCATCGGCACGGGCCAGCGAAAGCGTTTCATTTTTTTCAACGGTTCCGGCATTGTCTGTGTGGCCAATGATTTCAATTTTGGTAATTTTTTTTGCTGCAAGTATAATTGAAATGCTGTCTAATAATTTTGTGAAGGCAGGTTTCATTGCGGCGCTGCCGGTTTCAAAAAAGATGGCGGGCACTGTGATGGTGTCGGTAATAAATGCGGCCTTGTTAATTATTACAGGTGTGTCTTTTACAATCTTAATATTATCGGTGTGGCGGTAATTTTGTTCGTAGATTTTTTTTATGTTGCCGCTGTAATTTTCGCAAAGCGCTGTGCTGTCAAATGCTGTTAAAGCAATATCATCTATAAAATAATAAATTTCGCCAAGGCTGCTCATTACATCTGTTACATTATACTCCATTAACTGTTTTGAAAAATTGCCGAGCACACAAAACTTTTCGGTGCCGCTGGCAGTAAATTCATAGTCCACTTTTTTCCAGCCGCTTTTGTCGTTGCCTGCAAGATTGTTTTCGGTAATGATGATGGAAGGTGTTTTATTATAAGCATTGAATTCGGCTGTAAGCGGTTCTTTATCCGTAAAATAAAAATCGAGGTGATAAAATTTTCTTTTGGAACTGTTTACATAAAAAGCAAGCCTGTACTTTTTATCTTTTTGCAAAGGGCAGCAAAGCATTGTGTAAACAAAATGGCGGCTGTTGATGCGCCTGATAAAATTTTCTACCGGCACCAGTAATATGTTGGTGCCTGTTTTTGCTTCAGGAGCCGATTTTTGTTTTACTTTAAAAACCCCCGGCGGAATATTGAACCATGCTTCGGAGTTGCAGTAGTATTCATGTTCGGTGCAGCGGTTAATGTCTTCAAAACCGGGGTTGGCAAAAAGATTTTGAGACTGCAACATTGCCGGGGAGCAAAGAAGAAATGAAGTGATTAAATAATACAAGGATTTGTTGCATTCCATTGGAAGCAAAGTTATTGGCAAAGAGATAATGCCTGTAAAAAAATTAAACATTCTTTATCTCTGCACATAAATCCTGCAATACTTTTTTGGCATCGCCAAAAAGCATGGAGGTTTTGGGGCGAAAGAACAAATCGTTTTCGATGCCGGCATAACCGGGTTTCATGCTTCGCTTGTTTACGATGGTGGTTTTGGCCTGCTCCACTTCCAGGATGGGCATGCCGTAAATGGGAGATGCAGGATCGTTTTTGGCGGCGGGGTTTACTACGTCGTTGGCGCCCAATATCAATACAACATCGGTTGTTTTAAACTCATCGTTGGCCTGTTCCATCTCCAGCAGTTTTTCGTAACTGACATCGGCTTCGGCCAGCAATACATTCATGTGGCCGGGCATGCGGCCTGCCACGGGGTGAATGGCATATTTAACTTCCACTCCTTTTTCGTTGAGTATTTTTTCAAGTTCGTGGCAGGTGTGCTGTGCCTGCGCCACTGCCAAACCATAACCGGGTACTATCATTACTTTGTTGGCATAACTCATTACCATGGCCGCATCGCTGAGGCTTATTTCTTTGTAAGGACCGTGATCTTTTGTTGCGCTGCTTGTTGCTGCATTACTGCCACCAAAAGCACCTACAATTACATTGAGCAAACTGCGGTTCATTGCCTTGCACATTAATATGGTGAGCAATGTGCCTGCTGCGCCAACAAGAATACCGCCGGTGAGCATGGCTTTGTTATCGTACATGAAACCGCCGCAGGCTGCCGCCACGCCGGTAAATGAATTGAGCAATGAAATTACCACGGGCATATCGGCGCCACCAATGGGCAGCACAAACAACACACCATACAGCAATGCAAAACCAAGAATGATAAAAAACAATACCTGGTTTGCTTCGGCCATTCCCCATTTTGCAACGGTGCCATCGGTGAGTGTGAAACCATAGCCGCCGGCCATGTTATCGCTGGTCATGGGAGTGAAATAAACAAAGACTGCTATCAGCAGCAATAAAAGTATGAGTACAGAAAGGTTGAGTATTTTTTGTCCTTTAAAAACTTTGTCTTTAATCCTTCCGTTTAATTTGCCCCAGGCAATCATGCTGCCGGCAAATGAAATGGAGCCAATCATTAAACCAAGGATGATAACCAATACACTTCCTTTTGTAAATTCGTCGGCATATACTTTTGCAGTGCCCAGCGGAATGCCATACAATGTTACCGGAAAACCAAAATCGTAAAAATAGCTGCCAAAAATCCTGTTGAACTCAATGATGGAAATAAGCATGGCACATGCACCACCCATACCATTAAATAGAGAAACCATTTCGGGCATGGCCGTCATTTTTACCCTACGGGAACTTACTGCACCTACAACGCCACCCACTAATAATGCCGCAAACATCCAGGGTAAATTGCCGAGGTGATCATAGACCATATTGCCGTGTTCATCATTGCCCAGCTCTACCTTGTATAAAAAAATAGTACCAAAAATTGCCAGTGCCATACCGCCTGCGGCAATGAGGTTTCCCCTACGGGCAGTTAAAGGATGCGATAACATTTTAAGGCCGAGGATAAATGTTACTGATGCAATCAGGTATATTATGGTGAGGATGTTTAAGTGCATTCTTATTAAATTCTAAATATTAAAAACTAAATTCTAAATATGAAATTCTAAATTCTAAAATGTTAGTCGCCGAGTTTACGCAGAATAGCGGCGAATATTTTCATCAGTTCTTCAGCTTCCTGCAACAGCAATAATCTTTCTTCTTCTAATTCCTTTACTTCATTTGTAATGATATGTTTCAGCCATAATCTTGATTCTTTAGATTCCTTTTTACTTATTCGTATCCTGAACCGTAAATCTTTATCTCCTAATTTATCATTTGCCTCAATATAATTAGCGGCTACTGAACCTGCTGACCGCACTAATTGAGAAATATATTCCCTGTTAATTATATCCTGTTTTAACCGGCGGCATAAATCTCTTACTCTTAATGAAAACTTTTCTGTTCTTTCTTCTAAATCGTATTTCCGCTCTTCACCCATCGCAGTTTTAGCATTTAGAATTTTTCTTTTTTTTAGAATTTAGTATTTACTTCTTTGTATTTTTCTTCCCCTTAAACATTTCCAGCATGCGGTCGGTAACAACAAAGCCGCCCACAACATTTAATGTTCCCAGCACTACAGCCAAAAATCCTAAAATGAGCGCCAGGTAATTATTGCTTTCTGCTTCGCCAATTACAATGATGGCACCAATGATAACCACACCATGAATGGCATTGGCACCGCTCATTAATGGCGTATGCAAAACGCTGGGCACCCTGCCAATAACTTCTATACCCAAAAAAATCATCAGTATCACTATGTAAATGATTTGTTGATTTTGGCTGAACCAGTTTAAAATGCCGTTCATGTTTTTCTATTTAGTTCATAGACAAAAGTCCATGGTTGTGTTTAGATTATTATCCATTTATTACTGCCTGAACCCTTTCGTTTGTTATCACTCCGCCATGCGCTACACAGGTTCCTTTTACCAAATCATCTTCAAAATTCAGGTTTATATTTCCTTCTTTGTTAATTACCAGTTGTAAAAAGTTGAGGATGTTTTTTCCATAGAGCTTGCTTGCATCGCTTGGCATGCCCGATGGTAAATTTGAATTGCCAACAACGCTTACACCATTGTGAACAACTGTTTCATCGTTCTTTGTAAGTTCTGTGTTGCCCCCGGTGGCTGCAGCAATATCAATAATTATGCTGCCAACCTTCATGGCTTCTATCATTTCGGTTGTAATTAATATGGGCGCTTTTCTGCCGGGAATTTGTGCGGTAGTAATTACAATATCTGCTTTGGCAACGCTTTCAGCAATTTTTGCTTTTTGGCGCTGCATAAATTCTTCGGTTTGCTCCACTGCATATCCTCCTGCTTTGCTGGCATCGGCAGCGCCTTCCACTTATATAAACTTTGCACCCAGGCTTTGCACTTCTTCTTTCACCGCAGGCCTTGTATCAAACACTTCCACCACAGCGCCCAGCCTTCTTGCAGTGGCAATGGCCTGCAGGCCGGCAACACCTGCACCCAATATCAGGGTTTTTGCTGGCGGAATGGTTCCTCCTGCCGTCATAAACATTGGAAAATATTTGGGGAATAAATTTGCTGCGATAAGCACTGCTTTGTAACCGGCAATATTTGCCTGGCTGCTTAAAATATCCATGCTTTGTGCACGGGTGGTACGTGGCAGCATATCCATACTAAAAATCGTTAAGCCTTTGGCTGCCCAGTTATTTATTAATGCGCCATTAAAAAGCGGCTGGTAGTTGCCCAGGAGGATTTTCGATTTTAGATTTTCGATTTCAGATTGCGGGACAATATTTATTGATAAGATAATATCGGCAGTTTGTAAAACTTCGGCACGGCTGCAGATTTTTGCGCCTGCTTCGGCATATTTATCATCTGCAGCAATTGCTTTGTCGCCGGCACCGCTTTCTATACAGGCACTTACATTCCATTTTTTTAATGTGGCTAAATGCTCGGGCAATAAGGAAACTCTTGTTTCGGGAGATGGTTCTTTTAAAACGCCAATAATCATATACAGTTAATTGCGCCGAAGGTAAGAAAAATTAAAATCGTATGCTGAACTGCTGGGGAACTTTAAAGTCTTTGTTGAAAAAAACAATACCAATGAAGAACAAATCTATGCTGAGCGTTACAGCAGGATGCCTGTTAATGACGGCCCAGGCTTCTTCCATTTCTTTGCTCCAGTGAATATCGTCAAATACAAAGATGGTGGAGGAAGTTGAGTATTGCAGCAATTGATTAAAGTATTCTATTGTTGGTTTTTTGCGGTGGTTGCCGTCAACAAATGCAAAATCAATTTGTTTTAATTGAGTAAGAAGACCGGGTAATGTTTTAGCAAAATCTCCTTCGGTTAAATGAATGTTTTTTAAACTTAGTGTTTCAAAATTATTTTTTGCGATGGCCGCTATAGCTGCTGCACCTTCGCAGGTGTAAATAGTTGCGGCAGCATTTCCACTGGCAAGATAAGATGTAGAGATACCAAATGATGTTCCCAGTTCGGGAATGATTTGGGGTTTATAATACTGAACCATCCTGAAAAGCAATTGGGCATATTTTTTTGGCTTTGAAGAAGAAGCAGCAATGTCTTTTACAATTCTTTTATTGGTTTTTATCATTGCGGAGCCGGCACCAAAGTCTTGCACTTCTATTGTTTGATTATTCGACAATAATTCTTTTCTGATTGTTTCTATTTTATTATAACAATCATATTCTTTTTTATCCCTCAAAACATTTTTTATAAAATCAAAAACAAAAGGGGAATGAACACCGTGGCCTTTACCATTGGATGCGGTAAGGTAATAGTGAATGTATTTTTTTGCTAATTGAAATTTGTTATACAAGAACAGAAAAGTTGAATTGATTATTTTTTCTCCCAAACCTGGAAGGAATACGGATATAAATGCCTGCCGTCCATTGCAAAATCTTCATTGCTTTTAAGTTCCCATATGCTTTCGTCAATGGCGGGGAAAAATGTATCGCCTTCCAGTTCGGCATGCACCCTTGTTAAATAAATTTTATTAGCCATCTCCATCGACTGCTTATAAATTTCTCCGCCACCGGCAATAAAAATTTCTTTGCAGTTGGTAGCTGCTGCCTGTTGTAAAGTATCGTTTAAATCGGTGGCAACCCAAACGCCTTCAGCAGCCCAGCCGGGCTGGCGGGTGATTACGATATTAAATCTTCCTGGCAAAGGTTTGTTCACTGCTTCAAATGTTTTACGTCCCATTACCAGCGGCATTGCCCAGGTAGTATTTTTAAAAAATTTCAAATCGTTGGGCAAATGCCAGAGGAGTTTTCCTTCGAGGCCGATGGCGTTGTTGGTAGAGGCGGCTACTATAAGTGATACTGACATAAATAAGGAATAAGAAATGTGAAATAAGGAATAAGAAAGTAAAAGAGTCTGCTAACCTATTGCCTCTTTTAACTGATTGTTACTTTTAATTATTATTCTTTTTTGCTGTTTCAATACTTTTTAAAAAAATTGCCATCAGTTCATTGCATTCTTTTAATGCCAAATCCACTTTTTCATTGACAACAACCGGCTTAGTAATTATAATTCTCAGGTTTACCCTGCTTTCTCTTATTTCTTTTAATACCAGTTTCATTTTATGTATAAAATCTGCAGGAGATTCTGCAGCCTGTGCTTCTCCATAAATTAAAGCTGGTGCTGTTCCGCTTTTGGATAATTGATGCTCCAGGTTTTGTCCTGCTTTTGTAGCTGGCAGTAAATCGCAAATATCAAGACACATACAGGCAAACTTAATTAACCTGTCTTCCAGGTCATACTTCTTATTTTCCATAAGTGCTTTTCAAATATCATAATAATCCCGAAATAAAATATGCTCAACTTTCTTATTCCTTATTTCTTATTTTTCATTTCTTATTTCCTACACAGCTACCGGCGCTTTGATTGCCTGATGGCTTTGATAATTAAGTAATTCAAAATCTTCAAACTTAAAATCAAAAATATCTTTTACTTCTTTATTAATTTTCATTTGCGGCAATGGATACGGTGTTCTTGTTAATTGCAGTTGCGCCTGTTCAAAATGATTGTTGTATAAATGCACATCACCAAAGCTGTGTACAAATTCTCCAGGCTGCAAACCGCAGACCTGTGCAATCATCATGGTAAGCAAAGTATACGATGCTATGTTAAAAGGAACTCCCAAAAAAACATCGGCACTTCGTTGATAAAGCTGGCAGCTCAGTTTTCCGTTGGCTACATAGAATTGAAACAAACAATGACAAGGCATCAGTTTCATCGTTGGCAAATCGGCCACGTTCCATGCGCTGATGATTAACCTGCGGCTGTCGGGGTTTGTTTTTATCTGATTGATTAAATCTGTAACCTGGTCAACTGTTTTTCCATCTGCCCCGGTCCAGCTGCGCCATTGCTTTCCATACACCGGGCCAAGGTCGCCGTTTTCATCGGCCCATTCATCCCAGATGCGTACATTGTTTTCTTTCAGGTATTGAATGTTGGTATCGCCTTTTAAAAACCATAGCAGTTCGTAAATGATACTTTTTAAATGGCATTTTTTTGTTGTCACCAATGGAAAGCCTTCGCTTAAATCAAACCTCATCTGGTAGCCAAAAACACTCCGGGTTCCGGTGCCGGTGCGGTCGCTTTTATCGGTGCCGGTATCAATTATATGCTGTAGAAGTTTCAGGTATTGCTGCATGGCTGCAAAATAAGTGAAAAGTTGAAAGCTGAAAGTTATAAGTTATTAAGATGCCTGCAACGAAGGGCAGTAAAAATTCATCGGTTGCTATAAGAAAATTCTACTACTTTTATTTAGTATTTAGATTTAGCATTCAAACTTTAGAATTAAAAAAATTACACTATGCCTTTAGAAATGGTAGATGACCCACAAGACAAGCAGGATTATAATGACAATAATTCGGGAGGTGGCGGTGGTGGCCGTGGTTTTTCGGGTGGTGGCGGGTTATTAAATTTTTTACCCTTAATACTTAGCATGTTTGGCGGCCGTGGCGGCGGCAAAGGCGGAATTCTATTATTAGTACTGGCAGTTGGCGGCTTTTTTCTTTTCCAGAAAATGGGCTGCGGCAACACAAGCACCATTTCAAATCTTTTTAGCCAGAGCGGTTATAATTTCAATGCCAATGAATTTAAAAAAGCAAGTGTGTATGAAGGGCTGGAAGATGATAATAATAAAAACCCATTGCCCGAAGCAGTTTCGCTTGCAAAATATGCACCCGGCCCCGGCGACCAGAAACAACAGGGAAGCTGTGTTGCATGGAGCAGTGGTTATGCTGCAAGAACTATTTTAGAAGCGGCCTCCAAAAGAAAAAGCCCCGATCAGGTTGCATTCAGCCCGTCTTTTATTTATAACAATATTGCACTGGAAGATTGCCAGGGTTCTTACATACAAAGGGCGATGGAGTTTATGCAAACAACAGGTGCCCTGCCTTTGCAGCAGTTTCCTTACGACCCCGGCAGTTGCAACAACGGAGGAAGCAATTCAGAAAAGAATTTTGCTTCGCAATATAAAATTCATGGCTTTACAAGGTTGACAGAAAGCGATGATGCAAATGGCATCAACATACGGGCAGTAAAAGAACATTTGGCAAAAGATGCACCCGTGGTAATTGGCATGATGGTAGGCGGAACTTTTATGCAGGACATGATGGGACAAAAAGTGTGGCATCCCGGCGAACAGGACAGAAGCCAGACAGGATTTGGAGGTCATGCCATTTGTGTAATTGGGTACGATGACAGGGTAGAAGGCGGCGCTTTTGAAATTCAAAATAGCTGGGGCACTCAGTGGGGCGTTAATGGCAGAGCCTTTGTTCGCTACGGCGATTTTAAAGAGTTTGTACGGGAAGCTTACGGCATGGATCCATTGCCCAAAGAAGGCGCTGCATTAAATGTAGCTTTTGAATGTAATGTTGGGTTAATGAACAACGAAACCAAACAATACATTCCGCTACATGCCGGTGCCGGAAATATTTTTACAACCAACAGCCCTATAAAAAAAGGCACTAAGTTTAAAATAGAAATTAAAAACGAACTGGAGTGTTATATTTATTTGTTTACGCCCAAAGCCGACGGAACAAGCTTTGTGTTGTTTCCATACAAACCCATTCATTCGCCTTATTGCGGCATCACCGGATATCGGTTGTTTCCACGTAGCGAATCTATAAGAGCCGACAGTTTGGGCAATAAAGATTTTATGGGCATTATAGTAAGCAAGCAGGCGCTTGATTATAACGCCATCAACACAGCCATCAATGCAAGCACAAAAACTACTTTTGCAGGCAAATTAAACGAAGCAATCGCAGCCAATGCCATCAGCAATGTAAAATTTGCCAACACAAACAACGGCACCATTTATTTTAAGGCAGATGGCAATGAACAAAAAAATGTGGTGGGTTGTGTGGTGGAGATTGGGAAGGAATAGCCCCCTCTTGAACTGCGTTCGTTCCCTTATCAGGGAACTCCGAAGGGGGAGGAAATGGAGGAAATTTATGCGAAGATTGTGTTTAGTTTTTGGGGGAACAAACATTTGTAATTCTATTTTACATTGTTGTGTCACTCACTTCAACAATTCTACTACTATTAAACTTTAATTATGTTATGCAAAAAGCAATTTTAATTTCCCTGTTTCTTTTTTTAACGGTAACAGGTTTTACCCAGGAACCAAAATTGTACAATCCTGCTGCCAACGCCGAAAAGGATATTGCTGCCGCTGTTAAAAAAGCCAAGGCACAAAAAAAATATGTATTGATACAGGCGGGAGGAAACTGGTGCCGCTGGTGCATCGAGTTTGCAAGGTTTTGCAAAGCCGACCCCAAAATAGATTCAGTTATTAAGGCCGATTTTGTTTGGTATCATCTTAACTGGAGCAAGGAAAACGAAAACAAAAAAACATTTGCCAAATACGGCTATCCACAGCGTTTTGGTTTTCCGGTATTCATTATTTTGGATGGAGATGGCAAACGCCTGAATACACAAAACAGCGAATACCTGGAAGACGGCAATAAAAGTTATGACAGGGCACAGGTGCAGGCATTTTTAGAAATGTGGAGCCCCAGGGCGCTGAACCCGAAGATGTATGGAGATTAAGCAATTGGCGATTGCAGATTTGAGATTTTAGATTTATAAATGCAAACCCAAATTGAAGGAAATCTTAAATCGGCAATCAAAAATCTAAAATTATAAATGAGTAACCCCAATAAATTCCTCCAGCTTGTAAAACATCCGCTTAAGTTCCGGTTGTTTTTATTAAGCAAATTGCCCAGCGCTTTTTTCAGCGGTGTAAGGGTTCGTTATGCCGATGAAAAGAAATGCGTTGTTACTGTTCCTTACAAATGGTTTAGCCAAAATCCTTTTAAGAGTACTTATTTTGCCTGCCTTAGCATGGCTGCCGAAATGAGTACGGGTGTATTGGCCCTGGCACACATTTACAAGCGCAACCCGCCGGTAAGCATGCTGGTGCTTAAAACCGAAGGCAACTTTATAAAGAAAGCAGTGGGCCGCACAAAATTTGAATGTGTGGACGGGCTGATGATTAAGCAAACCATTGAAGATGCCATTTTTAGCGGCGAAGGAAAAATTGTGACTGCAAAAAGCACCGGCACCAATGAAGCTGGTGAAGTGGTGGCTGAGTTTTTGGTGACGTGGAGTTTTAAGGGGAAGAACTTATCTTAATTTATCAGTAACCAATTTATGAATATTCAGCTTTTTCTTACAGCCATTTTTTAATCCTATCGAAAAAAATAATTATTTCCCTCTCATTATTAACAGTCAATTCTCTGATTTCAAATAAAAATTCCCGTTTGGGAACAACCATTTTGTATGTTTCAGAATATTTTTCATTGCAAGGAATCCGGATTTTATACAATTTAAAATCAGGCGATACACTATCAATCTCTTTTGACATTGTGAAAGTAAAATTCTTATATGCCTTGTTAAAGTATAATACTAAAGTATCGCCATTTTCCCATGAAGTTTTAGGCAAAAACGTTTTTATTAAATCCCCGGTTTTAACATCTATATACTCCTTTAATGAATCTGTTGATTTTAAAACTTCACTTATTTTAAAATCACTGAAAAACCTTGCTTGCAATAATGAATCTACTAGTGTTCTTTTTTCATACATACTTGCAGCTAAATCTTTAAAAAAGTAACAGAACTTCCCACTTTTTTTGTATGTAACGTATTTATAAAGTATTTGAGTAGATTTAATACTGTCCTCTATCTCAAATACATTTTTTATTGAGGTTTCATTAATTTTCAAATTTTCGTCTAACTGTTTATATGGAAGTTTATTAAGAATATAATCGCCATAATAAAACAATGCAATGCTGTCAGTTATATTTATTAATCCTTTGTCAGTTGTCACAACCGGCACATTAGACCTATAAGATAACCCTTCAATATCCCCTTTAGCGCTTTTTTTCTCACTCACGCAACCATCAAAAAAAATTAAGCATATCACAAGCAGCATAATAAAAAATAACATTGCGATATGCTTAATTTTACTTTTAATATCCTTGAATAACATAATTGTTACCATTTGAATTAAAACTACATGATGAATTTAATGACCAAGTAGTAGAACAAGGTGCAGGACCAATGGTCACTGAAGCAGTTATATTATTTTCCTCATTCATTACAGAATTATATTGCCCTAAAATAGGGTTAGCATATACTAAAGTATGAGTAATTGTTCCCCCATCCAAAGTTCCTTCCAGAGTTGTATTTATATGTGTTAAAGATTCCCATTCCCACAATTTATGTACTTTTTTATGAGTTCCCTTCTCGATACTGCTGATTTTCCATGTCGAAGCATTTACGCATTTCCATTTATACATAACATCTCTTGTAAGGGCTGTTTCATTTTCCGGTATTTCAGAAATCAATTCAGAAGATGGTTGTGCTGAATTTATAATATTATTCAATGTTGTTTGACATATTTCCTCTGGAGAGGGGGGATTACCGCCTCCTCCTCCGCCACCACCTCCTCCACAATTTCCTGTTTCCAAACAACCATAACAATCACTTCCCATATACTCTATAGAAATAATTTGTCCAGTTTCAACATCATAAGTAATCCACCAATGGTCAATACAAAATCCTCCAACCGCAGGTGGATTGTCGGGGCTTGGATAGCCAAATACATTGCCCAGCTTAGCATTAGCACTTACTATTTTACCATCGTACTTTAATTGTAATTTACCTGCATTTACTGAATTGGTTGCAGGGTCAAAATAAACTATGTCATCATTTTTCATTGGCAATGTAAACAAATCCATATTCGTCCCCATTTCAGCTTTTGAAATAATGTATTCATAGTTTTTTGGTTGACCACTAAATTCCTCCTCCACTAATTTGTATTTAAATATTTTACTACCCATGTCATGCACATAAGGAATTAAAAAACGTTTTGTATTTGCAACTTTGCTTTCTTGAATAATTGTTTTGCTGTTGTTCAGTGGAGCAGAAAACATAGAAGACTTAACGGTCTTACCAGCGTCATAGCTGATTTTATTTTTTGTGTCCT